>NZ_JBNHIE010000007.1:0-243750 GCF_059093025.1 Arthrobacter sp. 210 2
AGCTGTACATCGGCGAGCCGGCCCTGGACTACCCCGCTCGCTGACCTCCCCTTACGACGACGGCCGCCCACCTCCAGGAGGTGGGCGGCCGTCGTCGTTAATCACCAACTACAGGCAACGCGGGGTCATCAAACGCCCAATAGAGTGTCCCCGAAGGGCGTTTAGTGACCCCGCGTTGCTGTCAGGACGAGTAGCCCTGGGGGTTGTTTTTCTGCCACCGCCAGTGGTCCTCGCACATCTGGTCCACGGTCTTGGTGGTGGACCAGCTCAGGTCTGCCAGCGCCGAGGTGGCGTCAGCCCAGAAAGCAGGAAGGTCGCCCGCGCGGCGGCCGGTGATTTCGTAGGGGATGGGCTTGCCCACGGCCTTTTCGAAGGAGCGCAGGACCTCCAGCACCGAGGAGCCCTTGCCGGAGCCGAGGTTCCAGCGGAACACGCCGGCGCGGTCCGCCACGTGGTTCAGGGCGGCCACGTGGCCTTCTGCAAGGTCCACCACGTGGATGTAGTCGCGCAGGCAGGTGCCGTCCGGGGTGTCGTAGTCGCCGCCGAAAACCATGAGCTTTTCGCGCCGGCCAACGGCCACCTGCGCGATGAACGGAACCAGGTTGTTGGGGATGCCCTGCGGATCCTCGCCGATGCGTCCGGAGGGGTGGGCGCCTACCGGGTTGAAGTAGCGCAGCAGGGCTATATGCCAGCGGTCGTCGGCTGCGCCAAGGTCGGAGAGGATGTCCTCGATCTGCTCCTTGGTGCGGCCATAGGGGTTGTTGGCGCCGATCTCCATCTTTTCCACGTAGGGGATGGGGTTGTGTTCGCCGTAAACCGTCGCTGACGAGCTGAACACAAAAGACCGGACGTTGTGCCGGTCCATCACGCGGATCAGGTTCAGGGTGCCCACGAGGTTGTTGTAGTAGTACTTCAGCGGCTCCTGCACCGATTCCCCTACAGCTTTCAGGCCGGCGAAGTGGATGACGGCGTCGATCGCGCTGCCGGCGAAGACTTTCTCAACCGCGGCTTCGTCCACCAGGTCCACGTTATGGAACTCAGCCGTTTTGCCGCTGAGTTCGGCAACCCGGCGCAGTGACTCCTCGCTGGAGTTGATGAGGTTGTCGATGACGACAACATCGTGGCCGGCTTCCTGCAGGGAAAGAACAGTGTGGGAACCGATGTAACCGGTGCCCCCTGTAACCAGAATTTTCATGCCTCAACGCTATCCCACCGGGCCGCGGTGCCGCCGCATGTTCCGGATGCCGGGCAGGGACGGCAGGCGCGGCAAGCGATGGAGCACAACCGTGCTAAAAAGGACCAGTGCCCAAAATCGTAGATGCCGAAGCCCGCCGCCAGGACGTTGTGGAAGCGGTCCTCAGGATCATCGCGGTGGATGGACTGGAACGCGCCTCGCTGCGTGAGGTGGCGGATGAGGCCGGACTCGCCGTCGGATCCGTCCGGCACTACTTCGCCGGCAGCGACGAACTCCTGACCTATTCCTTTGCCACCGTGGTGGACCGGATTGTCCGCCGGCTCAAGGGGGCGTTGCCCGGTGTCGCCGCCGCAGCGCCGCGCAGCCTTGAGCAGCGTGCAGCGGTATTAACCCTGTTGGGTGGCCTGCTGCCCCTGGATGAGTCCCGGGCGGTAGAAGCCTGCGCCTGGATGGCGTTCAAGAACGCGGCCAGGATCCGGCCTTTCCTCGCCCCGGTTGCCGACAGCAGCCACCGGGAGGTGGCAGCGATTGCCGGGCAGGTGGTGGCTGCGCTGATGCCCCAGGACGAACCGCAGGAGAGCCTGGTGGTGGAAGCGGAACGCCTCCTGGCCACACTGGACGGACTATGCATGCATGCCCTGCTGCAAACCGGGTGGATGACCGCGCAAATGTGCTCCGACGTGCTGGAACGCCACGTTGACGGCTTGAGTCGCTGAGGGGCGTTACCGTGGGCAGGGAGCGGGAATAGACTGATAGCCGGGGGCGCGAAACCGGATCAGCAGACCCGGCAGGAGCACGCCAGGGAAGGACTTCGGATGCATCAGGCAAGCGGTTCACGGTGGCAGATCACTACGGACACGTCCGGACCCATGATGATCGCACTCTACGTCCGCGACACGGTCGGGCTGAACGGCGCAGGCCACCCGGCGCTGTCCCATGCCGTTCCCAAGATCCGTCCGGCGGACCACACCCACCTGACAGCCGACGTCGGCGGGCTGAGCGCGCTCAAGACCGAGTGGGAAGCCTGGTGGGAACAACTGGTCAAAGCCCATCCGCAGACCTCGCCGGAACTGTCGCCGCCGGAGTTTGGCGCATTCGGCAACTCACCCGCCCTGCAGCGGGTCCTGCAGGCGCACTTTGGCGCTGCCCTCACCTGGGCGCGGGAGCGGAGGAGCGAGTACGCCCGGCTGGAGGCGGAACGCTTGGCCAGCGGCACGGACCAGCTCCTGGAGGAACTGGTGGACGACCGGCTGATGGAAGTGGGACGGGATTCCCGTGACTTCACACTGACCATCATCGAACTGCCCCTGAACGAGCAGCGGGCCTGGTACCTGGAGCCGGACAAGATCATTATGAGCCACCAGCTGATGGGCCAGCCGGAGCTGTTCCGCAGCTACGTGCAGCCGGTCGTGGAGATCCTCGTCTGAGTCATTGGCCCACACCCGCCTGGGTGCTTTGCGGGGCTACCGTAATCCGGACCTGTCCGTCCGGCGCCGCAGATTCCTGCCAACCGTTCCGATCCGCACGGTCCCAGCTGCGGCCCGCCACCTCCACCCGGGTCACCTCGAGGCCTTTGGCATTCGCCACCGCCCACTGGGCAACGGACCAGGCCTGGCTGCCGCCGGCGTTCACCACCACGGTCTGTCCCTCCACGGAAGCGTCCAGCGCTCCGTACGCCGTGCTGAGTTCGGCGGCCACCGCCGCGGCGTCTCCGGCGGAGCCCGACGAACGCAGCGTGCACTGCACCGCTTCGGGTGTCTGGCCGGACAACCCGGAGGCGAAGGACCGCCCCATATCCTCGTGCTGCGCATAGGCGCTGGGGTACGCGGACCGCTGGACGCGCTGTGCGGCGTCGGTGATGTCAAGCGTCTCGTAGTCCGGGACCTTCACCAGCGCATCGTAGAACGCGTTGACGGCGTAGTACGGGTCCATGACCTCTTCCTCGGTGCCCCATCCCTGCGAAGGCCGCTGCTGGAACAGTCCCCGCGAGTCCGGTCCGGCCTGGTCCCCGTGGGCGATGTTGCGGAGTTTGGACTCCTGCATGGCCGTGGCCAGGGCGATGCTCGCGGCCCGGGGAGGCAGCCCGCGCTGGACTGCGACGGCGGTGATCAGCGAGGCGTAGACCGCTTGGTCGGGTGCCAGTTCGGCTGTCCTGTCGCCGACAACAGCGGTGCAGCGTTCCGAAACCAGGGTTTCGGAACGCTGCACGAAGAACACCGCTGAATAGATGCCGCCGGCCACCAGGGCAAGGGCCAGCAGCAGTACCGCCAGGCGGCGCAGGCCGCGTCGTCGCGCCATAAATTAGTTGGCGTGCAGGGCGTCGTTCAGTTCCACGGTCTGGCCGGCCCGGGGGAGGACCTCCACGGCACCGGTGGTGGAATTGCGGCGGAACAGCAGGTTGGAAACGCCGGACAGCTCGGCCGCCTTGACGATCTTGGTGGTGTCCTCTCCCACCTCATCCTTGGGCCCGGGCACGCGCACGCGGGTGCCGGCCGTGACGTACAGGCCGGCTTCCACCACGGAGTCGTCCCCGATGCTGATGCCAACGCCTGAGTTTGCGCCCAGCAGGACCCGCTCGCCGATGGTGATCTTTTCCTTGCCGCCGCCGGACAGGGTGCCCATGATGGATGCGCCGCCGCCCACGTCGCTGCCATCACCAGTCACGACGCCCGCGGAGATACGGCCTTCCACCATGGAGGTGCCCAGCGTGCCGGCGTTGAAGTTCACGAAGCCTTCGTGCATGACGGTGGTGCCTTCAGCCAGGTGCGCACCCAGGCGCACCCGGTCGGCGTCGGCGATCCGTACGCCGGAGGGCACAACGTAGTCCACCATCCGCGGGAACTTGTCGATGCCGTACACCGTGACGGCGCCGCGGCGGCGGAGCCGGGCACGGGTAAGTTCGAAGCCCTCCACGGCGGCGGGACCGAAGTTGGTCCAGACGACGTTGGGCAGCTTCCCGAAGATGCCGTCCAGGTTGATGGTGTTGGGCTTGACCAGGCGGTGCGAGAGCAGGTGCAGCCGGAGGTAGGCGTCGGCGGTGTCGGCGGGGCCCTCGTCAAGGTTGATCTGGACGAACACCACTTTCTGCTCGGTGCCGCGGTCCTCATCGGTGCCGTTTTCCGCGATCTGCGTCAGGGAATCGTCAGCGTTTTCCACGGCACGCAGGTGCTCGGCGGCGACACCGAGGGCCGGTGCGGGGAACCAGACGTCCAAAACGGTGGCGCTGCCGTTGGCGGTGGCGATGGTGGCCACGCCAAAGCCGTAGGCAGAGCGTTCGTCAGTGGTTGCGTTCAGGGTTTCGGGCACGGCGGAAGAAGCGGTCTCAGTCATGTGCTCCAGTCTATCGAGGGCGGGGCACCGGGTTCGAACTAGACTGGCTTCGTGACTGCCGAAACCGCTCCAGACCCCGCATCCGTCCTGTCCAGCCAGAAATCCGGCCAGGAATCCGTGCCTGCGCGGCTGGACCTGCGGCAGGACGTCGCCCTGTTGACCGCCGCCATCATGGACATCAACAGCGTGTCCGGAAATGAAAAGGAACTGGCCGACGCCGTTGAAACGGCGCTGCTGGGTCTTCCGGAGCTGACGGTGGTCCGCGACGGGGATTCGATCATCGCCCGGACAGAACTGGGGCACCCCGAACGCGTCATCCTGGCAGGGCACCTGGACACTGTACCGCTGCCGCTGACCGAGGGCTCGAAGGGAACGGTGCCTTCCAGCTGGGAGTCCGGCGTCCCGGGCGAAGGCATCCTGTACGGCCGCGGCGCCACCGACATGAAGGGCGGTGTGGCAGTACAGCTGGCGCTGGCGGCCACGCTGTTCGACGGCGGGGCGCAGCCCAAGCGGGACGTCACGTTCGTCTTCTACGACCATGAGGAAGTGGAAGCGGTGAAAAGCGGGCTGGGCCGCCTGGTCCGCAACCACGGCCACCTGCTGCACGGGGACTTCGCCATCCTTCTGGAACCTACGGACGGCATTGTGGAGGGCGGGTGCAACGGCACCAGCCGGTTTGAAGCAACAACAGTGGGCGAGGCGGCGCACTCGGCGCGGGCCTGGATGGGCAGCAATGCCATCCACGCCGCAGCCCCCATCCTGGCAAGGCTCGCGGCCTACGAACCGCAAACGGTCACCGTGGACGGCCTGGACTACCGCGAAAGCCTCAACGCCGTGAAGATCAACGGCGGGACCGCCGGCAACGTCATCCCGGACCGCTGCGTGGTGGAAATCAACTACCGCTTCGCCCCGGACAAGACACCGGACCAGGCCGAAGCCGTGGTGCGGGAACTCCTTGAGGGCTTCGACGTGGTCCGCACGGACGCTGCAGCCGGCGCCCGCCCCGGCCTTCAGCACCCGGCTGCCGCTTCCTTCGTTGCCGCCGTGGGAGGCGAGCCGAAACCCAAATACGGCTGGACCGACGTCGCGCGCTTCAGCGAACTGGGGATACCGGCGGTGAATTTCGGACCCGGTGATGCACTGCTGGCGCACAAGGACAACGAGCACGTCCACGCGGATGCCATCCGCACCTGCCTCCGCGCGCTGCAGGACTGGCTGGCGGGCTGAGCCAGGAGCACGTTGCACGCGCTTAAATGCCGAACGGCCCGGACCTGATGGTCCGGGCCGTTCGCGTAGGAACTGTCTAGGGAACCGGGGCCTCTGCCTTCTCGGGCTCGGCCTTGGCCACGCCGCCGGCTGCCTTCTTCGACCCCCGGCGCTCAATCCAGACCGCAAGCCTGGAAACGAGGATGTTGATGGCGATGTAGATCGCAGCGGCGACGAAGAAGATGGGGAACAGGAACTGCGTGCCCAGGAAGTCCGCCATCACCTGCACGGCGCGCAGCAGCTCGCCGTACGCCACGATGTAGCCCAGCGAGGTGTCCTTCAGGAGCACCACCATCTGCGCCACCAGGGACGGCATCATGCGGCGGATTGCCTGCGGAAGTTCGATGAGCATCCGGGACTTGAAGCTGGTCAGGCCAATGGCAAGGCCTGCTTCGCGCTGCCCCCGGGGCAGCGACTGGATGCCTGCCCGGATGATCTCGGCGAACACTGCCGAGTTGTAGAGCACCAGGCCGGTGACAACGGCAATGAACGGTGACGTGCCGAAGCCCAGCAGGACGAACAGCATCATCAGGACCACGGGCATCCCGCGGAGGAACTCCAGGACCACCCGGGTGGGGATCCGGATGATGGCCGCATCGGAGATGCGGAGCAGGCACAGCAGCAGCCCCAGCGGGAACGCGATGACGGCTGCCAGTGCAGCAGCAGACAGGGTGGCGCTCAGGCCGTTGCCCAGGAGCATCCAGACATCAGCGCGGGTGAAGATCTGCCAGCGCCGGCCTTCGAAAATGCCCTGCTGGGCGAGGGTCATGACAATCCATGCCAGCAAACCCAGGATCAGCACGGAACCTACGATCGAGCCGATCAGGGAGATCCGCCGGGCTTTGGGTCCCGGAACGTCGTAAAGGACTGAGCTCATCGGGCAATCGCCACCTTTCGTTCCACCGTGCTGGCAAGGATGCCGAGCGGAACGGTGAGGAGCAGATAAAAGAACGCGGTACCCAGCAGCACGGCGATGACGGCATCACCGTTGGCGTTGGCCAGCTGGCGGCCGTAGCCGAACAGTTCGAGGACAAAGAAGGCGCCGGCGACGGAAGAGTTCTTCACCAGGGCGATCAGGATGTTGATCAGCGGCGGGACCACCGTCCGCAGGGCCTGGGGGAGGATGATGAGGTTCAGGACCTGCCCGAAGTTCATGCCGATGCTGCGCGCGGCCTCGGCCTGCCCCACGGGAACACTGTTGACACCTGAGCGGACAGCTTCGGCGATGAACGCTGCGGTGTACGTGCTGAGGGCGATGATCGCGGCAATTTCGAACTGCTCAAACTTGACCCCGAGCCGGGGGAGGACGATCGCCGCGAAGAAAAAGGCAATGGTCAACGGGGTGTTCCGGAGAACCTCCACGTACACGGTGCTGAAGCCGCGCAGGGCTGCTACCGGGGACACCCTGGCGGCTGCCAGCAGCGTGCCAAGGACCAGCGCGATGATCCCGGAGACGGCTGACAGGAAGAGGGTGCGGAGAAAACCGTTCCAATACAGGGGCAGGTTTTCAATGATGACGTCCATAGGATCCTTTGGCTTTGGGCGTGGACGGATTTAAAGGCTGAAAGCTGCCGGGGCCGGCCTACCGGCCCCGGCAGCTCCGGACTCACTTAGTAGCGGTCAATCTCGGGGAGCTCGGGTGCAGTCTTGATGACCGAACCTGCAGTGGCTTCCCAGGCCTCCTTGTAGGACCCGTCCTCTTCGAATGCCTCCAGCTGGTCGTTGATCCAGTTGCGGAATTCGGTATCGTCCTTCTTCAGGCCGATGCCGTAGGGCTCCTTGGTGAAGGTTTCATCGGAGGCCAGCTTGAAGGCGTCCGGCTCCTTGTCCACAAAACCGGCGAGGATCACGTTGTCAGTGGTGACAGCCTCCACCTGCTTGTTGCGCAGCGGCTCCAGGCAGGCTGAGTAGGTGGCGGCCGGGACCAGCTCTGCTCCGTACTTCTCCACGATGGTGGCGGCGGGGGTTGAACCGGTGACGGAGCAGACCTTCTTGCCCTTGACGTCCTCGGGGGTCTTGATGGCGTCGTTGTCCTTGTTAACCATCAGGGCCTGGCCGGCTTCGTAGTACGGGCCGGCGAAGCTGACAACCTGCTTGCGCTTGTCGTTGATGGTGTACGTGGCGATGACCAGGTCAACCTTGCCCTGTTCGATGAAGGGTTCGCGGTTGGCCGAGACCGTCTCGGACCATTCGATCTTGTCGGCGGAAATTCCCAGCTTCGCTGCGATCAGCTTGCCGATTTCGACGTCGAAGCCTACGGGCTTGCCGTCCAGGCCCACCTGGCCGAACAGCGGCTGGTCGAACTTGGTGCCGATCTTGATGGTCCCGGCGGAGGAGAGCTTCTCCATGGTGCTGCCGGCGGCGAAGGTGGGTGCTGCTTCAACGGTGGGGTCGCTGCCGGTGCCGGTGCCGCCACCGCCACAGGCGCTCAGGGACAGGGCGATGGCAGCGGTAGCCGCCACGAAGAATGACTTCCGCCGGGTCATAAATGCCTTCATGACATTCCTTTCATTGGTGGCCGTGGGTCACGGCCTGGGTGCGAACTGAAGTGTGGTTGTTCGGTGAATCAGTGAAAGCGGTGCATCAGTGGGTGAGGAGCTTGGACAGGAAATCCTTGGCCCGGTCGCTCTTCGGGTTGGTGAAGAACTCCTCCGGGGTGGCGTCCTCGACGATCTGGCCGTCCGCCATGAAGACCACGCGGTCCGCGGCCTTGCGGGCGAAGCCCATCTCGTGGGTGACCACGATCATGGTCATGCCTTCCTTGGCGAGCTGGATCATCACGTCCAGGACCTCGTTGATCATTTCGGGGTCCAGAGCGGAGGTCGGCTCGTCGAAGAGCATCACCTTGGGCTTCATCGCCAGGGCGCGGGCGATCGCGACACGCTGCTGCTGGCCACCCGAGAGCTGGGCCGGGAGCTTGGGCGCCTGGTGGCCCACGCCCACCCGTTCGAGCAGCGCCATGGCGTCCTTGTCCGCGGCGGCCTTGGCCACGCCCTTGACCTTGATGGGGCCGAGCGTGACGTTTTCCAGGATGGTTTTGTGCGCGAAGAGGTTGAACGACTGGAAGACCATTCCGACGTCGGCGCGGAGCTGGGCGAGTTCCTTGCCTTCCTCCGGAAGCACCTTCCCGTCGATGCTGATGGTTCCGCCCTCGATGGTTTCCAGGCGGTTGATGGCGCGGCACAGGGTGGACTTACCGGAGCCGGAAGGCCCGATGACCACAACAACCTCGCCCTTGCGGACCTGCAGATTGATGTCCTTCAAAACGTGCAGCTGGCCGTAGTGCTTATTTACGGCGTTCAGGGAGACGAGGGTATCGCCGGGCACATGAGTAGTCATAGGAAGAATCTAGCGAACTGCGGGCGGCTATGACGGGAATCACCCCAAGTTCCTGCGGATCGTGATTCAAGAGATACCTGCCGCGGGAGGTTAGCCTAGGTGAATGAGCATCAATGCAGATCCGGCCAAAAATTCCCAGCCGCGCCGTAAGGGGCCCCTTGAACTGCGCCGCAAACAGGCAGCCGTGGAAATGTCCGATCAGCATCTGCTCGATACCAAAGGCCCCGGCCAGTTCGTCCATACCGATCCGTGGCGGGTACTGCGGATCCAAAGCGAATTCGTCGAAGGCTTCGGCGCGCTGGCGGACATCGGCAAGGCTGTCAGCGTTTTCGGTTCCGCCCGCACCAAGCCCGGCAGCCCGTACTACGAGATGGGCGTCGAGGTGGGGCGGAAACTGGCGGAAGCCGGCGTCGCGGTCATCACCGGCGGCGGGCCGGGCTCCATGGAGGCAGCCAACCGCGGCACGGTGGAGGGCAACGGCATATCCGTTGGCCTGGGCATCGAGCTTCCCTTTGAACAGGGGCTGAACCAGTGGGTGGACCTGGGCATCAACTTCAGGTACTTTTTCGCCCGCAAAACCATGTTCGTCAAGTACGCCCAGGGATTCATTGTGCTCCCCGGCGGCCTGGGAACGCTTGATGAGCTCTTCGAAGCCATGGTGCTGGTGCAGACCCGGAAGGTGACGTCGTTCCCCATCGTGCTTCTCGGCGTCGACTTCTGGGGCCCCATGATCGACTGGATCAGGGGAACCCTGGTAGCCGAGGGAATGGTCTCCGAAAAGGACCTGGACCTGATCCAGGTGGTTGACGATCCGGCCGAAGCGGTGGACCGCGTCCTCCATGGGGCCATCACCCCCTCCCTGAACGGGGAGCAGCGTCCGGAGTAGCGGCAGCGCCAGGTCTGGCACGATGGAGCAGTGAGCTTTTTTCTGGTTTTCCTCGCCATCGTGCTGGTAGGGGCGGTTTTGTGGGCCAGCCTGGGGCGGCGCCCCCGGAAGTCGGGCCACCGCCCGTTGCCGGCCCTGCTGGACGGTGGCTTCGAGCAGCCGCCGGCCAACCTTCCCCCGGTGCTGCTTCCGGCCAACGCAGCTGCGGAGGACGTGGACCGCGTGCGCTTCTCGCTGGGCCTGCGCGGCTACCGGATGGACCAGGTGGACCAGGTCCTTGATGAACTGAGGGACCAGCTTGCTGCCAGGCAGCAGGAAGTGGACGAGCTGCGCGCCCGGCTGCTGGCCGTTGAGGAGCCGAACCAGGGCAGCCCCGGCGGAACGCGCGACGACGGAACCGCCGCGGCGCGCGACGGCGGGAATGCGGTGCCAGGGAAGAGCGGGCAGTGAGTACGGTGGCGCGCCGCCGGACGGGCTTTGCTACTGCCGCCCAGGCCTGGGCCGGGCAGGCCGGTTCCGCCTATCGCAGCTGGCCCTGGTGGGCGCAGGTCACGGTCATCTACGCCTCGGCCCGGCTGGTCAGCGCCTGCATCTTCATGGCCGCCGCGCTCCACCAGGGCCCCAATCCCTGGTTCCCGGCCAGGCCCGACTACTGGCACTTCATCAACATCTGGGACGCGCGCTGGTACGGCGAGGTCATCGCCAACGGATACCCGTCAGAGCTCCCCACAGACGCTGCCGGCAACGTCCAGGAAAACGCCTGGGCCTTCTACCCCCTGTTTCCAGCCCTGGCGGGAGGCCTCAGCAGGCTGACGGGACTAATTCCTGCCGCCTCACTCACCCTCCTTGCGATGCTGGCCGGTTGGGGAGCGGCGCTGGTGGTTTACACCCTTTTCAGGCACAGGGTGTCCCACGTCCCGGCGCTGTGGGGCGTTGCCTTCTTCGCCACTTTCCCGGTCTCGGCCATACTGCAGGTTCCCTACGCGGAGTCACTGTCGCTCCTCCTGCTGGCGTCGGCCCTGCTCCTGGTGGTGCGCCGGCATTACCTGTGGGCCATACCGGTGGTGGTGCTCCTGTGCCTCTCGCGTCCCATCGGCGTCCCTTTCGCCGCCATGCTCGGGCTCGTTCTGGTGTATCGCCTGCTGGAACGCCTCCGGAGCGGCGGCGCGGCTGGCCTGCCAGCCGGCAACCACACCTTTGGTGAAATGGCGGCACTTACCGGCCTGACCGCCGTCGCAGGCGTTTCCGCGCTGGCGTGGCCCGCCGCAGCGTGGGCCGCTACCGGCGACTTCCAGGCGTATACCAAAACCGAAACCGTGTGGCGGGGCCATGACCTGGTGCCGTTCAAACCGTGGTTCGATACCGGCGTCGACCTCTTCGGGCCGGTATTGGGACTGCTTGCGCCGTTCGTCTTTGTGGCCCTTTTCGGCCTGATGCTGTTCCTGCCGCCCGTGGTGCGGCTCGGCGTCGAACTCCGCCTGTGGTGCGCCTGCTACATGGGGTACCTCCTGGCGTTCCTGCATCCGCAGACCAGTACCTTTCGCATGCTGCTGCCGCTGTTTCCGCTGGCACTGGGAGCCGTGCTGCTGTCCCGCTCCCGGGCCTACCGGGGCACGGTGGTGACCATGTTCCTGCTGCTGCAGATCGTATGGATTGTGTGGTTGTGGGCCTGGGCGCAATTGCCGGGCGGCGGCGATTACCCGCCCTAGTTTTTTTTTGGACTTCCGTGCAGGTCAGGACAGGAATACCGGCCCGCCGAAAATGTCCATCGATTAGCTACGTGCGGGTAATTCCGCGATAATGGTAAGTAAGCAAGGACAAAAAGCATTCAGAATACGCGCAGCCTTGGCGGTGGAAACTACCGCCGCCATAGCGGCTTGATCGACATGCGGACACAGCCCGCCCGGGCTGATCAGTCCTGGGACAAAATGGAGGGGAATTCCTCATGGCGGCTATGAAACCACGCACCGGCGACGGCCCAATGGAAGTCACCAAGGAGGGCCGCAGCCTGATCATGCGCGTCCCGCTCGAAGGCGGCGGGCGTCTTGTGGTCGAACTGAACGCTGCCGAAGCGGCAAACCTCAAGGAATGCCTCGTCGGCGTTACCGAATAATCGTGAAAAGGACAGGGTCCGCAGCCGTGCTGCGGACCCTGTCCTTTATCTTGGTGCTGGGCGTGGCTACTTCTTGACGGCGACCAGCAGGCCGTCTCCGGTGGGAAGCATGGCTGAAGCGAGCCTGTCGTCGTCGCGGATCGCCTTGCCGACCTGGCGAAGGACCACCGTGGTGGCCTCGCGGCCGGCAGGGTTTGCCACTTTGTCTTTGTCCAGGGCGTCATTGATGATCAGCAGGCCGGCCCGCTTCAGGAGCCTGATGGCTTGCTCCACGTAGCCGGGCAGGCCGGGCTTGTCAGCGTCGATGAACACTAGGTCGTAGGCAGCATCCGTGAGCCGCGGCAGGACATCGCCTGCGCGGCCGGAAATGGTACGGGTACGGTTGGCCGGGCTGCCGGCCTCGGAAAAGGCCTCCCGCGCGGCCTTCAGGTGTTCCACGTCGACGTCGATGGTGGTGAGGACTGCCTGCGGGCCAAGCCCGCGGAGGAGGCACACGCCGGACACTCCCGCCCCCGTTCCAATCTCGACGGCGGTCTGCGCCTTGGACGCGGCAGCGAGGACCGTGAGCACGGCGCCAACGCCCGGTCCGATGGGGGTCACTCCCAGTTCAAAGGAACGCTCCCGGGCCCGAAGCATGACCTCATCCTCAGCGGGCAGATCTTCTGCATAGGACCAGCTGATGGACTTGTCGGCGCTCATGAATTTTCGCTTTCTGGGCGGGAGGGGGAATGTCTTCTACAGCCTACTGTGTCCGGGGCAGCGGGCAGCGGAGGCGGGCTGTTGCGCCCACGGCTGAACTTTCCCGCAGTCAGGAAATTCCCAGCCAAATTTGAAATGATTATTATCCGCTCATCCAAAAGGTGATCGGCGCCGAATCAGAGATGTCAACAGTATCCGGGCGTTAGCAATTCCACGAGGGGAGTGGACGATGTCATCTTCAGTTGTGGCACCTGTCCCTGCAGTACATAATCCCGACGCTGAGTGGGTCCGTCCTACCTGGGAAGAAGTGGTCACCAACCATTCGGCGAAAGTTTACCGGCTGGCATACCGCCTGACCGGTAACAAGTATGACGCCGAGGACCTCACCCAGGAGGTGTTCGTCCGCGTCTTCCGCTCGCTCGAGAACTTCAAGCCCGGGACCTTGGACGGCTGGCTGCACCGCATCACCACCAACCTGTTCCTGGACCAGGCGCGGCGCAAAA
Organism: Arthrobacter sp. 210 2; assembly: GCF_059093025.1. NCBI lineage: Bacteria > Bacillati > Actinomycetota > Actinomycetes > Micrococcales > Micrococcaceae > Arthrobacter > Arthrobacter sp. 210 2. The sequence continues at coordinate 13,332 of NZ_JBNHIE010000007.1, forward strand.
CACGGATCCGGTTCGATGCCCTGGCCGAGGACGCGGAATCCCGCCTCCCCGGACGCGAACCGGGCCCTGAGCAGAGCTTCGAGCTGAACAACCTGGACCTGGATGTCCAGGCAGCACTGGAGGAACTCCCGCCGGACTTCCGGGCCGCCGTCGTCCTGTGCGACCTGGAAGGGTTGTCCTACGACGAGGTGGCAGAGGCCCTGGGCGTTAAGCTCGGAACCGTCCGCTCGCGCATCCACCGTGGACGGACCATGCTCCGGGAGAAGCTCGCCCACAGGGATCCACGTCCGCAGCAGGCGCGCCGCAAGCTTTCCATGCCGCGCATCGCGGGCATCCTCTGAACGGCGCATGAGGTCCCCGTTTCCCCTTGGCGGCAGGCACCAGCGAACCTCCAGCCATCTTGCCTCGTGCCATGAATGCGCTTCCGCCGTGCGCCGGGAGCGCCAGTACCTGGAACGGCTCCGGGACGCCCCCATCCCGCCCGCCAGTGAGGACCTGACCGCCCGGCTCCTGGCGCGCACATCGGAGCTGGCGGCAGAGCCCCGGCCTGCTGCCGTCCACCCCGCGACGCCCCGGGCAGCGGTCCGTGTGTTGGCCATGACGGCCGGCGGCACGGTAGCGGCAGCCGGTGTGCTGGCCGTTGGCGCCTTTGCTGCAGCCGGTGATCCGCTCACCGGGACGGGCGCCTCAGCGGCGTTGTCGCCCGTTTCGTCGCAGACGCCGGCAGACGGGCGGGCCTTGAGCGCTGAACAGGTCAGCATGCTCCGCTCAGAAGGCTGGGCCTGCCCTGAACTCGAAGCCATGGGGTTCCACCTCGAGTCGGCACAAGCGGTCGTCATCGACGGCCAGCCGGCGGTCCATCTTCGGCTCTCGGACGGATCCCACTACGCCACCGTCACCGAACAGCACCCGCCGGCCCCGGTTGCTGCCAGCCGGCAGGACAACCTACTGCAGGTCCTGGGCTCCTCGCCGTGGTCTGCCACCTACCGGACCGCCGGCCGCACCTTTACCTACGAGTCCAACCTGCCGGCTGAACGCGCTGACGACGCCCTTCCCATCCTGCAGCGCCTGGCCAGCCAGGCCGGAGAGGGTGTCTCAGCCGGAACGGGCGAAAGCAGCAGTGCGCCGGAGTCACTGGCCACCCGGCTGCAGCGCGGAATCAACAAGATCGTGGCCCGTTTTACCCAGTAATAAGGGTGGTTTCCGCCCGCGCGTGACGGGAATCGTCACTGGCAGCCCGGAGAGGGTAATCTTCCTAAAGTGTTTGGAATCAACGGCCCGGAGTTCTTTCTTCTGCTGCTCATCGGCATCCTGGTGATCGGCCCCCAGAGGCTGCCCGAATACACCCAGAAACTTGCGAACCTTGTGAAGGAAGTCCGGCGCATGGCCTCCGGCGCCCGCGAGCAGATCAAGGAAGAAGTGGGGATCGACATCGACGATGTCGACTGGAAGAAGTACGATCCCCGCCAGTACGATCCCCGGCGCATCATCAAGGAAGCGCTCCTCGACGACGATCCCAAGCCTGTCAGTGCCGGGGCGCCTGCCGCCGTCGCAGCTGTTTCCGGCGCAGCGGCTGTTGCCGCCGCGGACGCGGCTCCGGCAAGGCCACAGCGGGTGGTGCAGTCCCTGCCCGCCGGCGAAGCCGCTCCGTTCGACACCGAAGCCACCTGAGCACACCGGGAAGCGGCACGGGGCGGGTCAGCGCGGCTGCAGACCCAGTTTCATTCCTGCCAGGCCGCGCGGCACGGCTGCGAGCCGGGCTGCAATTCCTGCCAGCGACTCCGCCGCGGGAGTCCCCGGCTGCCCGATCACAATCGGAACCCCGGCATCCCCGCCTTCACGGAGCTGGATATCCAGCGGGATCTGTCCCAGCAGGGGAACGTCGGCGCCCACGGTTGCCGTCAACCTCTCGGTAAGTACCGCCCCGCCGCCGCTTCCGAACAGTTCCATCCGGCCGCCGTCGGGCATCTCCAGGTAGGACATGTTCTCGATCACGCCGGCCACTTTCTGGCCAGTCTGGGTGGCGATGGCACCCGCCCGTTCGGCGACGTCCGCGGCTGCGGCCTGCGGCGTGGTGACCACTAGGATTTCGGCCTTGGGAAGCAGCTGGGCCACCGAGATGGCAATGTCCCCCGTGCCCGGCGGAAGATCCAGGAACAGGGCATCCAGGTCCCCGAAGTAGACATCCGTGAGGAACTGTTCAAGGGCCCGGTGCAGCATGGGTCCCCGCCAGGCCACGGGCTGGTTGCCGGTGACGAACATGCCGATAGAGATGACCTTTACGCCATAGGCAACGGGCGGCAGGATCATGTCGTCCACGCGGGTCGGCGCCTGGGTGATGCCCATCAGGCCCGGCACGGAGAAGCCGTACACGTCCGCGTCCACGATGCCCACCCGCAGTCCCTGCGCGGCCAGGGCGCACGCCAGATTGACGGTGACCGAGGACTTGCCCACCCCGCCCTTGCCGCTGGCCACGGCGAAGACCTTGGTCAGGGAGTCGGGCTGGTTGAACGGGATGCCGCGCTGGCCGCCGGGGCCGCGGAGCTTCTCCTTGAGGGCGTCCCGCTGTGCCTGGGACATCACCTTCAGCTCGACGTCGACGGCGGTGACGCCCGGCACGGCGAAGAGGGCCTTTTCGGAGTCGGAGGTGATGGTGTCCCGGAGCGGACAGCCCGCAATGGTGAGCAGCACCGCCAGCCTGACCCTGCCGTCGTCGGACACACTGACGGAGTCCACCATCCCCAACTCGGTGATGGGGCGCCGGAGTTCAGGGTCGATGACAGTCGCGAGGGCGTTGTTGATGGCCTCGGCCAGCTGGGAGTTGGCGATGGGGGTGCTCACTATCGGGTCCTGGGCTTACCTGTCTTGGGTGGAGTGGCCGGGCTTGACCCGGGGAATCTGCTGCGTGCGCGGGTTCCGCTGCCGGTCACGCTGTTCCCGGAGCTTGTCCTTGACCTTGTCCCGCGGGGACTCGTGGCTGCCGGGGCCGGAAGGGTCATGGGTCCTCAGCTCTTCCTGGGCCTCCAGCATGTCCTCCAGCAACGACCGCAGCTCCGCCCGGACGTAGTCGCGGGTGGCCACCTCGCGCAGCGCGATCCGCAGCGAAGCGAGTTCCCGGGTGAGGTATTCGGTGTCCGAGAGGTTGCGTTCGGCGCGCTGGCGGTCCTGCTGCAGCGAAACGCGGTCCCGGTCATCCTGCCTGTTCTGCGCCAGCAGCAGCAGCGGCGCCGCGTACGAGGCCTGCAGGGACAGCATCAGGGTCAGCAGCGTAAAGCCGAGGTCGCGGGAGTCGAACTGCCACTCCAGCGGCGCAAAGGTGTTCCACGCCAGCCAGACCACAACGAACACCGTCATGTACACCAGGAACTGCGGCGTGCCCATGAAGCGCGCGAAACCCTCCGTGGCATGCCCGAAAGCATCCGGGTCCGGGGAGAACTTGGGCAGGATCCGCTGGCGGCCGCTCAGGGGCGTGTCCAGGCTGCCCATGTTGTTCTTGGCCGCCCGGCCCGGGATCCGCTGGTTGGGGGTCTTCGGAGCGGTGTTGTCAGCCAATGCGGCCACCGAGCTTTCTTATCGGGGCTTCGCCATCATGGGCGCGCCAGTCATCCGGCAACAGATGATCAAGGACGTCATCAACAGTCACCGCCCCCACAAGGCGGCCGGTGTCATTGACCACCGGCAGGGAATTCAGGTTGTACGTCGCCAGGGTGCGGGCCACCTCGCTGATGTGTGCCTGGTCGGACAGCGGCTCCAGGTTCTTGTCCACCAGGTTCCCCAGCGGCTCGAACGGCGGGAACCTCAACAGCTGCTGGATGTGCACCACGCCCAGGAAACGCCCGGTGGGTGTTTCCAGCGGGGGCCGGGCAATAAAGATGGAGGAGGCAAGGGCCGGTGACAGTTCCTCACGGCGCACGTGAGCCAGGGCCTCGGCCACGGTTGCTTCCGGAGGCAGGATCACCGGGACCGGTGTCATCAGGCCGCCGGCGGTGTCCTCGTCGTATTCCAGGAGGCGCCGGACGTCCTCGGCACCCTCCGGCTCCATCAGCTGGAGCAGCTCCTCCGCCTGAGCGGAGGGGAGCTCGCCAAGGAGGTCGGCGGCGTCGTCCGGATCCATCTCCTCCAGGACGTCGGCGGCGCGCTGCACGTCCAGGGCGGAGAGAATTTCCACCTGATCATCCTCCGGAAGCTCCTGGAGGACGTCGGCGAGCCTTTCGTCCTGCAGTTCGCTGGCTACCTCGAAACGGCGTTTGTCGCTCATTTCCTGGAGGGCCTCGGCAAAGTCGGCGGGCTTGAGGTCCTCGTGGTTGGCCACGAACTGGGTGGCGGCCTGCGGCTCGGTGCGCGGGCCCTGCAGGGCGTCGGCCCAGTCAATGATCAGGGTTTCGTTGCGGCGCAGCCGGCTGAGCGGAGAGAGGGAGTGGCCGCGGCGGACGAAGAGCTTGCTGACGAACCAGTCGCGGGAGCGTGTCTGGTCCATGGCGATGTCTTCGATGGTGGCGTCGCCGCTGCCGTCCCGCAGCGTCACGCGGCGGTCGAACATCTCGGCCACCACCAGCGTCTCCGCGCCGCGCTGCTCGAAACGGCGCAGATTGACCAGCCCCGTGCAAATGATCTGGGTCTGGTCGATGGAGGTGATGCGTGTCATGGGCACAAAGACGCGCTTTTTTCCCGGTACTTCCACCACGATGCCCACCACGTGGGGCGCGCCCTGGGTTCCGCGGGACAGCACAACAACATCGCGCAGCCGGCCCAGCCGGTCGCCCAGCGGGTCAAAGACGTCGAGGCCCAGCAGGCGGGCCACGAAGACGCGGGTAGGTGTTGTGCTCACCCCTACAGGCTACCGAGTCTGCTCTCTTTTAGCTGAATTCACAGGCAGCATCCATACGGATGGGCAAGAATGGGACCATGGCAAACATTTTTGGTGCTCCCAAGGCAGGTGGCCCCAACGGCATGGACGAAGCCAGGGCCGTTCCCACCGGCGACACCGTCGGCTCCTATACCTCTTACCTGGATGCCCAGAAGGCGGTGGATTACCTCGCGGACCAGCAGTTCCCGGTACACATGGTATCCATCGTGGGCAACGAACTGAAGATGGTTGAGCGGGTGACGGGGCGCCTGAGCTACCCCAGGGTGGCCCTTTCCGGCGCACTGAGCGGCATGTGGTTCGGCCTGTTCGTGGGTGTGCTGCTCTCGTTCTTCGCGCCCTCGCCGGGGTACTTCTCGATCCTCACGTCGGTGCTGATGGGCGCGGCGTTCTTTATGCTCTTCGGCATCGTCACCTATGCCATGCAGCGGGGCAAGCGGGACTTCACCTCCACCAGCCAGGTGGTCGCCACCAGTTACGACGTCGTGGTGTCGCCTGAGGCGGCGCACGAGGCCCGGCGGCTGCTGCATCAGCTGCCCATGAACCGCTCGGACGCGGCCGCGGGCAACGGTCCCTACGCGCAGCGCGACTACCAGAACCAGCCGTTCCAGCAGAACCAGAACTACCAGCAGCCGGGCCAGGGCCCTGCCCGCCCGTCGGGCTGGAACGACCCCTACGGCCAGTCCTCGGGATCCTCCGCCCAGGACGGCGGCTATCCTGCTCCCGGCAGCCAGCAGCAGGGTGCCCAGCAGGACGGACAGAACAACGACGGCGGCCCGCGCCAGGAGCCGGTGCGCACGGTCCGTTACCCTGACCTGCCGGACGGCCGGCCCCAATACGGCGTCCGGTTGCCCCAGGAACCGGCTCCGGGGCAGGCCCAGCCGGACATGGACCAGCCCGGTGCCAGTCAGGTGCCCGGCGGCAACGTGCCCGCCCCGGACGCCGACCGCGACGGAGACGGCCAGCAGGGGCCTGCCGGACCGCGCCAGTAGCCGTTACAGGAACACGAAAAAGCGGGACCACCGGATACTTCCGGGGGTCCCGCTTTTTCGTTTGCCGAATGCCCTAAGCCGGGCGCACTGTCTGCCTAAAGCGGGCTACGAGGCGGCGTCAGCCTCGCGATAGATGCCGGCCATCCAGTCCTCAACCTCTTCCGCCTTGCGCGGCAGGGCGGCACTGAGGTTGACCGGTCCGTCGGCGGTCATCAGGATGTCGTCCTCGATCCGGACACCTATACCGCGGTATTCCTCGGGAATGGCCAGGTCCTCTTCCTTGAAGTAGAGGCCCGGCTCGATGGTGAACACCATGCCTTCTGTAAGGATGCCGTCCAGGTACAGCTCCCGCTTCGCCTGAGCGCAGTCATGGACGTCCAGTCCCAGGTGGTGGCTGGTGCCGTGCGGCATCCAGCGGCGGTGCTGCTGGCCTTCGGGGCTGATGGCCTCCTCCACGCTGACCGGAAGGAGGCCCCATTCGGCGAGCCGTTCGGCCAGGACGGTGGTGGCGGCCGTATGGATGTCCCGGAACTTCGTGCCGGGAAGCGCCGCGGCGAATCCGGCGTCGGCGGCGTCGAGGACTGCCTCGTAGACCTTGCGCTGGACGTCGCTGAACACCCCGCTGGCCGGAAGGGTGCGTGTGATGTCAGCTGTGTAGAGGGAATCGACTTCCACGCCTGCGTCGAGCAGCAGGAGTTCGCCGGCACTGATTTTTCCGGTGTTGCGGGTCCAGTGCAGGACCGTGGCGTTGTTGCCGGATGCCGCGATGGTGTCGTAGCCCAGCTCGTTGCCCACCTCGCGTGCACGGGCGAAGAACGCGCCCTCAACCACCCGTTCGCCACGGGCGTGGGTCAGTGCGCGCGGCAGGACCTTCACCACTTCTTCGAAACCTTCAACGGTGGCGGCCACGGCGGCCTTCATCTGCTCGGTTTCCCAGTCATCCTTGAGCAGGCGCAGCTCGGAGAGGGCTTCGCTGAGCTTCTCGTCGAGGGCATCCAGGACGCCCAGGTCCAGGTTGTCCGGATCCTTCGCCGTGTTGTAGCGGGCCGTGTCCACCAGCGCGTCGATGTTTTCGTCCACCTTCCGGACCAGCCGGATGGAGATGCCGCCGATCTCCGGGGCGCCCACATTCTTGGTGATGGCCGTTTCCAGCTGGTCGATGTGGGCTGTTGCCAGGCCCAGGCGGGCCTCGAACTCGGCCAAGGTGGGCCGGCGCCCGATCCAGAACTCCCCGGAGCGCGCGTCTGCGTAGAACTGCTCGGTATCCCTGCCCGCCAGCGGCCGGAAGTAGAGCGTGGCACGGTGCTGCCCGCCGTCGTCGCCCTTTCCTTCCTCAACAGGCTCCAGGATCAGCACGGCGTCCGGCTCGTGGTCCAGGCCGAGGCCGGTCAGGTGGGCAAAGCCGGAGTGGGGGCGGAACCGGTAATCGCAGTCGTTGGACCGGACCTTCAGCGGGCCGGCGGGGATGACCAGGCGCTCGCCTTTGAACTGGGAGGAGATGGCCTTGCGCCGGTTTGCGGCGTAGCCGGCCACGGCGTCGCGGCCGGGAAGCTCCTCGTTTGACGGCGCCCAGTTGCTGGCCATGAAGGCCTTGAAAGCGTCGGAACTGGGCCGCTGCGAGCGGTTGTTGACCCGCTCTTCCAGCGGCTGGGAAGCAGAGTTCGGGGTGTTATCGGCATGGTTCACGGCACCATCGTCTCACCAGCTTCCCGGCGATGCGAACGGGGCTTCCGGCGGGCCGGCAGCCCGTCTACTAGGCTGGACTGGTGAGGATCGACCTGCATGCCCACTCGAATGTCTCCGACGGCACGGAGAAACCCGCCGACGTCATGGCCTCCGCTGCCCGCGCCGGCCTGGACGTGGTGGCGCTGACCGACCACGACTCCACGGACGGCTGGGCGGAAGCGTCTGCCGCCGCTGCCGAGCACGGGGTGGCGCTGGTGCCCGGCATGGAGGTTTCCTGCCGGACCGGCGAAGGGATCAGTGTCCATCTCCTGAGCTACCTGCACGATCCCGCGCATGCGGGGCTGCTGGAGGAGATTACCAAGGCCAAGGATGCGCGGCTGACCCGCGCCGAGCGGATGGTCACGCTCCTTGCCGAGGACTACCCGCTCACGTGGGACGACGTCATCCACCATGTGGCTCCTGGTGCGACGCTCGGCCGCCCGCACATCGCCGACGCCCTGGTGGCCGCCGGTGTGGTGGAGGACCGCTCCGAGGCCTTCGCTTCCATACTCACCTCGCGGTCGCGCTACTTCATCCAGCATTACGCGCCGGACCCCGCCACCGCCGTCGAACTGGTCCGCGCAGCCGGCGGAGTCCCGGTCTTCGCCCATCCGGTGGCATCCGCCCGGGGCAGGATCGTGGGGGAGCGCGTCTACCAGGAGATGATTGACGCCGGGTTGGCAGGGCTGGAAATCGACCACCGTGACAACCCGGAGGAAGGCCGCGCGTTCCTACGGCGGTTGGCGGCGAAGCATGACCTGCTGATCACGGGCTCCTCCGACTACCACGGCACGGGCAAGCCCAACCTGCTGGGGGAGAACCTGACGGCACCGGAGGTCCTGGCCCGCATCGAGGAGCTCGGCACGGGGACCGCCGTCGTCCGCCCCTGATCCTGCCCGGCTTCCCCAACTGAGTAGCGCCAATTGTCGTTATGGAGCCCCACAACGACAATTGGCGCTACCTAGTTGGGCCGGTGGGTCACGAAGGTGGCGTGGGCACCCAGCCGCTTGGCCATGATGTCCACGGCCGGCTGGTTCTGGTCCACGCAGACGAACCTGCGCCCCAGCTTGGCGGCCACCGCGCCCAGGGTTCCGGAACCGGCGAAGAAGTCCAGGCACCAGTCGCCGGGCCGGCTTGAGGCGGCCACGACCCGGCGTACCAGCCCCTCCGGCTTCTGGGTGGGGTAGCCGGTTTTTTCCTTGCCGGTGGGGGAGACGATGGTGTGCCACCAGACATCCGTGGGCAGCTTGCCCAGCTCACGCTTGGCAGGCGTCACCAGGCCGGGGGCCATGTAGGGTTCCCGGTCCACCTCCGCGCTGTCGAAGTGGTACTTCGCGGGGTTCTTGACGTACACCAGGATGTTGTCGTGCTTCGTGGGCCAGCGGTTCTTGGCGCGGGCGCCGTAGTCATAGGCCCAGATGATCTCGTTCAGGAAGCATTCCCGGCCAAAGATGGCATCCAGCATCACCTTGGCGTAGTGCACCTCGCGGTAGTCCAGGTGCAGGTACAGGGTGCCGTCCTCTGCCAGCAGGCGCCAGGCCTCCACGAGCCGCGGCTCCAGGAAGGACCAGTAGTCGCTGAACGCGTCGTCGTAGCGGTGCAGGGCACCCTTGATGGTGTCGTAGGAGCGGCCCTTGAAGCCCACCCGGTCCCCGCTGCCCTCGGCGTTGGCCACCATCCTGGTTTCCTGGCGCAGCTGCGGCCGGCCCGTGTTGAAAGGCGGATCGACGTAAATCAGTGTGAAGGCGCCGGCCGGCAGGGTGGGGAGGTACTCCGCGTTGTCCGCGTGCACCACCAGGCTGCCGCCGTCCGGCGCCCAAACAGTGTCAGTCATGAAGGCAGTTAGCCCTCGCTGCTGCCAGGCTGTGCGCCCTTGTCCGTGCCGGCAACCACTTCACCGTTGCGGCGGCGGGTACGGGTGCGGGTGCGGCGGGCACGCGAGGGCTGCTCGCCGTCGGTCCCGGTTGGGGACTCGGCGGCAGGTGCGGAGGCTGCGGCAGGCTCGGCAGAACGACGGCGGCGCTCACCAGAGCGGGCGGCGGAATCGCCGCCGCGGCCACCTTCGCGGCCACCGGTCTTGCCTGAGCGCCCACGGCTGTCACGGTCCCGGCCGTCGCCGCTGCGGGGGCTGCGGCTGTTCTTCTTGCCGGTTTCGCCCAGGTCCTCCAGGACTTCGGCGTCGACGCCGGCCAGGGTGCGCTTGTCACGCGGCAGCCGGCCCTTGGTGCCCTCGGGGATATCAAGGTCCGTGTAGAGGTGCGGCGAGGAGGAGTATGTTTCGACGGGCTCGGGCACGCTCAGCCCCAGGGCCTTGTTGATCAGGCCCCAGCGCGGCATGTCGTCCCAGTCCACGAACGTCACGGCGGTGCCCTTGTTGCCGGCGCGGCCGGTGCGGCCCACCCGGTGCAGGTAGATTTTCTCGTCTTCCACGCACTGGTAGTTGATGACGTGGGTGACGTCCTCGACGTCGATGCCGCGGGCAGCAACGTCCGTCGCCACGAGCACGTCCACCTTGTTGTTGCGGAAGGCGCGCAGGGCCTGCTCACGGGCCCCCTGGCCAAGGTCGCCGTGGATGGCGGCAGCGGCGAACCCGCGGTCCACCAGCTCCTCGGCCACCTTCGCGGCGGTGCGCTTGGTCTTTGTGAAGATGATGGTGCGTCCCCGGCCCCTGGCCTGGAGGATGCGGGCCACCACTTCGGTCTTGTCCATGCTGTGTGCACGGTAGATGAGCTGGCGGATGTCCCGCTTGGTCAGGCCCTCGTCCTCGGGGTCCGCGGCACGGATGTGCGTTGGCTGCGTCATGTACCGGCGCGCCATGGCGATGACCGGGCCGGGCATCGTGGCGGAGAACAGCAGGGTCTGCCGGACGGCAGGGGTGCCGGCAATAAGGGTTTCCACGTCCGGCAGGAAGCCCAGGTCCAGCATCTCGTCGGCTTCGTCGAGCACAACAATCTTGACGTTCTTGAGGCTCAGGTGCTTCTGCTTGTAGAGGTCGATCAGGCGGCCGGGCGTGCCCACCACAACCTCCACGCCCTGCTTCAGGGCTTCCACCTGCGGCTCATAGGCGCGGCCGCCGTAGATGGTGGTGATGCGGGCATTGCGCTTGCGGGATGCGGTCTGCAGGTCATTGGCCACCTGCACCGCGAGTTCGCGCGTGGGGACGATGACCAAGGCCTGCGGAGCGCCCGGAACGGCCAGCTTCGCGTAGCCGGGGTCGTCCTGCCCGACGACGCGCTGCAGCGCCGGGATGCCGAAGCCAAGGGTCTTGCCGGTACCGGTCTTGGCCTGTCCGATGATGTCGTGGCCGGACAGCGCCACGGGCAGGGTCATGGCCTGGATGGGGAAGGGGTGGGTGATGCCGGCGTCGGCCAGCGATTCCACGATGTCTTCGCGGACGTTGTAGTCGGCGAAGGACTTTTCCGCGATTTCGTGCGGCTTCTCATCGGAGATGATGGTTTCTTCGGGCTCGATGGTCTCGGTGCCGGTGTCGTCCGTCAGAAGCTGATGGGTATGCAATTCACTCACAGGGAGTTTCCTTATTCATTTGGGCAATGGCGCTGCCTGCTCAACGGGCCGGCCGGGAGGCTGATCCGGAGCACGCTCGGGCGCGCAAGCAATTCCAGTGGAAGCCGATCGCGGGCTATCTAAATGCTGGCACTGGTGACCAGCGGGCAAATCTCAAGATCGCGTAGGGGCGGGCTTGTTGGTTTCAAATCAAGGAAATCAACGACCGGGCATCCATATCTACTTCTCCAGTCTAGCCGTACACGGCCTAAATCCCGGTTTCGGCCCTGCCGCGCCCTGAAGCGTGGTGTCCGCAGGGGACTACTGCACCAGTTCGAAGTGGACCTCGCGGGTGGCAATATCGGAGGAAACCAGGCGCACACGGACCTTAGTGCCGGACTCCAGTTCGCCGGCGCAGCGGGCGGTCACCGCGGGCTCGGACACCTGGATGATTCCGGAACCACCGTTGCCGTTCCCGTTCCTGCCGTTCCCGTTTTTTCCGTTCCCGTTTTTTCCGTTGCCGTTTTGCGGCTTGGACCCGGAGATGACGATTGCGTCGAATTCCTGGCCGATGTGGTTGACCAGCAGCGCCGCCTCCACGGTGTCCAGGGCCATGCGCTCCATCCGGGACGCCAGCTGGTCGGAGCCTGCCATGATGTCCGGCAGTGACGGCAGCGCCTCCCTCGCCCATCCAGGAACGTTGCCGCCGTTGCTCAGGGCCTCGCAGATCACCAGCACGAAGCGGTCCACCAACCGGCGCAGCGGAGCAGTGGTGTGGGCGTAGGCGGCACCGATGGCCGACTGCACCGCGTCTTCCGGGACCACACCGTCAAAGGCGGTGTAGGAGGCGCCCCTGAACAGCATTCCCGCCGAATGCATGATGGCCAGCTGCCGGGGATCGGTAGGGTCCAGGGTGCGCAGGTATTCGCCGTAGCTGACCTCCCCGTCCCATGGTTTGCCCAGCACTTCGGTCTGCAGGCGGAAGTGGTTAAGGGAGCGCTCATCCGGCGCGGGCATAGTGCGCAGGATACCCACCCTGCCCCCCAGCATGAGCTGCGCGGCGGCCATGCCCGTCATCAGCGAAATCTGCGCGTTCCAGTCCTCCACGGGAAGCTGCGGGGCGGCGGCGATGCGGTAGCCGCCGTCGGGAAGCTGGACGATCTCCTGTTCCGGCATGTTCAGGCTGGCACCTTCACGGGCACGTTCCAGCTCCACGCGCTTGAGGCCGACCTCTTTGAGCAGCTGGAGGACGGGGGATGCGTTGCCCGAATCCAGTTCAGCCTGCGCCCCCTTGTAGCTGAGCTTGGCCCGGCTGCGCATGCGGGCCCGCTTCACCGCGACGGAGGTGACTTCGGCGGCGCTGTCCAGCCGGAAATCCCAGACGAAGGCGGAACAGTCCTGCCCCGGCAGCAGGCTCCCGGCTCCCTCGCTGATGACCTCCGGATGCAGCGGAATCCGGCCGTCAGGGGCATAAAAGGTCTGGCCGCGGCGCCGTGTTTCGGCGTCCAGGGGCCCGCCGGGCGTCACGAAGGAGGGAACATCGGCGATGGCGTACAGCACGTGGTACCCATCGCCGTCGGCCTCGATGAACAGGGCCTGGTCCAAATCCGTGGACGATGCAGGATCGATGGTGATGAACCCGACCCCGGTGAGGTCATAGGCCGGCAGCTGCAAGGCCGCGACGGCCGCTTCGGCATCCCTGACTGCGTGTATGGGGTATGGGCCGGGCAGTTCCAGTTCGGTCCGCAGGGCACCCAGGGCTTCCTCGAGGGCATTGTTGTGCTCGTGGACGTTGGGAGCCAGCCGATGATGTGACACGAAAATCAGCCTAGCCCGAAGAACCCCGATTTTGCATGGCATTGACGCCGCACGGGGCTGCGCCGTGTTGCGGCGGCTTTAGGGTGTGGCCCCGTCCAAGGCAGCGAGAAGGGCGGCGGCAGCGGCGGCAGGGTCATCAGCTTCCGTGATGGCACGCACCACAACGATCCGGCTCGCTCCTGCTTCCACAACCTGGTCCACATTGGAGTGGTCGATGCCGCCGATGGCGAACCAGGGCACCCCGCTCCCGGCCTCGGCCGAGGCTTCGGCGGCATACTTCACCAGGTCCAGTCCGACGGCGGCCCTGCCGGGTTTGGTGGGCGTGGCCCAGACCGGTCCGACGCAGAAGTAGTCAAGCGCGGACGGTCCGGCTGCGGCAGCGAGGGCGGCGTCCACCTGCCCGGGGGCATGGCTGGAGAGCCCGATGGCGGCGTTGCCGTTGAGCAGGGTGCGGGCTGCATCCAACGGAAGGTCCTTCTGACCGATGTGGAACACCGGCGCACCGGACAACACGGCGATGTCCGCCCGGTCATTCACAGCCCACAGCCGGCCATGGCGCTGCGCCGCTTCCTTCAAAACCGCCAGCAGCTCCAGCTCCTCGGCCGCCTCGATGGCCTTGTCCCGCAACTGGATGATGTCCACGCCACCGGCAAAGGCAGCATCCACGAACTGCCCGAAGTCCCCGCGGTCCCGGCGGGCATCCGTGCAGAGGTAAAGGCGGGCGCTGTTCAGGCCGGCAGTGCCTTCGGCATGGGTAAAAGCATCGGCGGCGGGGACTGCGGCAGCGGGGGCAGGGGACTGGGACACATTCATGGCTGCAAGCCTAGTTCCTCTACACTGGCCTCGTACTGCGGGAGCCCGCGGCAGCTGTCATAAAGCGCCGGGCTGAGAGGGCGTCAGAGCCGACCGCTTGACCTGATCCGGTTAATGCCGGCGTAGGGAAGGAGACACATGAGCACCCCAAACGTTGCCCCGCCCGGGGCTCCATCCGGCACCATCCGTGCCGACGTGGCCGTGATCGGCGGCGGAGTGGTTGGGCATTCCATCGCCTGGGAGGCGAGGCGGTCCGGGCGGTCCGTCGTGCTGATCGATGACGCGCCCGGAGCCGGGGCCAGCTGGGCGGCTGCCGGAATGCTGGCGCCGGTGAGCGAGCTGCACTACCAGGAGGAGGACCTCCTGGAGCTCATGCTTGCCTCCTCCGCCCGGTGGCCGGGCTTTGCCGCGGAACTGGCCGCCGCTTCCGGCGAAAGTCCCGGGTACCTCACGACGCCGACGCTCGCCGTGGGTGCCGATGCCGCCGACCGCCGCGCCCTGATGGATTTGCGCGGGGTGCAGCAGGCCAGCGGCCTGTCCGTGGAGCCGTTGACTGTCCGGGAGGCCCGGCGCCGGGAACCGCTGCTCAGCCCTGCCATCGCCTGCGCACTGGACACTCCCGCGGACCACCAAGTGGATCCCCGGCGCCTGGTGTCCTGCCTCCGGCGCGCGCTCGCAGTACATGGCCCCGACGTCGAAAGTAATGGAACAGACGTGGCGGGGGCCATCGACGGCTACGCCGTGCCGGACCGGGCCGCCGGGCTGGTCTGGGCGGACGGGGCAGTGGCCGGGGCCCGGCTCGCCGGCGGCGGCACGGTCCTGGCCCGCGAAACGATTGTTGCCAACGGCCTGGAGGCCGCCGCCCTGGCGGGCCTGCCCGACGGCCTGCAGCTGCCGCTGCGGCCGGTGTACGGGGATATCCTGCGCCTGGCAGTGCCCCGGCAGCTCCAGCCGCTCGTAACCTCAACGGTCCGCGGGCTGGTCCACGGCGTCCCGGTGTATATCGTCCCGCGGCAGGACGGGACGGTGGTGATCGGAGCCACCCAGCGTGAGGACGCCCTTGCCGCGACACATAATGCACCGGCGGCCGGTGCCCGGGCTGCAGCGGGCGCCGTATCGGCAGGCGGGGTCTACCAGCTCCTCCGGGATGCCCAGGTCCTGGTGCCCGCCGTCGCCGAACTCGAGCTGCTGGAATACACGGCACGGGCTCGGCCCGGCACCCCGGACAACGCCCCGCTGCTGGGCCGGGTGTCGCTGGCCGGCGATCCGGCAGCCGGGGAATCCGCACACGTTGCGGGACTGATCATTGCCACCGGATTCTTCCGGCACGGCGTCCTCCTGGCCCCCGCAGCGGCGGCCATCTGCCGGGACCTTCTGGACGGCACGGCGGACGTCCGCTGGCAACCTTTCAACCCGGGCCGGTTTTCCGGCCGCGAACCGGCCGCCACCATCTTCAACATCAAGGAGACAGCATGAACATCACCCTGAACGGACAACAACATACGGTGGCTGACGGGGCCTCCATCACCATGCTCGTCAGCCAGGTCACCGGCCGCCCCCTCGCCGCTGACGGCCAGGCCCGCGACGGCGGCAAACTCGGCGTGGCGGTGGCGCACAACGCGCAGGTGGTACCCCGGAGCCAATGGTTCGCAACAGCGCTCGCCGACGGTGACGACGTCGAGCTCGTCACGGCAGTGCAGGGAGGCTGAGACCATGACCGAAACCACCACCACCTCGCCGGCCGGCGCCTCCGGCATGGACGACACGCTGGTCATCGACGGCGTACCCCTGGCATCGCGGCTCATCATGGGCACCGGCGGCGCCCCAAGTCTGGACGGCCTTGGAGCCGCGCTGCTGGCATCCGGGACAGCACTGACCACGGTGGCCATGCGCCGCTATTCGACGGCGGAAACGGGCTCGCTTTTCCAGCTGCTCGTGGACCACGGCATCCGGGTCCTCCCCAACACCGCCGGCTGTTTCACGGCCCGTGATGCGGTCCTCACCGCCGAACTGGCCCGCGAGGCACTGGAAACCGACTGGGTGAAGCTTGAGGTCATCGCCGATGAGCACACCCTCCTCCCGGACGCAGTGGAACTGGTGGACGCCACTGAACAGCTGGTTAACCGCGGGTTCAAGGTGTTTGCGTACACCAACGATGATCCGGTCCTGGCGCTTCGCCTGGAAAACCTGGGAGCCACCGCGGTCATGCCCCTGGGATCACCCATCGGCACGGGCTTGGGGATCCTGAACCCTCACAACATCGAGCTCATCGTGTCCCGCGCCTCCGTCCCGGTGGTGCTCGATGCAGGCATCGGCACGGCGTCGGATGCCGCCCTTGCCATGGAGCTTGGCTGTGACGCGGTGCTGCTGGCCACCGCGGTGACCCGGGCGCAGAACCCGGCGCTGATGGGGGAGGCCTTCAAACACGCTGTCATCGCCGGTAGGCTGGCGAAAGCGGCCGGTCGGATACCGCGCCGCGAGCACGCGCTGGCGTCGTCGGCGATGGAGGGCCGGGCCGAGTTCCTGTAGGGCCTGCTCCATCAGACCGGCCGGCGCCCTGATGCAAGGAGCAGCAGTGGCCGCCAAAGACGCCCTTCCCCGGGAACGCATCGACGAAGCACTCACCGGACTGCCGGACTGGCGTTTCAGCGACGGCGGCCTGGTCACTGTCTTCAAGACGCCGACGGCGGCTGCCGCACTCGAGGTGATTGCCGCCGTCGGACGCCTTGCCGAGGAACAAAACCACCATCCGGACCTCGACTGGCGCTACAACCGCGTCTTCATCCGCTACACCTCCCACGATGCCGGAGGGCAGGTCACCGGGCGGGACCTCACCGCGGCCGCCGGGGCAAGCGACGCGGCGGCAGCGGCCGGGGCTGTGGCCGAGCCTTCGAAATACGCGCCGGACCATTAGGCAGCCGCGTGATCAAGCAGCTGTGCCGTTAAGCATGTGGCCGCCGTCCCAACGGGACGGCGGCCACATGCATGAGGTGCAACAGAAACCGAGGCTCAGCGCCGAAGGATCGCGGTAAGCCGGTGGGTGTCCTGCCGGGCGCGGCTGCGGCCCAGGTAAAGAACAGCCGCGACGGCGGCCGCAGCGCCCAGCACGATGGGCAGGACCCACGGAACCCAGGTCAGCCCCGGCCGGTAGCCGAAGCCGGCGGCCATGAGGATGATCCAGGTGAGGGCCCCTACACCCACGGCTACGCCGGCGGGAAGGCCGGCGCCGTACTTGGCATGCCGCCTGTCATTCGCCCAGACAATAAAGCCGGCGGCGACGGTGGCGAGCACAACGATGGTCAGGGAAAGCAACGGATCTCCTCGGGATTCGCGGCAGCGCGGGACTGGGCTAGAACTGGCCGAACCCTACGCGGCGGACCTCTTCGGCGCCGATCTCCACATAAGCCAGGGCATTTCCGGGAACAATGATCAGGCGTCCCTTGTCATCCGTCAGGCGCAGCTCGCTGCCGGCGTTGATGGCTTCGCCCACAACCTTGGCCACCGTGTCTGCGTCCTGCGCCGATTCGAGCACAATCTCGCGGCCAACATTCTGAACGCCGATCTTAATTTCCACAGGGGGCCTCCCAGCCAGTCAAAGTTCGTTGGTGATGTCTTATTTGTAGTCTAGGACTCTTTGGGGAAGCGAGAGATTCCGCGCCAAGCTAAACGGTAGATGAGGTCACTGGCCACATCGAGGTCAAGATTACCGTCGGTTTCGAGCCAGTAGCGGGCACTGACCTGCGCCATCCCGGCGAGTCCGCGCCCCAAAAGCTCCGCCTCGAGGTGGGGGAGTTTGGTGTCGCCGGCAATGACGCGGGCAATGGCGTCCGCGAAGGTCCGGTTGAAGGTCTCCAGGCGTGAGCTGACGTCAGGATCGTTGATGAGGTCCGACTCGAACACGAGCCGGTGGGCCTGGTCATCGTTGGCAATAAAGCGGAAGTAGGCGCGCATGACGGCCTTCACGCGCTCCTTGTTGTCCGTGGTGGAGTCCAATGCGCCCAGCATCAGCTCGGTGAGGGACGCAAGGTGGCTTTCCAGCAGTGCAAGGTAAAGCTCGCGTTTGGAGGGAAAGTGCTGGTACAGGACCGGTTTGCTGACGTGGGCCGTTTCGGCGATCTCGTCCATCGCGGCGCCGTGGTAGCCGTTGGCTACGAAGACTTCCTGCGCGGCGGAAAGGAGCTGGGCGCGCCGCTCATCGCGGGGAAGCCGGGCGGAGCGCTGGCCTGCTGGACGCGGGGAGGTTTGCGGTTCGGCGGCGGGCGGGCGTTCAGCCCGTGCTTCAGGGACCACGGTTGTCCTTCTTTCCATTGCAGTTACCTCCACTTTACTGCGGGGTAATATGACCGGGCGGTATCCCGGGGCCTACATTGAAGTATGGCTTCGACTTTCACCGCAAATATTTCAACTGTTTCGCTGGATCCGTTGGTGGAACCGTCAGGTGAGCTCACCCCTGCCGAGGTGGAACGCTACTCGCGGCACCTCATTATTCCCGAGATCGGTACCCTGGGGCAGCGGCGGCTCAAGAACTCCAGGGTCCTGGTAATCGGCGCCGGCGGGCTCGGATCGCCGGCCCTGCTGTACCTCGCCGCAGCGGGCGTCGGAACAATCGGGATCATCGATGACGATACGGTGGACCTCAGCAACCTGCAGCGCCAGGTCATCCACGGCGTGGCCGACGTCGGCAGGCCGAAGATCGAGTCGGCCCGGGATGCGATTGCCGCGCTGAACCCGTTGGTGGATGTCCGGCTCCACGACGTGCGCCTGGACGCCGCCAACGCCCTGGAGCTGTTCGCCGGGTACGACCTGATCCTTGACGGGGCGGACAACTTTGCCACGCGCTACCTGGTGAACGACGCAGCCGCCATCCTCGGCAAACCCTACGTGTGGGGTTCAATCTTCCGGTTCGACGGCCAGGTCAGTGTCTTCTGGGAGAAGCACGGGCCCACTTACCGCGACCTCTACCCTGAGGCCCCGCCGGCGGGCTCTGTGCCCTCCTGCGGCGAGGGCGGCGTCTTTGGCATGCTGTGCGCGGCCGTGGGATCGCTGATGGTGACCGAGGCAGTCAAGCTGATCACCGGCGTCGGACGTTCCCTGCTGGGCCGTGTGGCGCTCTTCGACGCCCTGGGCGGCAGCTGGCGGGAAATCCGGGTGTCCAAGGACCCCGCAGCGGAGCCCATCACTGAACTCACGGATTACGAGGCGTTCTGCGGCATCACGCCGGCAGTCCAGTCGGACACGGAACACACCGTCACTGCCACGCAGCTGGCCACTATGCTCGCATCGCGGAAAGCGGGGCTCAAGGACTTTGAGCTCGTGGACGTCCGGGAGCCGGGCGAGTACGACATCGTGCGGATCGACGGGGCGGTCCTCATCCCGCAGGGCAGGATCCTGGCCGGCGACGCCTGGGCGGAGATTCCACAGGACAAGGACATTGTCTTCCACTGCAAGTCCGGGGCCCGCTCGGCGAATGTCCTGGCGGCGGCCCGGAAGGCGGGGTACGAGCGGATCAGCCATCTCGACGGCGGCATTCTCGCCTGGGTGCGTGACGTGGAACCCCAGAAGCCCGTCTACTGACAAACCGCCTCAGCGACGCTCTCTCACTTATTGCCCTTGAAATTGCGACGCTCTCTCACTTTCTAAAAGGAAGTGAGAGAGCGTCGTTGTTTAAGCAACGTTAAGTGAGAGAGCGTCGGTGAGGGTCAGGCGCTTTCGAGGCCCCGGTGGTCCACCGGGCATTCGGCCTGGGCTGTGGGGCTAGCGGGCTGCTCCACGGTGATGCCGTAGAGGGCTTCCAGGGCCGCCACGTATTCGTCCTGCTGGCCGTTGGCCGCCAGCTCGCGGGCGCGGACCGTGGGCACGTGGAGCAGCTGCTTGACCATGCGGCGAAGCGCGAATTCCACTTCCTCGGCAGCGGCGGTGCAGCCGTGCCGGGCCCGGACTTTTTCCATTTCTGCGTCCAGGACGTTCATAGTGTGCCGGCGGAGGGCAACAATCGCCGAATCCACGGAGCGGGCCTCACGTTCCTGCTCAAAGGCCTTCGCGGCGCCGTTGACGATCCCACTTGCTTGCGTCAGCGATTCGGCCTGCTCCTGTGGCGCGGCGAGGCGCACCGATTCCAGGGTGAGGAGTTCGACGCCGTCGAGCTCACCGACGGCGGGATCGAAATCATGTGTCAGTGCCAGGTCAATGGCGATCAGCGGCTGCGGGGAATTGGCGCGCACCTGGGCCAGTTCATCGGCCTCCACCCGGGTATCGGAACCGCTGCACCCGATCATGACGTCCGCGGCAGCAACCGCGGGATACAGTGTTTCGGCGTCGAGGGCGGTACCGCCACGGGTGGCGACGAATCCCTCGGCACGGCCGGAGGACGAAAAGACCGAGATGTCCGTGCAGCCCCGTTCGCGCAGCAGCGCCATGGTTGCACCGGCGTAGGCACCGGTCCCGAACACCACCACTTTTTTGGTGGTCCAGTCCTGGTTCTCGGAAAGGTCTGTTGCCAGGTCCAATGCCACTGACACGATGGACAGGCCACGCGAACCTAGCGCTGTTTGGGCGCCGACGTCCTTGGCGGTCTTGGAGGCGGCCTGGAACAGCCGCACCAGTCCGGAGCTGGCGGTGCCTTCGTGCTGGGCGGTGATCAGTGCCCGCCTGACCTGACCCGCGATTTCCCGTTCACCGACGACGGCGGAGTCCAGTCCGGCGCTGACGGCGAAGAGGTGCTGGCTTACTTCAGGGCCGGTGCGGGTGCTGAAGGAACGGGAGACAAGCGATTCGCTGAGTCCGCTGACATCGCTGATCTGGGCTACAAGGGCCGCGCGGGCGGCCTCGACGTCGTCCGGGTGCGGCGCTTCGCCGTAGATTTCGTAGCGGTTGCAGGTGGCAAGGACAACCGCACCCTTCACTGCCGGTGATCCGGAGAGAGCGGATGTGGCAATACCAGAGGAACCGTTGCTCAACTGGGCAACGGTCTCAAGATCGATGTCGGCGTGTGTAGCCACCAATGAAAAAAGAACCACAACGGATCAATCATAGCTTTTTCGTTCCTCGGTAGAACAACTACCTGCCCCGTCAAGGGCCGGAGGGGCTTGTGATTCCCGCCACGGCGGCCGCGGGGCCCCAACGGGAGACAGTCTGTCGTTATCTTTTGGCGCTGATTTTCGGCACAATCGATGGCATGACTCCTAGCCCTGCCGTCTCCGCTGCCGGCGTACTTGCCGCTGACCATCCACTGCTGGACGGCCGCACCGCGGACTCCCCGCTGATAACGGCCTACCGCGGCGGCAAGCCGTCCCGCCGTCCCGTCTGGTTCATGCGGCAGGCAGGTCGTTCACTGCCCGAATACCTCAAGGTGCGCGAGGGCATCGCCATGCTCGACTCCTGCCTCCGGCCTGAACTGGCATCCGAGATCACGCTGCAGCCGGTCCGCCGCCACGACGTCGATGCGGGGATCTTCTTCTCGGACATCGTCATTCCGCTCAAGCTTGCCGGTGTGGGCGTGGACATCGTCCCGGGCGTGGGCCCTGTCCTCGACAAGCCCGTCCGTACGGCCGCGGACGTCGCGGCGCTGCCCCAGCTGACATGGGAAGCCCTGGAACCCATCCGGGAAGCGGTCCGGCTGACGGTGGCCGAACTGGGCAAGACACCGCTGATCGGGTTCGCCGGCGCCCCCTTCACGCTTGCGGCCTACATGGTTGAAGGCAAGCCTTCCCGCGACCACCTCGGGCCGCGCACCATGATGCACGCCGACCCGGAAACCTGGAACGCCCTGGCCAACTGGGCCGCCGACGCCTCCGGCATGTTCCTCCAGGCGCAGCTGGAAGCCGGCGCGTCCGCCGCGCAGCTGTTCGACTCCTGGGCAGGTTCGCTGGGACTGGCCGATTACACCCGGTTTGTTGCCCCGGCGTCGTCCCGCGCCCTGGACCATGTGCGGCACCTCGGCGCGCCGCTCATCCACTTCGGCACGGGAACTTCCGAGCTCCTCGTTGCCATGCGCGACGTGGGCGTCGACGTGGTGGGCGTGGACTACCGGCTGCCGCTGGATGAAGCGAACCGCCGGCTGGGCGGCACCGTTCCGTTGCAGGGAAACATCGATCCTGCCCTGCTGTCGGCGCCCTGGGACGTCCTTGAAGCGCACGTCCGCGAGGTCATCGCCGCCGGCTCCGCCGCCCCCGGGCACGTCCTCAACCTTGGCCACGGCGTGCCGCCCGAGACGGACCCGGCAGTCCTGACCCGGGTGGTTGAACTCATCCACTCCATCTCCCCGGAGTAACCGGTGGGCAGTGCGCCGCTGGACCCCGGAACCGCGCTGGTGCTGGGCGGCGGTATCTCCGGGCTGCTCTCCGCGCGGGAGCTGGCTGCCGCCGGGTACCGGGTCACCCTCCTGGAGGCCGGCAGCGGGTGGGGCGGCTGCGTGGGCAGCCATGTGGTGGCCGGCCTGACCCTGGACAGCGGTGCCGAGTCCTTTGCCACGCGGTCCAATGCCGTCTCCGGACTTGCCGCTGAACTGGGCCTGGCGGACAGCATTGTGGCTCCAAGGCCCGGCGGGGCATGGGTGCAGCTCCCCGAAGGCCCCCGTGAACTTCCCAAGACCGGGATACTCGGCATCCCGGCCAACCCCTGGGACCCGGAGGTCCGCCGGACCCTTGGCCTCCCGGGTTCCCTGCGTGCTTCCCTGGACCGGTTCCTGCCCGCTTCGGTAGGAAGCGGGCGTGACATAGTCAGCGTCGCCGCCCTCGTCAAGGCCAGGATGGGCGCCCGGGTGCTGGAACGGCTCGTAGCCCCGGTGGTGGGCGGTGTCCATTCTGCCGATCCCGCACTGCTCGACGTCGACATGGTGGCTCCCGGGCTCCGCGCCAGGCTCCGGCAGCACGGCTCCCTCGCCCTCGCCGTCGCCGCCCAGCGGCAAGGCGCCCACGACGCGGCAGGAGTGCCGGGCGCCTTCACCTCCGGCCAACCCGCCAAAGCCGGGTCCGCCGTCGCCGGCCTGACAGGCGGCATGCACACCCTGGTGGATGCGCTGGTTAAGGATCTCCGCGGGCGGGGTGTCACGCTCTTGGCCGACACGTCGGCCGTTTCGGTCGCCCGCTCATCCGAAGGCTGGCGCGTACAGTCCATCGGCGGAACTTTCGACGCCGGTGTGCTGGTGGTGGCGGTGGACGGCCCCACCGCCGTCGACCTGCTGGAAGGGCCGGTCCCCGCGATCGCAGGACAAAAGCCGGCATCAGGACCGGACATAAAGCTTGTCACCCTGGTGCTGGAGAACCCCGGCCTGGACAGCCGCCCCCGCGGCACGGGTGTTCTGGTGGCACCGCAGACTCCCGGGATCGAAGCAAAGGCGCTGACACATGCCACCGGCAAATGGCAGTGGCTGGCAGATGCAGCCGGCCCCGGCCGGCATGTCCTGCGCCTCTCCTATGGCAGGGCGGACGGGGCAGCGGAACCATCCGCCGGGCCGGAGACCGATGACAGCCTCCTGGCCGCCTCCCTGCGCGATGCGGCGGCGCTGCTGGGCGTCGGCATCAGCAGGGAAAGCCTGGTGGATTGGGACGTTGTCCGCTGGCGTGGGTCCCTGCCGTTTGCCGCCGTCGGCCACCGCGCACGGGTGACGGCGATCCGTGAAGCGTGCACCGCGGCCGGCGGCCTGGCCCTGGTGGGCGGCTGGGTGGCGGGCAACGGGCTGGCCGCCGTGGTGTCCGACACTCGGACACAAGTTCGGAACCTGGTCGGCTGAACGTCGTCGCTGGTCAGCGCGCCACCAGCCCAAAACCTGCCTCTCCCGGGCGGCGGTTTGCCCTTTTGCCGGTTTTAAGTTCCCCCGCCGATCTGGTTAGGGTCGGTGACTATGGTTGACAACAGGTCCGAGCTTTCCATGTCCCGGACCGGTATCCATGGGGGAATCCGGCGCGGCTCAGCAGCTGCGGCAATCGGAGCGGTACTGGTTCTAGCCACCGGCGTTTCTGCGTCCCAGGCAGCGGAGGTGACGCCCGACCCTGGTGACCCGGCCGCACCCGTCACGCAGCAGAACAAGATCCTCCCCCTGGAAGCCTCCCTGCAGGGCCAGTCCGTGGCCGCCCGGCAGGATGCCCCCGGGCAGAACCGCGACGGGAAAGATGCCAAGGGCAAGGAATCCGGCGGCAACGGAAACGGAAAGGGAAAGCAGGCCGATCCCGGCAAGGCTCCCAGCCCCAGCCCATCCACAAGTGCCTCTGCGATTGCAGTGCCGCCGGCGCTTCTCCCGGCGGTAACGGCCACCCTGAGTCCCTCAGCAACCGCCGCACCCACCCCCAGCACGGAGCCGTCTGGCGCGCCCACGGCCAGCGCGCCGGGTGCGGGCAAGACTCCCACCACCCCCTCTGCAACATCGGCTCCAGCGCCGTCGCGAACTGCGCCGGCCGCCTCCGCCGCCGCTCCGGCGCCTGCTTCAGCGCCGACTCCGGATGCAGGGGTTTCGGACAGCCCGGAAACCTCCGCGGCCCCCGCAGGCGCACCGGCGGCAAGCCCGGCATCCCAAGAATCCGAGCCCGGCAAACTTGCGGCGCCGGGGGAGGACCAAATCGGGACCGACGCCACGGCAGGACAAGCACCCTTTGCCGGGACGGCTGCAACGGACCGCCAGGCCGCTGCTTCACCCTTGTATTCCTCGCCCTACGCCGCGCCGCAGGCTGCCGGATGGACGCCGTACTCCACGGGCACGCCGGGCAGCACGCCGCGCAGCAAAGCACGGCTTGCTGCACAGCCGGAGCCGCGCAGCGCCATGGTCTGGCTGGGCTCGGGGCTGGTTGGCGTGGCTGGTGCCGCCGGGCTGGTCCTTTTCCGCCTGCGCAACCCCTAGGCCGGCACATGGTCGGTGCCGGCCTGCGTGCACGGTTGTGACCTTGCGCACTTCTACGAGCTGTAGAACTCGTTGGTTTCGACTTGACGCGTACTACAGGGCAAACTTGTAACCATGAGCCACACTTCTGCCGAATCTGTCACTAAAACCGAAGAATCAGCCGAGCAGTTCTTCACTCTTTGGACGGTCTTCAAGCGGTCCGAGGCAGTGGTCCGCAGCGCCAATGCCGCCGCTGACTTCGAGGCCCTGCTGGAACGGCTTGCCGAAGCGGGCGTGACCCACCGCGGCAGCTACGACGTCTCGGCCATGCGCGCCGACGCCGACATTATGGTGTGGCTCCACGGCCCCAAGCCGGAAGCCCTGCAGCAGGCCATCCGCGACATCCGCCGCAGCACCCTTTTCACCGGAACCGAGATCGTCTGGTCTGCCATGGGTGTCCACCGCGAGGCTGAGTTCGCGAAGAACCACACGCCCGCATACTCCCGTGGGGTGGCACCGGCTGAATGGCTGTGCGTCTACCCGTTCGTCCGCTCCTACGAGTGGTACATCCTTCCCGAGGCCGAGCGCGGAAAGATGCTTCGCGACCACGGCCTGCTGGGCCGCGACTTCCCGCAGGTCATCTCCAACACGGTCTCCTCCTTCGCCCTGGGCGACTGGGAGTGGATCCTCGGCCTGGAAGCTCCCGAGCTTGTGGACCTGGTGGACCTGATGCGCCACCTGCGCGCCACGGAAGCACGCAACCACGTCCGCGAGGAAATCCCGTTCTACACCGGACGCCGGATCTCCGCCGAAGAGGTAGCCGAGGTCCTCGCATGAGTCCCCTTGATCCGCAGGGAACCACCGCCGTTAACCCTGTCACCGAGGCCGGCCGGATGGCCCCCAAGGATTACGACGCCGTCCTCCTCGCCTCGTTCGGCGGCCCCGAAGGGCAGGAGGACGTCATCCCGTTCCTCCGCAACGTCACCCGCGGCCGCGGGATCCCGGACGAGCGGCTCGAGGAAGTCTCGCACCATTACCGGGCGAACGGCGGCATCAGCCCCATCAACCAGCAGAACCGCGAGCTCAAGGCGGCGCTCGAAGCCGAACTGGCCGCCCGCGGCATCGAACTTCCGGTGCTGTGGGGCAACCGCAACTGGGCGCCCTACATCCCGCAGACCCTGCAGGACGCGTACGACGCCGGCCACCGCCGGGTGCTGATGATCACCACCAGTGCCTACTCCTGTTACTCCAGCTGCCGCCAGTACCGCGAGGACATCGGCATGGCCCTGACCGAAACCGGCCTGGACGGACGCCTTGAGGTGGACAAGGTCCGCCAGTACTTCGACCACCCCGGCTTCGTGGAGCCGTTCGTGGAAGGTACCGCCGCCGGCCTCGCCGACGTCCGTGCCAAGCTGGCAGAAGCCGGAACCCCGGACGCGCCCATCCAGATCCTCTTCGCCACCCACTCCATCCCCACCCGGGACGCCGACGCAGCGGGCAGGTCCGAGGGCGAACCGCGCGAATTCGAGGAAGGCTCAGCCTATGTGGCCCAGCACCTCGCCACTGCCGCGGCCGTCATCGGCCGGGTCCAGGAAGAATCCGGCCTGACCGCACCCTGGTCACTGGTGTATCAGTCCCGCTCCGGCGCCCCGCACGTGCCGTGGCTTGAGCCTGACATCAACGATGCAATCGAGGAGCTGGCCGGCCAGGGCATCAAGGGCATCGTCATCGTGCCCCTGGGCTTCGTCAGCGACCACATGGAAGTTGTCTGGGACCTGGATACCGAGGCCCTGGAAACCTGCGCCAACCTGGGCCTGGCCGCCACCCGCGTCCCAACCCCCGGAACGCACCGCAAGTTCGTCAACGGCCTGGTGGACCTGATCTCCGAACGCACGGCGGCAAACAACATCAGCGACCGCCCTGCCGTGACGGACCTGGGCCCCTGGTACGACGTCTGCCGGCCCGGGTGCTGCGCAAACTTCCGGGGCGAAAAGCCCACCATCGCCGGGGCGGACACGACGGTGGGCACCGGCCATGACCCCTATCCCGCGGCACCGGCCGGCCGGGACGCAACCCAGGGAGCAGCACAGCAGTGACCGTCCGGATCGGAACGAGGGCCAGCAAGCTGGCCCTGACCCAGACGCAGCAGACCGCGGACCAGCTTGCCGCCGTCGGAGGCTTTCCCGTGGAGCTCGTCCACATCAGGACCGATGGCGACGTCCTCACCGGATCGCTGTCGCAAATGGGCGGCACCGGCGTTTTCGTGGCCGCCCTGCGCGATGCGCTGCTCCGGAACGAGTGTGACGTCGCCGTCCATTCGCTGAAGGACCTGCCCACCGGGGCGGCAGTGGGCCTGAGCCTTGCAGCGACGCCGCGGCGTGTGGATGTCCGTGACGTCCTTTGCGCACGGGACGGGCTGAAGCTCGCCGATCTCCCCGCCGGTGCCACGGTGGGGACGGGTTCGCCCCGCCGCGCCGCCCAGCTCCGCGCGGCCCGGCCCGACCTGGAAATCCTGGACATCCGCGGCAACGTGGACACCCGCCTCGGCAGGGTCCCCGGGCTCCCCGGCAACACCACGGACCAGGTTGTTCCTGGCAAGTCCTGCGACCTTGACGCCGTTGTGCTGGCGGCAGCCGGCCTGGAGCGCATCAACAGGCTGGACGCGGTCAGCGAATACCTCGAGACGGACGTTATGCTCCCCGCCGCCGGACAGGGTTCCCTGGCGATCGAATGCCGCACCGCCGATGCACCTCCGAGGCCCGGTTCAACCGAAGGATCCCGGCGAGTGCTGGCCCAGGCGCTGGCTGCACTCGATGACCCGGACACCCGGCTCGCCGTCACCGCGGAGCGGGCCCTGCTGGCCCGGCTTGAGGCCGGGTGCGCGGCTCCGGTGGGCGCCTACGCCTACCGCAAGGGCAGCATGCTTCACCTGGAAGCCGTGGTGTGTGCCGTGGACGGCACAGCTTCGGTCCGGGACAAGCGCGCAACTGACGGGCTGACCGAAGTGGGGGCCACCCTGCTGGGCATCGAACTGGCCGAAGTCCTCCTTGCCGGCGGGGCCGCCGACATCGCAGACCTGCAGGCTTCCTGACCTGGCCATGGGATCGCCTTCCCGTGCATCCGGTCCGGACCAACCGCTCAGCGGAGCCCGGGTCCTGGTCACGCGCAGCCCCGAACGCTCGCTCTCGCTCGTGGCTGCACTGGAAGAGGCCGGAGCCAGCGCCGTCCTCCTGCCGCTCATCGACTTCGAACGGGCGGCAGACCAGCATTCCCTTGACGTAGCCTGCGATGCCCTGGGCGCCGGCGCCGGCGCCTTCGACTGGCTGGTGGTCACGAGTGCCACCACGGTCCATGTCCTCCTGGACA
Source organism: Arthrobacter sp. 210 2 (assembly GCF_059093025.1). Taxonomy (NCBI): domain Bacteria; kingdom Bacillati; phylum Actinomycetota; class Actinomycetes; order Micrococcales; family Micrococcaceae; genus Arthrobacter; species Arthrobacter sp. 210 2. The sequence continues at coordinate 41,224 of NZ_JBNHIE010000007.1, forward strand.
AGGCAAAGGATCGCGGCGTGGTGCTCAACCAGTGGATCCCTGCCGGCACCCGTATCGCTGCCATCGGTCCGGCGACGCGCGGGCTGCTGGAAGCGAACGGGTTGGTTGTCCACCTGACGCCTTCGGGCGAGCAGTCCGCCGCCGGGTTGCTCGAGGTGTGGCCGGGCGGAGGCAGGGTCCTGCTGCCGCAGGCCGACATCGCTGCACCCCGGCTGGCCGAGGGACTGCTCGCGGCGGGCAGCAACGTTACGGTGGTCACCGCCTACCGGACCGTCGAATACCCGGCGTCAGCGGAGCGCAGGCTCGCCGTCCCGGTGGAAGACGGGGGACCGGGCCAGGCGCCGCCGTCGTACTCGCTGCTGTCACCGGCCGCAGCCGCTGCCGGGATAGCGGACGGAAGCATCCATGCGGTCGTCGCAGCCTCGCCCAGCGCGGTGCGGCGCATCGCTGACCTCACACCGCTGCACCGCTGCCGCCTGGTGGTGATTGGGCGTTCGACGGCGGAGCAGGCGGCCGCGCTTGGCCTGCCGGTGGCCGCGGTGGCGGCTGAGCCCACGCCGGAAGGCCTTGTTGCCGCCGTCGAAGCCGCCCTTGGGCACCAACCTGAAACAACGTGAAGGACAGGACATGACTTTTCCCAGCCAACGCCCCCGCCGCCTCCGCACCACGCCTGCCATGCGCCGGCTGACCGCTGAAACACGCCTGGCGCCGGCCGAGCTCATCCTTCCGGCCTTCATCAGGGAGGGGCTGACCGAACCCAATCCCATCACGTCCATGCCGGGCGTTGTCCAGCACACCACAGACACCCTCAAGCGTGCCGCCGCCGAGGCTGTTGAGCTGGGACTCGGCGGGATCATGCTCTTCGGCATCCCCGAAACCCGCGATGCTGAGGGCTCGGCCTCCCTGGACCCGGAGGGTGTGCTGAACAAGGCCATCCGGGACGTCCGGGCCGAGGTTGGTGATGATCTGGTGATCATGAGCGACGTGTGCCTGGACGAGTTCACGGACCATGGCCACTGCGGCGTGCTCGACGACGACGGGTACGTGGACAACGACCGGACCGTGGAAATCTACGCCCGGATGGCCGTGGCGCAGGCGGATGCCGGAGCGCACATGCTGGGCCCTTCCGGAATGATGGACGGACAGATCGCCGCGATCCGTGCCGCCCTTGACGAAGCCGGCCACACCAACACCTCAGTCATTGCCTATGCCGCGAAGTACGCGTCCGCTTTCTACGGCCCGTTCCGGGAGGCGGTGGATTCGCAGCTGAAGGGTGACCGCCGGACGTACCAGATGGACGCCGGCAACCGCACCGAGGCCCTGCGTGAGGTGGAACTCGACCTGGTGGAGGGCGCCGACATCGTGATGGTGAAGCCGGCCATGAGCTACCTGGACATCGTGGCCGACGTCGCCGCGATGAGCCCCGTGCCGGTAGCCGCCTATCAGATCTCCGGCGAGTACGCCATGATCGAAGCGGCCGCGGCCAACGGCTGGATCGACCGGCGGGCGGCCATCACCGAGTCCGTGCTGGGAATCCGCCGGGCCGGTGCCCACATGGTGCTGACGTACTGGGCGGCCGAACTGGCCGGCTGGCTCAGGGAATCCCGGTGAGTGAGGCCGTTTCCTCCGGGTTCACCACTTCGCCCGGACCCGGTGGGCAGAACCCGACCGCGCCCGTGGGCGATGACCGGATCCTGCTTGGCCTCAATACGTTCGGCGACGTCGGCGAGAAGCCCGACGGCAGCCCGCTCCCGCATGCGCAAGTCCTGCGGCAGCTGCTGGAACAGGCAGAGCTGGCAGACGCCGTCGGACTCCACGCATTTGGCGTGGGGGAGCACCACCGCAAGGACTTCGCGGTGTCCGCCCCGGAAGTCTTCCTGGCGGCGGCAGCCACCCGCACGCAGCAGATCCGGCTCGGCTCCGCGGTCACGGTCCTCAGCTCGGATGATCCCATCCGCGTGTTCCAGCGGTTCTCCACGGTGGACGCCATCTCGAATGGCCGGGCCGAGGTGATGCTGGGCCGCGGGTCCTTCGTTGAATCCTTCCCGCTCTTTGGATTGGACCTGGCCGACTACGAACTCCTGTTCGAGGAGAAGCTGGAACTGTTCAGCAAGGTGCGGTCGCAGAAGCCTGTGCACTGGGAGGGCCGCACCCGGCCGGCCCTGCACGGCCTCAGCGTCTACCCGCCCCTGGAACACCATCTGCTGCCCACCTGGATCGGGGTTGGTGGAACACCCGAATCGGTTCTCCGCTGCGCGCAGTACGGCTATCCGATCATCTTCGCCATCATCGGCGGCCAGCCGCGGGCCTTCCGGCCGCTGGCTGACCTCTACCGCGAAGCCATGTCCAAGTACGGGCACCCGATGCAGCAGATGGCCACGCATTCGCCGGGGCACGTTGCCCCCACCGACGAAGAGGCCAGGGAGGAATTCTTTCCGCATTGGCTGACGCTGCGGAACAGGATTGGAGCCGAACGTGGCTGGGGTCCCGCCGGACGGTCCGAGTTCGACGCGATGTGCGCTCCCGAGGGTGCCCTTTACGTCGGGTCACCGGAGACTGTGGCCCGGAAAATCGTCCTGCTGAAGCAGAACCTTGGAGTGGACCGCTTCGACCTGAAGTACAGCAGTGGGCCGTTGCCGCACGGGGCGATGATGCGGTCCATTGAGCTCCTGGGCACGGCAGTGGCGCCCAAGGTGGCTGAACTGCTCGGCAGCTGACGCGCCGGCTAACTGAGAGAATAGGAACCATGACTTCCAGCAATCCTCGCAACGAGGCACTCTTCGACCGCGCCCGCCAGCTGATGCCGGGCGGCGTCAACTCACCGGTCCGCGCCTTCGGATCCGTCGGCGGGACCCCGCGCTTCATGGTCGCCGCCAAAGGGCCGTACCTGACGGACGCCGACGGCAAGGAATACGTGGACCTGGTGTGCTCCTGGGGCCCCGCCCTGCTGGGCCACGCGCACCCGGCCGTGCTGGATGCCGTTCACGCCGCCGTGGACCGCGGGCTGTCCTTCGGCGCATCCACCCCGGATGAGGCCAACCTGGCCGCCATTGTCCAGGAACGCGTGCCCGCCGTCGAACGCCTCCGCATGGTGTCCACCGGCACCGAAGCCACCATGACCGCCGTCCGCCTTGCCCGCGGCGTCACCGGCCGCAACCTGATCGTCAAATTCGCCGGCTGCTACCACGGGCACCTTGACAGCCTTTTGGCATCGGCGGGGTCGGGCGTGGCAACGCTCGCGCTTCCCGGCTCGGCCGGTGTCACCGAAGCCACCACGGCCGAGACCCTGGTGCTGCCGTACAACGACCTCGCGGCGGTCAAGGAAGCCTTTGCCACCCACGGGCAGAACATCGCGGCCGTCATCACCGAGGCCGCCCCGGCCAACATGGGCGTGGTCACTCCTGAGGAAGGCTTCAACCTGGGGCTGTCGCGCATCACCCGCGAGCACGGCGCGCTGCTCATCGTGGACGAGGTCCTGACCGGCTTCCGCACCGGCTACTCCGGATATTGGGGCCTCACCGGCGGAGCGCCGGACGCCGCCGAACCCTGGACCCCGGACCTGCTCACCTTCGGCAAGGTCATCGGCGGCGGAATGCCGACGGCGGCCCTCGGCGGGCGTGCCGACGTCATGGACCACCTGGCGCCCACCGGTCCGGTCTACCAGGCCGGCACCCTGTCGGGTAACCCTGTGGCGATGGCGGCGGGTGTGGCCACCCTGACCCACGCCACCCGGGACGTGTACTCGTTCATCGACGTCCGCTCCCTGGAGCTCTCCTCAGCCGTGTCCACCGCCCTTGACGCAGCAGGGGTGGACCACTCCATCCAGTTCGCCGGGAACCTGTTCTCCGTGGCCTTCGGTACGTCGGTCCACGGCGTCCACAATTACGCCGACGCCCAGGCCCAGGAGACCTTCCGCTACGCACCGTTCTTCCACTCGATGCTGGAATCGGGCGTCTACCTGCCGCCGTCGGTCTTCGAAGCCTGGTTCCTCTCGGCAGCGCACGACGACGCCGCCATGAACCGGATCTACGACGCCCTTCCGGCAGCAGCAAAGGCCGCGGCGGCCGCCCAGGGCTAGTCCCGCCGCCGGCCCCTTAACTCCCCGCGAGATGGCACTTCACGGCAATCCCGGCGCGTGGAACTGCCGTTAAGTGCCATCTCGGCGCGGACAAAAAATCCCCGGTTGCGGCGCAACCGGGGATTTCTTTTGTGCTGCAGGCGTTACAGGACGTCCGAGAGGAAGCCCTTGAGCCGGTCCGTGCGGGGCGCGGTGAAGAGCTGTTCCGGAGGCCCGGACTCCACCACAACACCGGCATCCATGAACGTCACGATGTCCGACACGTTGCGGGAGAAGCCCATCTCGTGGGTGACCACCACCATGGTCATGCCGCCCTTCGCAAGGTCCGTCATCAGCGCCAGGACACCCTTCACCAGCTCAGGGTCCAGGGCCGAGGTGGCCTCGTCGAAGAACATGACTTCCGGCTTCATGGCCAGCGCACGGGCAATCGCGACGCGCTGCTGCTGGCCGCCGGAGAGGTTGGCCGGGCGGGCGTCAGCCTTGTGCTTCAGGCCCACCAGGTCCAGCTGCTCAAGGGCTTCGGCGCGCGCCTGGTCCGTGGGCAGTTTCCGGAGCTTGCGGAGCGCCAGCGAAACGTTCTCCACCACGGTCTTGTGCGGGAACAGGTTGAACTGCTGGAACACCATGCCGATCCGCTGCCGGAGTTCGTCCGGGTTGTCCTTCAGGACCGAACGGCCATCCAGAAGGATGTCGCCCTGGTCCGGTTCGATCAGCCGGTTCATGACCCGCAGCAGCGTTGATTTGCCGGACCCGGAGGGGCCGATCACCGACGCCGTGGTGCCCTTCTCCACGTGCAGGTCAATGCCGCGGAGAACATGGTTGTGGCCGAACGAGAGGTGCAGGTTCTTGCCGGTCAGGGTTCCGGAAGCGAATTCCGTCATGCCTGTGCCCCCTTGCCGATAGTTGCTGCCAGCTCATCCGGTTCCTTCTTCTCCGGTTTGCCGGTACGCAGCCGGTGGTCGATGAAGTTCACGAAGTGAGTGAGCGGGACGGTCAGGATCAGGTACAGCACACCGGCCGCAACCAGCGGTGAAAGGTTTCCCGTGTTGGCCATGGCGTCGTTTCCGATCCGGAAGATTTCCCGGTCGGAGGCGGCCAGGCCCAGCATGAATACCAGCGAGGAATCCTTCAGCAGCGAGATGAACTGGTTCACCAGGGCCGGAAGGACCCGGCGGATGCCCTGCGGCACCACCACCAGCCGCATGGAGCTGCCGTAGCTGAATCCGAGCGCCCTGGAGGCCTCCAACTGTCCCTTTTCAACACTCTGGATGCCGGACCGGAAGATCTCGCCGATGTAGGCGGCTGCGATCAGGGTCAGGGCCAGGATGCCCAGCGGATAAGGGTTCCGCGAACCCGTGATCTCACGGGCGATCGGGCTCAGTCCGATGCCGATCACCAGGATGACGAGGATGGCCGGGAGGCCGCGGAAAATATCGGTGTAGATACGTGCCACCCACCGGGCTCCCGCGTTGCGGGAGATCCCCATCATGGCCAGCAGCAGCCCCAGCAGGGAACCGAGAACGCCGGAGGCCACAGCCAGAATCAGGGTGTTGGGCAGACCCACCATGAGCAGGGCGGGAATGACTTTCGCCATTTCCTCCCAGTTGAAGAAGGTGTCAGCAAGCTGGTCCAGGAGATCCATAAACGTCCCGGCTCAATCAGCTCTGGGGAACCGTGGCGGCCTTGCTGCCCGGCTTCCAGTCAGTCGGCATTTCGCGGTCCGGGTACCACTCCTTGGTCAGCTTGGACCAGGTCCCGTCTTCAACAACGGCGTCAAGGCCGGAGTTCAGCGCATCAATCAGGGGCTGGTTGTCCTTGGCCACAGCATAGGCAGTGAAGTTCTCGGTATTGATCTTGGACTCGACGATAGCGGTGCCGTCGCCTTCCTTGACCTGGCCCTCAGCCTGCTGGGAAGGTGCCACCCAGGCGTCGACCTGGCCGTTGCGGACGTTGGCGTACACGGTGGCGTAATCCGGGAAGCGGATCGGTTCCATGTTCAGCGTGTTGGTGACGTAGTCGTCCTGGACCGTGCCCTGGACAACGCCGATGCGCAGATCCTCGGTCAGGTCGTCAAAACTCTTGACGTCGCCGTCGGTCTTGGCCACAACGGCCATGAAGCCGAAGTCGTAGCCGTTGGTGAAGCCGACATTCTGGCGGCGGGCTTCCGTGGTGGAGATGGAGGAGGACCCGACGTCAAACTGCCGGGTGGAAACCTGGGAGAGCAGGGCCGAGAAGTCGGTGGCAACGAATTCGACCTCGAGGCCGAGCTTGCCGGCAATAGCGCGCAGCAGTTCGTTGTCGTAGCCCGTGAACTTGCCGGAGGGATCAATGAAGATGTTGGGGGGTGCATCCGAGAGGGTGCCCACCTCGAGCTTGCCTTCGGTGTTGAGGCCGAGCTTGGTCTTGTCGATCTGGTCGATCGGGGTGACGTCGTCAGTGGTGTACTTGTCCAGCGTCTGCTGGTCGCTGCCGGCGAGGGCGTCAGTCGGGGTACCGCTGGGCTGCGAGGATCCTGAGCCGCAGGCTGCCAGGGAAACAGCGAGGGCGAGTGCAACGGGCGCGGTAGTGAGCCACTTCATCGCTTTGATTTTCATCAGGTTGTCACTTTCATTGAGTCATAAGTCAACCGGGCCGCAAGGCTGCGCTGGTGGCGCCTGGCACCTGCCCGGTGCTGGTCAAGCACGTCCAGGGCAGGGGTGACCGCAAAACTTTATTCTCTCACTTCCCCGCTTCAGTGCGGTGAGTTGAATAAGGAAGAGTTACACTCCGTGATGGCCGAAGAATGTTCGGCTGCCGCACGATAGTAGCGCGGTGAACACCGAATTCAGGCGCAGGGAGCGAATAGCCGACGCCACGAGGGTGTACCTGCGGGGCAGCGCGGGCATGTGACTTGCCTCGCACCACGGGCGGTGGGCCGCCTAGAAGCCGCCGATGCTGGCGTCCTGGGGAGGGAGGACCGGCCAGTCACCTTCGATCACTGCGGCCGGCTTGGTCTTGCGGAGGTAGCCCTGAAAGTCTGCTGCCTGGCTGACGGCCCAGTCCACCTGCAATTGGTGAAGCTGGCTGGCGGGCATCATCAGCTTGGGAAACTTGCCCGCCATGGCGTCCAGGACCTTCAGCGTGGCCAGGGCATCAGCCGCCGAGGTGTGCGCGTTGTCCAGGACTACCCCGTACTCCTCGCACAGCGCCGTCAGGGTCCGCTTGCCCTTGCGGTAGCGGTCAACCTGCTTATTCATGATGTACGGGTCCAGGACGGGGAACCGGGTGAGCTGGGGCACACCATACCGGGCGGACTCCGCGGCCAGCACCGTGAAGTCGTAGCTGGCGTTGAAGGCGATGACCGGGACGCCGGCGTCGAAAAGATCCTGCAGGACAGCTGCCAGTTCCCTGGTGACCTCCTGGGCAGGCCGCCCGTCCCGCCGGGCCTGTTCGGTGGTGATCCCGTGCACGTCGCTGGCCTCGGTGGGTATCTCGACGCCCGGGTCCGCCAGCCACTCATGCTCGTCGATGACGTCTCCCTTGTGGTCCACAACAGTCACCGAGGCCGTGACAATCCGCGCGGCACGCGAATTGCGTCCGGTGGTTTCGAGGTCGAAAGCTGCTCGGGGGAGGGTGTTCCAGGTGCTCATGTTTCAACGCTAACGGGCACCTCCGACAATTCCCGGGAGCGCCACTGCGGCTAGATTGGATCAATGCGGATTGAGTACGTGGAGGCGGTGCTGGCGGTAGTGGAGCTGGTACCGCCGGGGTCCGCTGTCTCGTACGGGGATGTCTCCGAACTGCTCGGCTCGGGTGGACCCCGCCAGGTGGGCTCGGTCATGAGCCATTACGGAAGCGGCGTTCCCTGGTGGCGGGTCCTCAAAGCGAGCGGACATCCCCCCGAAGGGCACGAGTCCGAAGCCCTGCGGCATTACCTTGAAGAAGGAACCCCGCTTGCCGGTGCCCACGAATCGTTCCTGCGTACCGGGGAAGGCCGCTGGCGGGTGGATCTTCCGGCCGCCCGGTGGACGCCAACCGACCCGGAGTTTGACCGAATGGACGCCATTGCCGAACAACTGGAGCGGCGGCTTCATCGATTGTCAGTGGCTGATGATGGAATGTCCGTGTGACAGTAACTCTTCCCTTCACGGAACCACGCGACGAGCAACGGCAAAGCCTGGAGTCCGGCCACGCCGTGGCTTCGGACACCGCCAACGCCGTCCAGGACCGGGCCCCTTCGGCGGCCTCCCTGCGCCTGCTGCCGCCGCGCCACCTGCACGCCGCGGCGCCGTCACTGACGTCCGATCAGCAGGCGGCAGTTGATGTTCCCCAGGGGGCCGGGCCCGTGCTGGTCCCCGGGGCGCCGGGGACGGGCAAGACCACGGTCCTGATCGAGGCTGCCGTCAAGCGCGTCCTGCGGGACGGCGTCGATCCCGAACGGATGCTGATTCTGGCGCCGAGCCGTCTGGCGGCGGATTTCCTGCGGGACCGTTTCACAGCCCGGCTGGACAGGAGCCTCAGCACCACGCCGGCGCGGACCTGGGCCTCGTACGCCTTTGACGTGATTCGGCGCGCCAAGGCCGAGGGCGCCATTCCGCTGTCCAGGCCGCCGCGCCTCCTGTCCGGCCCCGAGCAGGACCTCATCATTAAGGAACTCCTGGAAGGCCACCGCCTGCCCGGACTCGAACTGCCCTGGCCCCGCGACCTGGACGGCGCGCTGGAAACCCGGGGGTTCCGCCACGAGGTGCGGCAACTTTTCGACCGGATCATTGAGTCCGGGCGGACTGCGGGGGACCTGGAGCAGCTCGGCCGGGAGTGCGGCAGGCCTGACTGGGTTGCCGCCGCTGCCCTCTACAGCGAGTACCGGGACGTCCTGGACCTGCGGATGCCGGAGGCGTTCGATCCCGCCGGCATCATCACCGCGGCTCGCCAGATCTTCCAGGATGTTCCTGAATTCCTGGCTGCAGAACGCGCACGGCTGCAACTGATCCTGGTGGATGACATCCAGGAGGCAAACCCGGCAGTATTCGAGCTGCTGGCAGATATCGCCGGGGGGCGGGACTGCTTCGTGGCGTTCTCACCTGACACCGTGGTTCAGGGCTTTCGCGGGGCGCGGCCGGACCTGGTGGCTGAACTGCCCCGGCTGCTGTCACCGGAGGCTCTGGTCCTGGAGCGCCCGCTGTCGCATTCCCACCGGCTGGCTCCCGCCTTGGCCGATGCGTGGCTCGACGTTGCCGGGCGGATCTCTCAGCGGGCCGGCGGCCAGTTGGCGCGGCGGCTCCACCATCCGGAGGGAAACGTGCCGCAAGGGTCGGTTGAGGCGCACCTGGTTCCGTCGGCCGTGCACGAGCTGCGCTACGTGGCCCAGCGGATCCTCGACCAGCACATCAACCACGGCCGTGATTTGACGGACATGGCGGTGATTGTGCGCAACGGCGGGCAGGTCAGCGAGCTGCAGCGCTACCTATCCGGGCAGGGGATCCCGGTAAGGGTGCCGGTGGCGGAATCCGCCGTACGGGACGAGGTTGCCGTACGCCCGCTCCTGGACGCATTTGCGGTTGCCCTCGACTCCACGCTCTTGACTCCAGAGGCCGCGGTATCCCTCCTCACGTCACGGATCGGTGGTGCCACCTCGATTGAACTGCGCCGCCTCAGGCAGTCGCTGCGCCGGGAAGAGCTTTTGGGCGGCGGCGGGCGCGCCAGCGATTCGCTCCTCGTCGAAGCGCTTCTGCAGCCCGGTGCGCTCGCCACGCTCGGCATCGAGGGACGCGCCGCCCGCCGCACAGCCCGGATGATCCAGGCCGGCCGGGAAGCAGCATGCCAGCCAGGCGCCAACGCCGAGTCTGTGCTCTGGGCGCTGTGGAGCGCCACCGGTCTCGCCGCCGCCTGGACGGAAACCGCACTGACCGGCGGCCCGCACGGTGCCAGGGCTGACCGCGACCTCGACGCGATGATGGCACTGTTCCACACCGCGGAGCGTTACGTGGACCAAATGCCGGGCGCCGGGCCTGAGCAGTTCCTGGAGTACCTGTTGAACCAGGAACTGCCCATGGATACCCTTGCGGCGCGGGCCCAGGTTGACGATGCCGTGGAGCTGATGACCCCCGCCAGCGCAGCTGGACGGGAGTGGCCTGTGGTCATTGTCGCCTGCCTCCAGGAGGGAGTATGGCCCAACACCCGGCTTCGCGGTGAGCTCCTGGGCAGCACCCTCTACGCCGACGCCGTGGAGCATGGTGTCCAGTACGCGCTGCAACGCGATCCCCTGAGCCGGCTGCGCGACATCCGCTACGACGAACTCCGGAGCTTTTCCACCGCGGTGTCACGGTCCCGGGAGCTGCTGATCTGCACCGCCGTCTCATCCGAGGACGACCAGCCGTCGTCGTTCCTTGATTACGTCGCCCCCTTGGAACGGGACCAGGAAAGCAGGGGTTTTACTACGGTGGAACGCCCCATGACGCTGCGGGCCCTCGTTGCCGAACTCCGCCAACATGCACAATTGGACGGAAGCGGGGCGGCACAGGCCCATGAAGCGGCGAGGGTGCTTGCCCATCTCGCGGCCGCCGAGCCGCCGGTTCCCGGTGCCCACCCTGCCAGCTGGTGGGGGCTTGCCCCGCTCACGTCCGACGCACCCGTGGTGCCGCCCGGCGGAATTGTGTCCGTGTCGCCGTCGAAGGTCGAAACCGTGCAAAAGTCGCCGCTGGACTGGTTTGTGCAGGCAGCAGGCGGCGAAGCGGCGACGGACTTTGCCCGCAGTTTGGGAACACTGGTCCATGCCATCGCCCAGGAGATGCCGGATGCGTCCGGCACGGAGTACGTTGCGGAACTGGTCCGCCGCTGGCCCACCTTGGGCATGAAGGACAACTGGGAGGGCAGGCTTGATTTCCAGCGCGCCGAATCGATGGTGCGCAAGCTCGCGCAGTACCTTGTGGTGATGAGGAGCGAGGGACGCAGCCTCGTGGGAGTGGAACAGGATTTCGAGGTGCCCCTCGGCGAAGTGACGGTGGAGGATGGCCTGCCGCGGGAAGCCATCCTCCGCGGCCAGGTGGACCGCCTGGAGATCGACGGCGAAGGCAGGCTGGTCATCGTGGACCTCAAGACAGGAAAACGGCAGCCGGGCAAAAGTGAGCTGTCCAGGCACCCCCAGCTTGGCGCGTACCAGGCGGCAGTCCTGGCGGGCGGCTTCACGGGCAGCGGAAACAGCCAGGATGCCGGCCTTCCCGGCGGAGCAGTGCTGGCCCAGCTCGGAACAGGCGCGAAAAGCCCGGCAATCCAGCAGCAGGACGCACTTGATCCCCAGGAAAACTGGGCCCTGGACATGGTGAAGGATGCAGCACAAGTGATGGGTGGCAGCGGGTTTGAAGCACGGCATGATCCGGCGAAGGGAAGCCATGGCGGCCATGGCTGCAAACTTCCCGAAGTGTGCCCGTTGTGTGCGCGTGGAAGGCAAGTGACTGAATGAGCCAGGACCTCCAGGTGCTTCAAGACCTCGAATTACCACCCGCTGCAGCGCTTCCCGGCGGGCCCTTACAGTCGCCGCAGGTACGGTTCAGCCCCGAGGAGCTGTCCGGGCTGCTCGGCGAAAAGAACGTGCCCACCCCCGAACAGTCCGGCATCATCTCCTCACCGCTGTCGCCGCGGCTGGTCATTGCCGGGGCCGGGTCGGGAAAGACCGCCACCATGGCGGACCGGGTGGTCTGGCTCGTCGCCAACGGCTGGGTACGGCCCGAAGAAGTCCTCGGGGTGACCTTCACGCGGAAGGCGGCCGGCGAACTCGCGTCCAGGATCCGGGCAAAGCTGGTGGCCCTGCAGCGGCTGGTTTCCGCGGACACCGCAAACAAGGTTTTCCCGAAGGGCCTGCTCAGCAGCGACGCGCTGGAACCGAAGGTGACCACATACCACTCATTCGCCAGCGGCATCGTGTCCGACTACGGGCTGCGCCTGGGGGTGGAACGTGATGTTGTCCTCCTCGGCGGCGCGCAGGCGTGGCAGCTCGCCAGCGAGGTGGTGGAAGCATACGACGGCGAGTACGCACACTTCCGTGCCGCCAAGTCCACCCTGGTGAAGGCTGTCATCCAGCTTGCCGGCGAATGTGCCGAGCACCTCCAGGAGCCGGAGGACGTCGAAGCCTGGCTGATGGCACGGCTCTCGGACTTTGAAGCGCTGCCCTACCTGGCTGACAAGAAGAAGAACCCTCCGCAGGCAGCGGCCGAGCTCGCCGGCATGCTCCGGACCAGGGCCAGCGTGGCGGACATGGTCGGCAGGTATGCGGCGGCCAAGCGGGCCCGCGGCGCGCTTGATTTTGGTGACCTGGTGGCACTTGCAGCCAAAGTCTCCCGGGACGTTCCACTGGCTGCCCAGATGGAGAGGCAGCGCTACAAGGTGGTGCTGCTCGATGAGTTCCAGGACACGTCCCACGCCCAGCTGGTCCTGTTCTCGCGCCTGTTCGGCGGCGGACATGCAGTCACGGCCGTCGGCGACCCCAATCAGTCCATCTACGGCTTCCGCGGGGCCTCAGCCGGTCAGCTGTTCCACTTCGTCCGCGAATTCCCGGTCCGCAACGGGCCGGCGGCAGAGCCCGGAAGCTGGGCACCTGCGCCCACGTCCTACCTGACCACCGCCTGGCGGAACGGACGGTCAATCCTGGCGGCGGCCAACGTCATGTCGGATTCGCTCAGTAAGGCCGAGGCCCACCGGGGACCGGCAGGTGGCGGGGGAGCTGCCCGCGCGAAGGTGCCGCCGCTGCAACCCAGCCCGCATGCCGTCCAGGGCGCCGTTGTCCTCGGCCGCTTCGGCAGCGATGCCGAGGAAGCCTCCGCTCTCGCGGACGATGTCCTGAAGTATCAGGTGACGGACTTCGAGCTGAAGCCCGACGGCTCTCCGGTGCCGCCGGCCATCGCCGTCCTGTGCCGCCGGCGGGCACAGATGGAAACCATACGTCGCCAGTTTGAGGCACGCGGCATCGCCTACGAGATCGTGGGCCTGGGCGGCCTCCTGGATACCCCGGAAGTGGTTGACCTCGTTGCCACCCTCCGTGTCCTGGCCGACCCCGGGCGCTCGGACGCGCTCATGCGGCTGCTGGCGGGGGCCAGGTGGCGGATAGGACCCGCTGACCTGATGGCGTTGCGGGACTGGTCCAGCCAGCTGGCACGCAGGCGCGGACATGCCCCGGACAGATCCGGTGACGGGGAGACCGCCGCCGAGCCGGCGGAAGCGGATGCGACGGTCCTCGAGGGAGACCTCACTGACGGCGCGAGCCTGGTGGAGGCGTTGGACTGGCTGCCCCGGGAGGAATGGACATCCTCCAGCGGCAGGTCCCTCAGCGCCGAAGCCCGCAGTCGGCTGCTCCGGCTTTCGGCAGAGTTGCGGCACTTGCGTGGCTACCTAGGGGATGACCTCACAACCCTCCTGGGGGAAGTGGAAAGGGCCATGCTCCTGGATATCGAGGTCGCAGCCCGTCCCGGCGTCAGCATCCACCAGGCCCGCCGCAACCTTGACGCCTTCCAGGACGCCGCGGCGGGGTTCCTTCGGACGTCACAACGAGTGGACATCCTCGCCTTCCTGGCGTGGCTGGAAGCCGCCGCGACGGAAGAGAACGGCCTTGAGGCGCCTCCCAGCGACGTGAACAGGGAAGCGGTCCAACTCCTTACCGTCCATGCGTCCAAGGGCCTGGAATGGGATGTCGTCTTTGTCCCGGGATTGAACGCCGGCGCGTTTCCCACGGACAAGGACTCCCGCTGGAGCAGCGGGGCGGCGGCATTGCCGTGGCCACTGCGCGGAGACCGTGCGGACCTGCCGCAGTGGGATCTGGACCAGCCTGACCAAAAAGGCTGGCTGGACGCCGAGAAAGACTTCAAAGCAGCCGTCCAGGCCCACGGGGAATCCGAGGAGCGCCGGCTCGCCTACGTGGCCTACACCAGGGCAAAACATGTCCTGTGGGTGTCCAGCGCGGCGTGGGTGGGTTCCCGGGCGGGACGCGCGGAGATGTCGCCGTTCCTTACCGAACTGGAAGCGCTTCTCAGCACCGATGGCGTATCGCCTGCCCGGGCCACAATCCATCCCCGGTCACTGGAAGAAGCCCAGTTGCCGGAGAACAGCCCGCTCACCGCCGAAACGGAGGTCGCCGGCTGGCCATATGATCCGCTGGAGGGTCCGGTGGACCCCCGGACAGGGGAACGGCTCCGCCTTGCCCGCGGGCGCAGGAACACCATGGAAATGGCCGCTGCCCGCGTGCTTGCCGCCCTCGAGTCCGCTACCGGTGATCTGCACCCCGCGTTCCCGGCAGCAGGACGCAAACCTGTGCCTGGCGACGCCACGGGGTTGACGGGAACCGCGGCCGGATGGGCCCGGGAAGCGGCCCTGCTGCTGGAACGGCGGGCCCGGAGGTCCAACGGCCAGGACGTCCACCTGCCCAGCCACATTTCCGCTTCAACCCTGGTGGACCTGGGCCAGGACCCGGCAGAGGTCCTTGCCCGGCTCCGCCGGCCCGTCCCGCGGGAACCTGGAATGTCAGCGCGGAAGGGAACCGCATTCCACGCCTGGGTGGAGGAATACTTCGGTACAGCCGGCATGCTCGACCTCGGGGAAGCCCCCGGCTCGGACGACCACATCGACGCCGCCTACGACCTCGATTCCATGGTTGCCACTTTCCGGGCATCACCATGGGCTGAGCGGTCGCCGGCCTTCGTTGAGGTGCCGGTGGAGACCCGGGTTGGGGAAGTGGTGGTCCGCGGACGCATCGATGCTGTCTTCCAGGACGCTGACGGCCGCTGGGACCTGGTGGACTGGAAGACCGGGCGGCGGCCCTCCGGTGCCCAGCTGAGGGCCCGGTCGGTGCAGCTCGCCGTGTACCGGCTGGCCTGGGCACGGTTGAAGAACGTTCCCCTGGACGATGTGCGGGCCGCCTTCTTCTACGTTGCGGACAACGAGGTTGTGCGGCCCCATGACCTTGGGACGGCGGCGCAGCTGGAGGAAATTGTCGCGGCCGCGCTTCGCTCGCCGTGACGGTCAGCCCGGAGGCTTTGGCCGAAAAGCCTGCGTCCCGCTAGGTCTGCTTGGCGTTGACGATGGAGATCGCGGCGGTGGAGGTGTCGTCCGAGCCCTTGGCATCGGCGTCGTTGCCTGCGCCGGGCTGTGGCTCGACCGGAATGGGGGTTACGTGCACTGCAGGCTGCACCGGCACGGGAAGGACGCTAACGGCGGGCTCGGCCGGCACGGGAACAACCGTAACGGCCGGCACCCCGGCCAAGGGGCCGCCGTCGGCCGGGCCGACCCCGGAAGCGCCCTCGGTGGAACCAGCCACTGCGGAGGATCCCGCCGGCGGCGTTGCGGTCCCCGCGGCAACCGCGGGGGAGGGCAGGGGCTCCACGCTGATGGGCTGCCCGCCGTGCTCGGCGATATCGCTGGCCAGGGTTTCGAGCATGCCTTCAGCCTCGGCAACCATGCCGGGATCTCCGGCGGCGATCCCCTTCACCAAGTACTGGGCCAGGGCGAATTCCGCAGAAAGTGCCGCCCTGCGCAGCAGATGGTTGTCCGGAGTGTCCCGGCGGCTGGCTGTGTAGCCGGCCAGGACCGCGTCCACGAAGTCCTGCTCGTTGGACGCCACCAGCCAGGCAAAGTCGTCCGCAGGGTCACCAATGCGAAGATCGGTCCACCCGGTGACGGCCGTGACGCGCTGGCCCTCCACCAGAAGGTTGTCCTCGTGCAGGTCGCCGTGGACCACACACGGATTGAAGCGCCACAGGGACACGTCCTCAAGGGCGTGTTCCCAGCGCAGCAGCAGGGCCGGCGGAATCTTCCCGGTAGTGGCTGCCTGGTCCAGTTCATTCAGCCGGCGCTGGCGGAACTCGTTGGGGGTGTAGCTGGGCAGGTCGGCGTTGCTGACCAAAGCCCGGGGCAGGTCATGGATAGCGGCCAGGGCCACCCCGATTTCCCGGGCCAGGGTCTCCGGGCCCGCGGTGAGTTCCTCAACACTGCGGGTGCTGCCGGCAAGGTGCGAGTAGACAAACGTGCTCAGGGTTCCCAGCCGGACGCTGCCGGCTACCGTGGGCATCAGGAAGGGAAGTTCGGCACGGATACCGGGGGCGAAAGCCCGCAGTACCAGGAACTCGGTTTCCAGCCTGGCACTGGCCTCCGCGTGCCGCGGCGACCGCACCCGCCAGCGCTTGCCCTCGGAATCCAGGAGCAGGGCTGAGTCGAAGTCCGCGGGATCATCCGGGGCAGAGCTAACGGCCGTTGGGGTCAGTCCGGGGACTGCCGCGGTTGCGACGGCTGCCAGTTCAATCGGTTTTCTTCTCACCGTTCCACGGTAGATTGCCCGCCGTCCAAGACACCGGTCTGACGGCGGCGAGTCTTCAGATACATCCAAATCTGGGTACCCCGGAGGAGGTCCGCGGCCCGCCCGGAAATGGGCATTGTCGGTCCCAGTCAGTACGGTGGACTCATGAGCCATGCGGAGTTTGCCACACCGGTCCATCAGGGGGTGCCGGCACTGCTGCCGGCGAACCACCTCCGGGACACCTTGCTTCCCGTCCCGCCAGCCTTGGTAGACCGGGGATCTGTTGTGCGGGCCAGGCCCGGCATGGTGGAGGAGCTCCTGGCACGGACTGAAACCCTGGCCATTGTCCTTTCCGGCCGGCAGGGACTGGTGCAGGGCAGCGGCCTTTTCACTGCCGGCGCCAAGGCGATGCTGGAGGGCCTGTCAGCGGCCGCGGTGACTCCGGAGCTTGTGGTCTACCTGGGCTCAGCCCTGCCGGGCGCGGACCTTCCTGCCGGCACCGAGCTGCTGCTGTTTGTCCTTCCGGAGGCCGTTAAGCCGGGCACCGCGGGCATCCCCGCCGACGCGGCATGGGCCGGGTTCCGTGATGTGGCGGCCGGCCTGAGCACAACGGACACTGCGTTGTTCGTGGAGGCAAGCGCCATCACCAACTGGCACGCCGGCCACACCCACTGCCCGCGCTGCGGGACGCCCACGCTGGTTGAAGCGGGCGGTTGGGTACGCCGGTGCCCCGCGGATTCGTCGGAACATTATCCGCGCACGGATCCCGCAATCATCGTCACCGTGGTGGGCCCGGATGGCCGGGTGCTGCTGGGCGGCGGCGGTGCTCCCGACGCAAAAAACTACTCAACCCTGGCGGGGTTCGTTGAGCCCGGAGAATCACTGGAGCAGGCAGTGGTGAGGGAAGTCCTTGAGGAAGTGGGAGTGCGTGTCACCGCCTGCCAATACCTCGGTTCGCAGTCCTGGCCCTTCCCCGCCTCCCTTATGCTTGGATTTACCGCCGTCACCGAAGATGCCGAGGCAACGCCCGACGGCGTGGAGGTCACCAGGGCGCGCTGGTTCAGCCGGGAGGAACTCCAGGACGCCGTGCTCAGCGGTGAGATTACCATTTCCAGCAGGCTCTCCATCGCGCGGGCGCTCATTGAGCACTGGTTCGGCGGGCGGATCGAGGACCGCCCCGCCGCCTGACACCCATATCCACCAGACTCCAAGCATTCGGTAGTCGAGACACAAAAGCAGCAGAAGTGACTACAGAGCATATTGACGGA
This sequence comes from Arthrobacter sp. 210 2, assembly GCF_059093025.1. Lineage (NCBI taxonomy): Bacteria > Bacillati > Actinomycetota > Actinomycetes > Micrococcales > Micrococcaceae > Arthrobacter > Arthrobacter sp. 210 2. The sequence continues at coordinate 58,823 of NZ_JBNHIE010000007.1, forward strand.
GCAGCCTCGCTCGAGGACCGCATCCTTGGCGGATTGGACGCCGAACAGCGCGAGGTGGCCAGCACCCTGAACGGCCCGCTGTGCGTTCTCGCCGGCGCCGGGACGGGGAAGACCCGCGCCATCACCCACCGCATCGCCTACGGCGTGCATTCCGGCGTCTACTCCCCGCAACGGCTGCTGGCCGTGACGTTTACGGCGCGGGCCGCCGCCGAGATGAGGAGCCGGCTGCGGGACCTCGGGGCCGGCAACGTCCAGGCCCGCACCTTCCACGCTGCCGCCCTCCGCCAGCTCCAGTTCTTTTGGCCGCAGGCTGTTGGCGGCACATTGCCCAACCTTTTGGACCACAAGGCGCAGATGCTCGCCGAGGCGGCCAGGCGCTTGCGGCTCAGTACGGACCGGGCGTCCATCCGGGACCTGGCGTCCGAGATTGAGTGGGCAAAGGTCTCCATGCTGACCCCGGCCAACTACCTGGAAAACGCGCAGGGAAGGGGAACCCCGGGCGGTTTCGACCTCACCGCGGTGGCCCGGGTGTTCCAGGCCTACGAGGACGTCAAGACGGACCGCAACGTCATCGACTTCGAGGACGTGCTGCTGATCACCGTCGGGATCCTCCAGGAGGATGAGAAGGTGGCTGCCACCGTCCGCGAGCAGTACCGGCACTTTGTGGTTGATGAGTACCAGGACGTGTCCCCGCTGCAGCAGCGGCTCCTGGAACTGTGGCTTGGCGGCCGCGACGAACTGTGCGTCGTGGGCGACGCCAGCCAGACCATCTATTCCTTCACCGGCGCGTCGCCCCGGCATCTCCTCGACTTCAAGGCCCGCTATCCTCAGGCCAACGTGGTCAAGCTGATCAGGGACTACCGCTCCACACCGCAGGTGGTGAAGCTGGCGAACGATCTGCTGGCGGGGCGGCGGAGCGGCGGACCGGCTGCCGACGCCGCCTGGGCAACGCCCCTGCAGCTTGTGGCACAGCGGCCTGCCGGCCCGGCGCCCCATTTCACGGAGTGCTCAGATGACGAAGCGGAGGCCGCTACCGTCGCCCAGAAGATCAAGGTCCTTCTCGACGCCGGCACTCCCGCCAGCGAGGTGGCGATCCTGTTCCGCACCAACGGCCAGTCCGAAGCCTACGAGCAGGCCCTTGCCGCAGCGGGGATCGGGTACCAGCTGCGTGGAGGGGAACGCTTCTTCGCGCGTAAAGAGGTCCGGGACGCCATTCTCCAGCTGAGGGCGGCAACCAGGGCAGTATCGGAGACCGATTCGCCGGAACCCCTTGGCCAGCTTGTCCGCGATATTGTCTCCTCCCTCGGTTACACGGATTCCGCTCCCCACAGCGGCGGGGCGCTGCGGGAGCGCTGGGAATCCCTGGCGGCACTCGTGGCCCTTGCCGATGAACTCGTGCAGGTCCGGGGCGCACAGTTCGGACTGGCGGATTTCGTCAATGAACTCCAGGAACGTTCACTGGCCCAGCATGCGCCGACTGTCCAGGGGGTGACGCTGGCATCCCTGCACGCCGCCAAGGGCCTGGAATGGGATGCGGTTTTCCTGGTGGGGCTCAGTGAAGGCCTGATGCCTATCTCCTTCGCCGACTCGCCCGAGTCCGTCGACGAGGAACGCCGGCTCCTGTACGTCGGGATCACCCGGGCGCGCGAGCACCTGTCGCTCTCCTGGAGCACGGCCCGCACGCCCGGCGGCCGCGCCAACCGCAAGCCGTCCCGGTTCCTCGACGGCCTGCGGCCGGATTCCGTGGTGAGCTCACACACGCGCGGCAAGGGCGCGGCACCCCGCCGGAAAGCAGCGGCCCCCGCCCTGTGCAGGGTCTGCGGAAGCATGCTCGCAACCGGGGCGGAACGCAAGGTGGGACGCTGCAATGCCTGCCCGCCTACATACGAGGAACAGACCTTCGACGCGCTAAGGACCTGGCGCCGCGAAGTGGCACTGTCCGCCGAGGTCCCGGCTTTCGTGGTCTTCACAGATGCAACGCTCACAGCCATCGCCGAGGCCCGGCCTGCGTCCCTGGAAGAACTCGCCGGACTTGCCGGGGTGGGCCCCTCCAAGCTGGAAAAGTACGGGGAAGACGTCCTTCGGGTCCTGACGGAAAGCACGTCCCTGTGACCCGGTCTCCAGGGCCGCGGAACCGGCGTGACGGGGCCCCTGGTGCCGGCCTCACCACGGCTGACGGTGCTCCCGTGGAGGTCAGGCGTTCCGCCCGCCGCACGCGCACCGTGGCAGCCTTCTGGGAAAACGGGACCGCCGTTGTTGCCATCCCGGCCCGCTTCACGGCTGCACAGGAAAGCGAGTGGGTGCACCGCATGCTGGCAAAGCTGCAGCGCCAGGGGGAGCGGCGCGCCGCAGCAGGCAGGAAACGTCCCGCCTCGGACGCAGCCCTCGCGGCGCACGCCGCGCACCTTTCGGCGCACTACCTGGGCGGACGGGCTGTCCCCACGTCAGTGCGCTGGGTCAGCAACCAAAACTCGCGGTGGGGATCAGCCACCCCGGCGGACGGGACCATCCGCCTCTCGGACAAGCTCCGCCCCATGCCGCAATGGGTCATCGACTACGTGCTGCTCCACGAACTCGCCCACCTCCTGGTGGCCGCACACAACGCCGCTTTCTGGAAGCTGCTGGAGGCCTACCCGGAGACCCAGCGCGCCAAGGCATTTCTTGAAGGCGTCTCCTTCGCCACCGCACGCGGCCTCACGGACAACGGAGGGGGAGGCGGCGTGCCGGAGCAGGAACCCTGGCCGAACGACGCCGACTAGGCCCCACCCGGCGGCCACCGCAGGACTTAGCCCTTCGGCTGGTTGTCCCCGCCGTCGTCGTCCTGTGAATCTTCGTCCTTGTCCGTCCCCGCGTCTTTCCCGGCATCCGTGCCCGGCGCCTCGTCGAAACCGCCGCTGAGCAGTTTCTGCAGGGCATCATCCACTTCGCTGTCGCTGGCTTCGGCCAGTTTGCGGCGCCCGCTGAAGCCCTTGGGATCGTCCAGGTCCTCCGCGGTGGGCAGCAGGTCCGGGTGGTGCCAGATGGCGTCGCGTCCCTCGATGCCGCGCTCTTCCTTCAGGGTGGCCCACAGCGTGGCGGCGTCACGCAGCCGCCGGGGACGCAGTTCCAGGCCCACCAGTGAAGCGAAGGCGTGTTCGGCAGGGCCTCCCGTGGCGCGGCGGCGCCGCACGGTTTCGCGCAGCGCACCGGCGGAGGGCAGCATCTTTTCGGTCGCCGCGGCCGTGAGTTCGTCCACCCAGCCCTCCACGAGGGCGAGTGCTGTTTCCAGCTTCTCCAGGGCCTGTTCCTGGGCAGGGGTCCGCTGGGGCATAAAGACGCCCTGGGACAGGGCCTCCTGGATCCCTTCGGGGTTGCTCGGGTCCAGGTCCCGGGCCAATTCCTCGATGCGCGAGGTGTCGATGTGGATGCCGCGCGCATAGGCTTCGATAGCGCCGAGCAGGTGCCCCCGCAGCCAGGGAACCTGGACGAAAAGGCGGGCATGGGCCGCTTCGCGAACGGCGAGGAAGAGCCGGATGTCGTTTTCAGGCAGGGACAGGCCCTCGCCGAACGCGGCAACGTTCGCCGGCAGCAGCGCCATTTCAAGGTCGGCAAGGGGCACGCCGATATCCGTGGAACTGACCACGTCGGCGGAGAGGGCACCGATGGCCTGGCCCAGCTGCATGCCGAAGATGGCTCCGCCCATGTTCTGGAGCATGGAGGAAGCGCCGCCCATCATGGACTTCATCTCCTCGGGCATCTGCTCCGTCATGGCGGATGAAAGCGCGTTGGCGATGCTGTTGGCCACGGGTTCCGTCAGCCTTTTCCAGGTGCCCAGGGTGGCCTCGACCCATTCCGCGCGGGACCAGGCCCGGCCGATCAGGCCGGTGGCCGGCAGGTCAGTGACAGGGTCCAGCCACAGTTCCGCCAGGCGGAGGGCCTCGTCCACGTCACGCGACTGCTGGGAGGTTACCGATGGGTCCGAGCTGCTTGCTGCCACGCGCCGTGCATTGTCGTGGGCCAGCGTCCAGTTGACGGGCCCCTCGGACGGCGCGCTCATCATGGCCTGCACCTGGGAGAACATCTGGGCCAGCAGGTTGGGGTCGTTCGGCAGGCCGGCGGCCTTGGCGAGTTCGGCGGGGTCGAAATTTTCCATCCCCTTGCCGCCCATCAGGCTCTGCAGCATCTCGGTCAACGGATCCTTGGGGGTATCGTCGCCGTTGGACGGATTAAGTGGATTGGAGGTCATGATCCCGCCGATCGTCGGTGTGACTGTTGATCAACCTTCACGGTACCCCGGCCATGGTCGGCTGTCTGCCGCACTGCGTTGTCGTTCGCTGTAGGCAAAGAGCTGTCCCTGTCTGCCACCGCGTAGTGTTGGTGGGGTGACTACAACCCGTGGCGGCTACCCCTCCGAGGACCACGCCCCTGAGCTTCCCCACGATGGCTTTTCCTGGGAAAAAGACGCCGGCATAACGGCCGACGGCGGGACCGCACCTGAAGAGGCCGGCACACCGCCGCGGGACCCGCGGGTGTCCACCATGATGCTGGCAGGCATGGCCGCGCTGGGCCTTGGAATCGGCGTCGCCACGATTCCCGTCCCCTATGTTGTGGAATCACCCGGCCCCACGTACAACACGCTGGGGCAAAGCCAGGGAACCCCGGTCATCAAAGTCACCGGCCGGGAATCGTACCCCGCTGTCGGGAACCTCGACCTGACCACCGTGTACGTCGCCGGCGGCCCCAACGGGCCAGTCAGCATTATCGGTGCCTTTTCAGCCTGGCTGGACCGGACCAAGGCCGTCCACCCGGTGGAGCTCCTCTATCCCACGGGGACCACCCGGCAGGAAGCCGAGGAACAAAGCGCCGTGGCCATGACCACCTCGCAGGAGAACGCCGTGGCCTCGGCACTCAACGAGCTGGACATCCCTTTCGGCCAGCAGCTTCAGGCAGCGGACCTTTCCGAAGGATCGGCGTCGGCGGGCAAGATCCAGCCCGGGGACATCCTGAAATCCATCAACGGCAAGGACATCACCGCGCTGTCCGTCATCCAGGAGGAACTGGCCGCGGGCAACGGTGCCGCCGCCACCGTCGTCCTGGAGCGCGAAGGGCAGCCGGTAACCGAAACCATCACCCCGAAGGACAACGGCCAAGGCCGGTTCATCCTCGGTGTCATGCTCAAGTATCTGTTCACTTTCCCCTTTGACGTGGAGATCTCCCTGGAGAAGGTTGGCGGTCCGTCCGCCGGCCTGATGTTCTCGCTCGGCATTATCGACACCGTCACCCCCGGCGACCTGACCGGCGGCAAGCACATCGCAGGGACCGGCACCATTACCCCGGACGGGGCGGTAGGGCCCATCGGCGGGATCGGGCAGAAGATGCAGGCTGCCCGCGCCGGGGGAGCCACCCTGTTCCTGGCGCCCGCCGCCAACTGCGAGCAGGTGGCAGGGCACATCCCCGACGGCCTGCAGGTGGTACGGGTCGAGAACCTGGCAGAGGCAAGGGCCGCCGTCGAACGTGCCGGCACCGGCCAGGACACATCCGGCCTGCCGGGCTGCACAAACAACTAGACTGGGCGCAACTAGACTCGACAGGAACTAAGCTTTACCGCCACTCGTGGCAATTATGACGGGCAAAACCAGCCGTTTGACCGGTGGAGTTCGTCGCTCGCACGCACGCTTCGAATATCTGACGACCAGCTATGAGGTACCCAGTTTGTCCCGTCCCGCCAGCACCATGTCCACAGGCAGACCCCCATCACGGCGCGGCGCACTGACGCCCACCCTGATCGTCGTTGCCCTCGTGGTTGTGGGCTTCATCTTCTTCGCCAATGTCTGGACCGATGTCCTCTGGTACCGGCAGCTGGGCTTCATTGAAGTCTTCGTCACCGAGAACCTGGCCAGGATCGGCATCTTCGCGGCCGGATTCGCCTTGATGTTCGCTGCCGTGTTCTTCGCGATCCGCATCGCCTACCAGGCCCGGCCCGTGTACGCTCCGGACTCCGACATCCGCGACAACCTCAACCGGTACCAGGCCCAGCTGGAACCCGTCCGCCGGGTGGTCATGGTGGGCCTGCCGGTCCTCTTCGGGCTCTTCGCAGGCAGCGCAGCCGCAAGCCAGTGGCAAAAAGTCCTGCTGTTCTTCAACCAGGAGGGCTTTGGCAAGAGAGACCCCGAATTCGACATGGACATCAGCTTCTACCTGATGGTCCTGCCGTTCCTTGGGTTCGTCACCGGCTTCCTGATCAGCGTTGTGGTCATCGCGGGCATCGCGGGCATCCTCACGCACTACCTCTACGGCAGCATCCGCTTGATGGAACGCGGCGTGTTCACGAGCCGCGCAGCCCAGATCCACATCGCCGTCACCGGTGCCGCCTTCCTGGTGCTGCTGGGCGTGAACTTCTGGCTGGACCGTTTCTCCGCCGTGCAGAGCAACAATGGCCGCTGGGCCGGTGCCCTTTACACGGACGTCAACGCCGTCATCCCCACCAAGGCCATCCTGGCCGTGGCCGCCGTGCTCGTTGCCATCCTGTTCGTCGTCGCGGCCGTCATCGGACGCTGGCGCCTGCCGGTCATCGGCACCGCCATGCTGGTGATCACCTCCATTCTCGCCGGCGGCGTCTACCCCTGGGTCATCCAGCAGTTCCAGGTGCGGCCCTCCGAGGAAACGCTGGAAAAGGAATTCATCCAGCGCAACATCGACAACACCCGCAGCGCCTACGGCCTGGACACCATCCAGGTGAGCCGCTACGACGCCACCAACACCGCAAGCACCGGCGCCCTCGCGCCGGACGCCCAGACCACCGCGAACATCCGCCTGCTGGACCCGAACCTGATCTCCGACGCGTTCTCCCAACTCGAGCAGTACCGCCCGTACTACCAGTTCCCCGAAGCCCTGAACGTTGACCGCTACGAAGTGGACGGCAAGATCCAGGACACCGTGATCGCGGTCCGCGAGCTGAACCCCACGAACGTTGCCACAAACCAGCAGGGCTGGCTCAACCAGCACGTGGTGTACACGCACGGCTACGGCGTCGTGGCGGCAAAGGGCAACAAGTTCACCGTGGACGGCAAGCCCGAGTTCCTCCAGTCCGGCATCCCCTCCACGGGTGTGCTCGGCGATGATTCAAGCTACGAGCCCCGGATCTACTTCGGCGAATCGTCCCCGGACTACTCGATAGTAGGCGCGCCGGACGGTGCCCCCGCCCGTGAGCAGGACAGGCCGTCCGGCCGCGAGGGCGAAGGGGAAACCCAGTACACGTTCCAAGGCAACGGCGGGCCCAACGTGGGCAGCTTCTTCAACAAGGTCCTGTACTCCATCAAGTTCCAGTCGTCGGACCTGCTGCTCTCGGACGGCGTGAACCCCGAGTCGCAGATCCTGTACGACCGCAACCCCCGCGATCGCGTCGAGAAGGTTGCGCCCTACCTGACGGTTGACGGCAACGCCTACCCGGCAGTGGTGGACGGCCGCGTCAAGTGGATCGTGGACGGCTACACCACCAGCCAGTACTACCCGTACTCGCAGCAGGAACAGCTGTCGGATGCCACCGCGGACTCCCAGACCACGTCAGGCCGGGCGGTTGCCCTGCCCAACAGCACGGTCAACTACATCCGGAACTCGGTTAAGGCCACGGTGGACGCCTATGACGGGTCCGTCACTCTGTACGCCTGGGATGACCAGGACCCGCTGCTGAAGGCCTGGCAGAAGGTGTTCCCCACTTCACTGAAGCCTTATTCGGAGATGTCGGGCGACGTCATGAGCCACGTCCGCTACCCGGAGGACCTGTTCAAGGTCCAGCGCCAGCTTCTGGGTGAGTACCACGTCACCGATCCCTCCAGCTTCTACAAGACCAACGACGCCTGGAGCGTTCCCGCGGATCCCACCGTGGACACGGACGTCAAGCAGCCGCCGTTCTACATGTCGCTGCAGATGCCGGACCAGGACAAGCCCGCGTTCCAGCTGACGTCCTCCTTCATTCCGCAGATCGTCAACGGCAACGCACGCAACGTCCTCTACGGCTTCCTGGCAGCGGACTCGGATGCCGGCAACCAGGCAGGTGTCAAGGCCGAAAGCTACGGCAAGCTCCGGCTGCTGCAGATCCCGCCGGAGATCCAGGTCCCCGGCCCGGGCCAGGCGCAGAACAAGTTCAACTCCGATCCCACGGTGTCGCAGGCCCTCAACCTGCTGCGCCAGGGTGCCTCGGACGTATTGAACGGCAACCTGCTGACACTGCCTGTGGGCGGCGGCATCCTGTACGTCCAGCCGGTCTACCTCAAGTCCACCGGTGAGACGTCGTACCCCACTCTGCAGCGCGTCCTGGTGGCCTTCGGTGACAAGGTGGGCTTCGCGCCCACGCTGGATGAGGCGCTGAAGCAACTCTTCGGCGGTGACTCCGGTGCTGCCGCCGGCGACTCGGACAACAACGGTCAGACCCCGGCTGATCCCGGGGCCCCGGCTGCTCCTCCCGGGGGAGCGGACGCCAAGGCGGACCTGAAGGCGGCACTGGAGGAAGCCAACGCGGCGATCCAGGCAGGGCAGGCAGCACTGGCCGCCGGTGACTTCGCTGCCTACGGCGAGGCCCAGAAGCGGATCCAGGCTGCGCTGCAAAGGGCTGTGGACGCCGAGGCCAAGATCCCGGTAGCAGCCCCGGAGGCCACCCCGGCGCCGGCAGCTACTGCCACGCCTGAAGCTACGCCGTCGCCTTCAGCGAGCAGCTAGATCCGACGACGGCGGCCCGGCATCTGCCCCTTTGCGGGCGGGTGCCGGGCCGGCGTAACGGAGATCACGCCGCTTCGATTTGGCCGGATGTTCACCGGCCGGTAAAGTAGTTCTTGCGACGCGGGGTGGAGCAGTTCGGTAGCTCGCTGGGCTCATAACCCAGAGGTCACAGGTTCAAATCCTGTCCCCGCAACTGGCGAAAGGCCCGGACACTGGAAACAGTGTCCGGGCCTTTCTGTTTAACCCAAAACGAACGTCCTAACCCCAATGCCGATGCCGGATCCGGGTAGGGGTCAGCGGCCGGAAGGGGTCCCTCCGTGGACCCGTTTCGGCGCCGGAGTGCAGGGTGGAAAAACCTGCCGCGAAAATAGGGTAGTGTTGTTTCAGCGACGCGGGGTGGAGCAGTTCGGTAGCTCGCTGGGCTCATAACCCAGAGGTCACAGGTTCAAATCCTGTCCCCGCAACTATGTGAAGACCCCGTACGGCAGATATGCCGGACGGGGTCTTCTTTTTCCTTGGATACGGGTAGTTCCTAGTATTCTCTTTCGCAGAGCCTCACGCGCAGTGAGTACTTGGCCAGTCATTCTCGAGAGGAATGTTGTTCGATGTCCACACCCACGAAGAAGCCCGGCACCGCCGCGGGTAAGCGGTCCCGACTCTACTGGGGGGTGCCCGCCGTCCTCGTGGCGCTGGTCCTGGTGGTACTGCTTGCCAAGTGGCTGATGGGGCTGCCGGCTGTTGCCTCCTTCGTGACGGACTACCCGGGCCACTCGGAGCTTCCCGACAATGCTCCGGTGGGTTTTCCGGCCTGGCTGGCCTGGCAGCACTTCCTGAATGCGTTCTTCCTGCTACTGATCATCCGCACCGGCTGGCAGGTGCGCACCACCACCCGTCCCAGCGGGCACTGGACCCGCAACAACAAGGGCCTGATCCGGACCAAAAACGCGCCCACCAAGATCAGCCTGGAACTGTGGTTCCACCTGACCCTGGACGCGCTGTGGATCCTCAACGGGCTCGTGTTCGCGGTCCTGCTCTTCGCCACCGGACAGTGGATGCGCATCGTCCCCACGAGCTGGGACGTGTTCCCGAACGCCCTCTCGGCGGCCCTGCAGTATGCGTCGCTCAACTGGCCAACGGAGAACGGCTGGATCAACTACAACGCGCTGCAGCTGCTGGCCTACTTCGCCACGGTTTTCATCGCCGCGCCGCTTGCGTTCATCACCGGCCTCCGGATGTCCTCGGCCTGGCCCAAAAAGGCCGCCGGCCTCAACAAGGCGTTCCCCATCGAATGGGCCCGCGCCGTCCACTTCCCGGTAATGATCTACTTCGTGGCCTTCATCGTGGTGCACGTCTTCCTGGTGCTGGCCACCGGCGCGCTGCGCAACCTCAACCACATGTACGGCGTGCGTGACGACGACGGCTGGTTCGGCTTCTGGGTCTTCGTTGCCTCGGTGGTGGTCATGGTGGCGGCCTGGTTCCTTGCCCGTCCGATCTTCCTGCGGCCCATTGCTTCCCTGATGGGCAAGGTCAGCCGCTAACCCGCCTGGGAATCTTTAAGCCTCTGGTAAGCCTCCAGGGCGCGCTCCCTCGATTCGGGCAATTCAACGAGGGGGGCCGGGTACTCCGGCACACCGGCCTTCCACGGTTCATGAATGGCCTTGGCGTCAAGGCCGGCAAGCTCAGGGACGAACTCACGGAGGTAAGCCCCGGCGGCGTCGAATTTCCTGCTCTGCGTTACCGGGTTGAAGATCCGGTAGTAGGGCGAGGCATCGGCGCCCGACCCTGCCACCCATTGCCAGTTGGCAGGGTTGCTGGCGGCATCTGCGTCCACGAGGGTGTCCCAGAACCATTCCTCCCCGATGCGCCAGTCAGCCAGCAGGTTCTTGACCAGGAACGAGGCAGCGGCCATCCGGACGCGGTTGTGCATCCAGCCGGTCTGCCAGAGCTGGCGCATGCCGGCGTCCACGAGCGGATAGCCCGTGCGCCCCTGCTGCCACGCCTGCAGTTCCTCCTTGCCGAGGGACTGCCACTCAAACCGGTCGAACTCGGCCCGGTAGTTGCGGGTGGCAAGGTGCGGGTTCGCATACAGCAGGTGCCAGCAGAACTCCCGCCAGCCAAGTTCCGAACGGAAAATCGCGACGTCGGCCGGCACCTTGTGCGGGAACCGCCGGCGTATTTCCCGCCACACCCGGAAGGGACTCACTTCGCCGAACCTCAGGTGCGGCGAGAGCCGGCTGGTCCCTTCGGCACCGGGAATGTTCCTCCCCGTGCCGTAGTCTTCGGCTGGTCCGGCAAGGAAGTCCTCCAGCCGGTGCAGCGCGCCGTCTTCACCGGGCTCCCAGGTGTCAGCCAGGCCGCCGCTCCAATCGGGGGAGGAGGGCAGCAGCTGCCAGCTGTCCAGGTCGTCGCCCTGCGGCAGGCGGCCCTTCGGAGCGGCAGGTGACGGCAGGCTGCGGGGAGGCTCCAGGGGGTCGCGGACTTCATGGCCCGCCAGGCAGGTACGCCAGAACGGCGTAAACACCTTGTACGGTCCACCGGCACCTGTGCGCACCGTCCATGGCTCGAACAGCAGGTTTGCCTGGTAGCTCGATGCTTCCAGCCCGTTGTCCGCTGCCCAGGCCTTGACGGCGGCGTCCACGGTGCGCTCCGGAAGGCCGTAGCGCCGGTTCCAGAAAAAATGGCCAGCGCCGGTTTCAGACGCCAATTCCCTGATCGTGTCTGCCGCGGGACCGCGGCGGAGAAGCAGGCGCGAGCCCTTGGCTTCAAGCGATCCGGACAGCGCCGCCAGGGAATGGTGCAGCCACCAGCGTGCCGCCCCTCCCAGAGCACGGATTCCCTCTGACTCCTCGTCCAGGATGTACACCACCGTCAGGGGGAGCCCGAGTGCGGCAGCCTCAGACAACGCAGGGTTGTCGTCCAAACGAAGATCGTCACGCAGCCACACCAGGGACGTCACATCGGAAGAAGACATGCCACCACGCTACACACCTGCGGCATGGGTAAGGGCCGGAGCTTCCGGCCCCGGCCCTTACCCAACGCCCTTCACGAGGGCTGCTTCTGCTATCCGTCAGAGCTTGTCGTAGTCGATTTCAGTCGTGGTGGATTCATCGGAGTTGGCAGAGCCGGCTGCGCCGATGGCAGGCTTTGAGGCGCCGCCCGACTTCAACGCGGCCAGGCGGGCTTCAATCTCCACCTGCTCACCAAGGTCCTCGAGCTGGTTGAACTGCGCATCGAGGCTTGACGCCGCCAGTTCCTGCTGCCCACGGACCTTCGCCTCTTCCCGGCGGATCTTCTCCTCGAAGCGGCCCACCTCGCTGGTGGGGTCCATGATGTCAATGCTCTTGATGGCGTCGTGGACCTGCGACTGCGCAGCCGCGGTCTTGGAGCGGGCCACCAGTTCGTTGCGCTTGCTGGTCAGCTGGTTGAGCTTGCCCTTCATCTGGTCCAGGCCGGTCTTCAGCTTGTCCACTACTTCCCGCTGGGAAGCGATGCTCGGTTCGGCGCCCTTGGCCTCATTTTCGGCGGCCATCTGCCGCTGCAGGGCAACCTTGGCCAGGTTGTCGAACTTTTCGGCATCCGTCACATTGCCGTTGGCACGGTATTCATCGGCCTTACGGGAAGCGGCAAGTGCCTTGTTTCCCCAGTCGCGCGAGTTCTTGACATCCTCGTTGTAGTCGTCCTCGAGCATGCGGAGGTTGCCGATGGTCTGTGCGACGGCGGACTCCGCTTCGGCGATGTTGTTGGTGTAGTCCCGGACCATCTGGTCCAGCATCTTCTGCGGGTCCTCAGCGTTATCCAGCAAGGAGTTGATATTTGCCTTTGCCAGCTGTGCGACACGGCCGAAAATGGACTGCTTAACCATGGTGTTACCTTTCGTCCTGCTCTGTGATGACCACTGAAATCCGTGAACAGTGGGTGTACTGCTTCTGTCCGCCCGCCGGGACCCCGTCAAACGTCCAATCTGATTGTCAGAAACTTCCCGAGTCTCCTCCGCCGAAGTCTCCGCCACCGAAGTCGCCGCCGCCGAAGTCACCTCCGCCCCAGCCTCCGCCGTCGCTGTGGCCGCCGCCCCAGCCCCCGCCGCCGCCTCCGTTAAGGATGGAGTTGATGAGGATGCCGCCCAGGATGGCGCCGCCGAGGCCGCCACCTCCACCGCCGCCGAACATGCCGCCCCGGCCGTAGCCCTGGTTGGCGTAGCCGTCGAAGTGGTCCACGTCAGCCTGTGCCAGCTGGGCCGCCTGCGCAGCGAGCGCGTGAGCCTGTTGGGCGTAGGTCAATGCAGTGACCGGATCGGTCCGGGCAATGGACAGCGCATAGTCGAGGTTCCGCTGCGACTCTGCCAGCCGGGTGCGCGCCTCGGTGCCCACGCCGCCGCGCCGGGCGGTGATGTAGTCGGACGTTGCACTGATCTGGGCTTGGGCAGACATGATGGTCTGCTGGAGCGATGCCTGCGCACGGCGCGCCTGCTCCTGCTGGTCCCGGATGCCGGTCAGCGCCTGGTCGAGGGACTGATGGGCGGTCTCAACGCGCTGGAGGGTGGCGATCGGATCGATCTTTCCGCCCTGCATCTCCGCTTTCACCTGCCCCAGTGCCGCTTCCACACCTGCCACCGGACCGGCCAGCTCGGGGTGGGCGCCGGACTGGATTATTGCCCTTGCCTGGGCAAGGTCCTGCGAGGTGTCAGCCACTGCTGCCTCGAGGCTGGTCCTCGCTTCGTCCAGATTGGATGAGACCTTGGAGATGGCGTCCAGGAGGACGTTGGTCTGGTGCAGGCTTTCCTCTGCTGCCCGGACGGCCACGGCTGCCAGGCTGCCTTCGCCCTCGCCCAGCTTTTGCTGTGCGGTGGCGGTGGCGTTCTGGACGAAGGCCAGGCGTTCCTTGGCCTGCAGGATGTTGTCGGAGACCTGGGTCAGGGCGCTCTCGGCGTACTTGGCGCGCAGGGTGCCGAGGGACTGCTCCGCACTTGCAATTTTTGCATCTGCTTCACGGGCTCCTGCATTGACGGCTGCGAGTGCCTGCGGGGCGTTCTTCTCGAGCTCCCGCAGGGAATCGAAATCGGCCTTCTGTTCCTGCAGGGATGCCAGGGCGGCTTCCGAACGGCGGATGATCTCGCCAAGCCATGTGCGCTGCTGCTCTTCAGTGTCGGGAATGTGGTCGTCCAACTGCTGCTGCAGCTTGAACGATTCCGTCATGTGGCCTTTGGCTTCGTCCAGGGCCTTGGTGAAGTTGCCAACGGCGGAATCACCGTACTGTGCCTGCGCGAACATCAGTTCCTGCTCGCTGGACTTGATGGCGTCGTCAGCTTCGATCAGCAGGGAGCCGCTCTTCCGGCGCAGTTCCTCAACGCTGAGCGAGGCCAGCGGATCGAGCTCGGCGCCCTGCGGCCCATAGCTGCCTGTCGCTGCCTGGCCGGCTGCTTTCTTGCGCTTGTTGCGGAAGTACAGGTAGGCGCCGGCGCCACCGGCCGCGACAACGCCCGTGCCAACCAGGACGGCAGTGCCGGCTCCGTTATCGGAAGGAACCGTTCCGCTTCCACCACCAGCGGCGTCACCGATGGCCGCTGCGGTGTCAATTGCGGCCTGCGCGAAGTCGGGGTTGCCGCCCGCCAGATTGGCCGTGACGGCGTTTTGACTGATGGCCCCCTGCTTGGGCTTGATGGGACTGGCCGAGTTCAATACGAAGCTGAATTTCCCTTCTTCCGCTATCGCGAGGATGGCGTCGGACCGGCCCATGCTCTTATTCGTCGCTACGGCCTGTGCCCAGGCTGCAGGATCGGCGGGATTGGTGAACGAATCCACGGTCACAACATAGAGATTGTATTTGTGGTCTTTCAGAAGCTTCGAGATCGCTTCCTGCACTTCACCCTTGCGGCTGCCAAGAATGTTGGCGTCGTCCACAATGTTGGTTCCCGAGGGAATGGTCACTGGGTCCTCTGCCCAGGCCGCGCCGGCGGGTACCGCCAGCAGGCCGGTGAGGCCGATGACGGCGAGTATACGTTTGAACTTTGACCGCATGTGCAACCCTTCAGCACGCCTGACACCGATTCGGGACGAATCAGTCGTCTCAGAATCCAGCAGCGCCCCCACGCTTGGTGTGAAGCCGCAGGTCGCTGTGGCAATTCATCTTGATTCTATGGTGCACCCCACAGCCCGTCCATCGGCGGGAATATGCCACCAGCGAAACGCATGCGGGGGCGGCGCACAGGGGAAAAAGGGCCATCAGGAAGCTCTCAGCAAACATCCGAGCTTGTTCCAGCCAATGAGTTCATAGTTAATGCAGACGAGGATGAAAGGAAGTCCCATGACTGAGAACCACACTCCCGGACAGGGCGCCGAGGATAACCGTCCGGGCAACCGGAATCCGTGGCAGCAGCACCCGCAGCCGGGGGAGGGTTCCGCGGAGGCTCAGCATGCGGAAGCCCGCGGTGCGGAGGACGCGGCAAGCCAACGCCTGGCAGCAGGTGACCAGCCCGACGGTGGACACGTCCCGGCTCCTCAGCAGTACCCCACGGAAAGGCTGGACCAGCCGCAGCGGGCGAACCCCACGCAGGAACTCCCCGGAGCTCCCCGCCCCGACTATCCCCAGCGCCAGCCTTTCTACGGCCAGTCCGGGTACTACGGGCAGGGTCAGCAGCATACGCAGCAGTACCCCCAGCACAGTCCCCAGGGCCAGCTGCACAACGGCCATCAGGACATCGGCCAACACAGCGGCCACCAGGCCCAGGGTGCGCATGAATTCCAGGGCGGAGCGGTGGGCCTCGCGCCGAATCCCAAGGATGCCCCGCGGCGGAAAGCCAGCTTCGGCGTCGGCACGCTGGTGGCCAGCATCCTCGCCGCGGGCCTGGTGGGCGGCGGCGTGGCCACGGTGGGCTCCGCTGAATGGTTCGGTACCTCCGGAACCCCGGCCAGCACCAGCAGCAACGCCCAGCCCGGCACCGTCATCGTCAACAACCAGGACTCGGTCAACGAGATCACTGCAGCAGCAGTGAAGGCTTCACCCAGCGTGGTAACCATCAGTGCTTCCACCGGCAGTGCGGGCGGCACCGGTTCGGGCATCGTGCTGGACGACCAGGGACACATCCTCACCAACACCCACGTGGTCACCCTCGACGGCCAGACGGCGAATGCGAACCTTGAGGTCCGCTCGAGTGACGGCCGGGTCATCCCTGCGAAGCTGGTCGGCACGGATCCGTTGTCGGACCTCGCCGTGATCAAGGTGGACGCAGGCTCGGGCCTCACCCCGGCCACCCTTGGCGATTCCGGGAAGCTGAACGTGGGAGACACTGCCATCGCCATCGGCTCTCCGCTGGGTCTCACCGGAACCGTCACCGACGGAATCGTCTCCACCCTCAACAGGACCATCAGTGTTGCGTCGGCAGCTGCCCCCGAAGAGGGGGACAACGCCGAGGGCGACGACGAGGGCGGCTTCCAGTTCGCGCCTCCGGGCGGTGGACAGAGCCAGCAGACTGCAGAACAGGGCCAAATATCCATCAACGTCATCCAGACGGACGCAGCCATCAACCCGGGCAACTCAGGCGGCGCCCTGGTCAACAGCAACGGTGAGATTATCGGCGTCAACGTGGCCATCGCGTCGGCGGGCTCAAGCGCATCCTCCACGAGCGGAAACATCGGCGTCGGCTTCAGCATCCCCATCAACCACGCCAAGCGGGTTGCCCAGGAAATCATCGAGACCGGCAAGGCTTCCCACGGGCAGCTGGGTGTCAGCGTCAAGCCGAAGGGCACGAGCGCGTCCTCAGAGTTCTCTGTAGGCGCGGACGTCGCCACCGTGGAACCGGACTCGGCAGCCGCCAAGGCAGGTATCAGGGTGGGTGACGTGATCACGAGGTTCAACGACCTTGCAGTCGGTGAACCTGAGCAACTGACCGCGGCTGTGCGTGAGCAGCCCGGCGGTTCCAAAGTGAAGATCACCGTCCTGCGCAACGGCCAGGAACAGACGTTCGACGTCACGCTGGGCACTGCAGCGAGCTAAGTGCCGTACGGCGCTAACCGCGAAGCAGCAGTACGACGGCGGCGTCCCCACCTTCGGGCGGGGGCGTCGCCGTCGTTGTTTCCACCTCGTGGGGAAGCCAGGCACCGGCGTCAAGGGAGTGCTGACACAGGCGTTAACGGAAGAGGGCGCAGGGGCGGGCCTATATGGTTAGCTAGGAGCTACCCGTATGCCGGGCATTCCGCGGCCACGACCTCACCCGGCTGGCTGTCCACAAGCATGGAAGGCTGCTGTCAATACAGTGGAAGATACATTGAAGATCATCGTCCTGGTCAAGCATGTACCGGACGCCCAGTTCGACCGTCACCTCAACGGGGAGGGGTACACGACGGACCGCGATGAGAGCATCCTGTCCGAGCTCGACGAATACGCACTCGAGGCGGCACTGCAGCTCGCCGAGGCGCGTGGCGGCAGCAAGGCGGGCAACCAGGTCATCGCCCTGAGCATGGGTCCTGCCGGGGCCGTCAATGCCATCAAGAAGGCACTCCAGATCGGGGCCACCGAGGGGGTCCACCTCACCGATGACGCGCTGGCCGGTTCCGACGCCGCCGCTACATCCCTCGCGTTGGCGGCCACCGTCCGGTACCTGGGCCAGTCCGCACCGGTGGACCTGGTGATCACCGGCATGGCTTCCACCGACGGCGAAACCTCCCTGGTTCCGGCGCAGCTGGCGGAACGGCTTGGCCTGCCACAGGTCACCTTTGCCTCGTCGCTGGAGGTCAGCGGCGGCAGGCTGACGGCGCGGCGCGATGCCGATACGTTCTCCGAAACGGTGGAAGCATCCCTGCCCGCCGTTGTGTCCGTGACGGACCAGATCAATGAGCCCCGGTACCCCAACTTCAAGGGCATCATCGCCGCCAAGCGCAAGAGCATCACCACACTGTCGCTCGCGGACATTGGTGTTGACCAGGCACAGGTGGGCTTCGCCGGGTCCTGGACCAGCATCATCAATGCAGAGGAACGCCCGCCCCGGACCGCGGGCACCATCATCACCGACGAAGGCGATGCCGGCATCAAGCTGGTTGACTTCCTGGCCGCCCAGAAGCTGCTCTAAGAGGGATCACAGACATGGCAAAAGTACTTGTATTCATTGACAACCCGGGCGCTGCCGTCAAAAAGAGCTACCTCGAGCTGCTGACACTGGCACGTTCACTGGGGGAGAGCGCTGTGGCCCTCAACGGGGAGCTTTCCGACGGCGTTGCGGCTGCCTTCGCCGAATACGGCGTCAGCACTGTGGTGCGCCCCTCGGCCCAGGACCTCGACGACTTCCTGGTTGCCCCGAAGGCTGCCTACGTCGCCGCGGCCGCGGAAACCACCGGCGCGGGCATCGTCCTGCTGGACAACTCGCCCGAGGGCAAGGAGATTGCTGCCCGTGTGGCGATCCGGCTGAACGCCGGTGTTATCACCGACGCCATAGCTGTGGACGCGGATGGAACCGCGCACAAGTCCGTCCTGGCCGGCTCCTACAACACTTCCTGCAAGGCCACCACGTCCGTGTCAGTAGTGACCGTTAAGGCCAACAACATCACGGCCGAGCCTGCCACTGCCCCCTCCACGCCGGAAACCGTCACCGTAGAGGTGCCGGCCGCGGCCGCAGCTGCCCGGATCACCGCCCGCGAACAGAAGGTGGCCAGCGGACGGCCCGACCTCACCGACGCCCGGATCGTGGTGGCCGGCGGACGCGGCCTGGACGGCGACTTCGGACCCGTCGAAGAGCTCGCCGACGCACTGGGTGCAGCCGTGGGAGCGTCGCGCGCAGCCACGGACGCAGGCTGGATCAGCCATGACGCACAGGTGGGCCAGACCGGCAAGACCGTGTCCCCCCAGCTCTACATCTCAGCCGGCATCTCCGGGGCCATCCAGCAGAAGGCCGGGATGCAGACCTCCAAGGTCATCGTTGCCGTCAACAAGGACGCGGAGTCGCCGGTCTTCGAGATTGCCGATTTCGGCATCATCGGGGACGTCTTCGATGTGCTGCCGCAGGCTACGGAAGAAATCAAGAAGCGAAAAGGCTGATTCCTTGACTGCCTCCAACGAGCAGGCACAGAGCCCGTTCAACCCGGCCACAGACCGGGTTGGGCGGGTGCTCTGTTTTGCGGCCCACCCGGACGACATCGACTTTGGTGCCGCAGGCACCATCGCCGCCTGGACGGCCGCGGGGGTGCAGGTCAGCTACTGCATCATGACCGACGGCGACGCGGGGGGCTTCGACCCGGCACACCGGGCCAACATCATCGCCATGCGGGACGCCGAACAGCGCCGCGCCGCCGGGCTGGTGGGCGTCACCGACATCCACTACCTTCACCAGCGGGACGGATACCTCGAACCCTCGCACGAGGTGATGCGGGGCGTGGTGAAGCTGATCCGGGAAATCCGTCCCGACGTCGTGCTGTCCATGCATCCGGAACGGAACTGGCGGCGCATCCAGAAGAGCCACCCCGACCACCTGGCGGTGGGCGAGGCCGTCACCCGGGCGGTGTACCCTGCGCTGGAAAACCCCTTCGCCTACCCTGAACTCGCCGAATCAGGGCTTGAAGCCTACAAGCTGCCGTGGCTCTGGCTGTACGCCGGGCCGGAGGAGCGGGAGAACCACTTCGTGGATGTCACCGGGCAGGTGGAAGCCAAGCTGAAGGCGATCCATGTCCACGTCAGCCAGCACCCCGATGTGGAAGCCATGGAGGCAACTGTCCGGCAGGGGATGCGGACAAACGCGGCCCGGGCGGGACTTCCGGAGGGCCGCAGTGCGGAGGCGTTCCACGTTGTTGCCGTCAACGGGCCCGGAACCATCGCCGGCTTCTAGGATCTGTTTCTACATACAAGAACGCCCCGTTTCCTGGCCGGAAACGGGGCGTTCTTCAGCGTGTTGCCGCTTTCCGGCTACGCTCCCAAGGGTGCGGCGGCGACCGTGGGCAGGGTAGGTGACTGGGATCCGCCCACGGGTTCGACGGTTATCCCCAACGCAGCCGCGGAGGAAATGCCCTGCACAACAGCAGGCTTGGACAGGGCTTCCTCGTCCATCAACCCCTGTGACACGGGCGCAGAGCCGTCCTTGGGAATCAGCCACATCTGGTAAACCTTGCCCTCAGGCGGAGCGGGGACGCCATTCATCTTCACCACGGCAGCGTCCTCGGAGGAGGAGATGAGGAGGGTGGCGGTGCCGCCCCCGGACACATCCACCGATGCCTCGCGAAGGTCGCCCGCACGGACCACCTGGTTCAGGGGGTCGTTCTGGTCCGCGAGGTATGACCCCACTCCGACGCCGCCCAATGCGATCGCCGCAGCTGCTGCCACTCCGGCAAGCCAACGGCGGGCACCGGGCCGGCGCCGTTCTTCCCTGCGCTGGCGGGCCTTGGCGAGCTCGTCGCCGGCTACGGGCACGGCAGCGGGGGGAACGGCAGCGGTGGCGCCGGTTTGGGCGTCCGGCAGCAAGTCGTCCCGGTGCACGTCTTCCCGGTGCACGCCGTCCTGGGGCGGCAATTGGGCCACAATCCGGTTGAACAGATCGGCCGGAGGTTCCTCTTCAATGTGGAAAGTTCTGGCCAGCGTCTCGCGCGCCTGCCGCACCCGCTCCTGGAATGCGAGCCGTTCTGCTTCCGGGGCGGTGGAGATGTAATCCTCAATGGCTTGCCGTTCGTGATCCGTCACGGCGTCCAGGGCATACAGCTCAGCCAGGTCAACGGCCCTGCCGGACGCGAGGTCCATGGCAACGGTATCGCCGAACGAGCCGGAGCGGCCGTTGCGCCCATGGTTCATTTCTGTCATCTCAACTCACCCCCAGACAGGTCTTCAATCGGATCAGTCCATCGCGGATGCGGGACTTTATGGTGGGTACTGCCGCGTTCAGCCGTTCTGCGACCTCCCGGTAGGTGAGGCCGCCATAGTATGCGAGGCGTACGGACTCCTGTTGTGTTTCGGTCAAGGTTCCGAGGCAGCGGGCCACGGCTTCAGCTTCCAGCCTGCTTCCCACTTCGTCGGAAACGCTGTCATGATCGATGTCCTGCGTGCTGGCACCGTACTTCGCTTCCCGGTCCGTTGAGGACTGCGAGGACCTGACTTTGTCCACCGCGCGCCGGTGCGAAATAGTCATCAACCAGGACAGCGGGCTTCCTGCCTGGCGGTCGAACTTCGCCGCGTTCTGCCACACCTGCAGGAAGACCTCCTGGGTGGTGTCCTCGCTAAGCTCAGGATCAATCAGCACCCGGCGGGCCATGCCGAACACCC
The DNA here is from genome assembly GCF_059093025.1 of Arthrobacter sp. 210 2. Lineage (NCBI taxonomy): Bacteria > Bacillati > Actinomycetota > Actinomycetes > Micrococcales > Micrococcaceae > Arthrobacter > Arthrobacter sp. 210 2. Next base: position 79,745 of record NZ_JBNHIE010000007.1, read on the forward strand.
TCCGGGACGTGAGCCGATAGAACTCCGCAAAGGCCGCCTGGTCCCCACGGGCTATGCCTTCCAAAAGGATTACAAGGCGTTGGCTGAGGTCAGCCGGCGGATCGGTTACCGCGGCAGGAGCCTCGGAATGTGGCGCGTTGGGAGTTTCCATTACTTCCAAGCATAAGTCTCCCGGCGGTGAATCCTCAGCAGTGCCTGTGCGGCTGCGGCTTTTGGTCCTGGACCCTGCTTCCAGAAGTGTCACCTGCCGCTCCTCGATCCCGTGAAATGTTCTCAGGAGTGATTCGGGGCTGCTGCATGGGTGGATGGGCGGCGCCGGAAGATTTTTCCCCCGGCCGCCATAGGGAAGGCCTCAGATCCGCGCGCCGGCGAACCCCTGCTGCCGCCACGCCTCGTAGACGGCAATGGAAGCGGCGTTGGCCAGGTTCAGGGAACGCAGGGCAGGCAGCATGGGCAGCCGCACCGTGGCGGTGACGTGGGAGTCCGTTTTCAGTTCCTCCGGGAGGCCCACGGACTCCCGCCCGAACATCAGGACGTCGCCCGGCTGGTACGCGATGTCCGTGTAGCTGGCCGCTCCATCGGAAGTAAACGCATAGACGCGTTCGGGTTGCAGGTGCTGCCAGGCGTCCTCGATGTTCTTATGCACCGTGACCACGGCGAGGTCGTGGTAATCGAGCCCGGCGCGGCGCAGCTTGGCGTCTGAAAAATCGAAACCCAGTGGTTCCACGAGATGCAGCTCAGCCCCGGTGATGGCGGCAAGCCTTATGGCGTTACCTGTATTGCCGGGAATTTCAGGGGCGTGGAAGAGGATGCGGAACACATTCCCATCCTAGCGACCGCAGTCAGTGCATGCCGCGCAGCAGCCGGGCCAGGACGGGCACGTTCACGGTATTGGGCGCCGGCCCGGAGGCAAGGAACTCCTTGAGCCCGCGCACCATGCCGGCACCGTTGACGATCTGTACTGTTTCGAGTGCACCTGCGGGGCGGCGGTGATGGTCGATGACCGGCTCGTGCAGGTTCCCGCTGGGGCTCAAAACCACTGTCCAGCCGGTGACGTTCAGTTCCGGGAAGATGTCCTGCATCGCCCGAACAAGGTGGGCCAGCTGCGGCGGCGCGATGGTGCGCGTCCCATGGTTCAGGGTCCTGCCGTCCCAGGCGTACGCCCCCTTGGGCAGGAGCATGGAATTAATCAGCGCGAGCCGGTAGCCCGACAGCACGGCATGGTCGATGTGGCTGTTGTCCGCCGGCGACTGCAGGCCGTTGATGAGCCGGGCGGCGGGGATGGCGGGCAACACCTGGCGGGTCAGGAGCTGGACAGTGCGCATCTCCCGCTGGATCCGTGCTTCGGCTCCAAAGATGCCGCGTTTCCGGGGCATACCGTGCACCTGCTGGCTGGCCTGGGCCGGTGGAATCAGCGGAACAGTGCCGGGCGCGAACGGCGGCACGTAGACAGGCGGATCCCCCGCGGTATTGCGGGTGCTGCCAGGCCGGTGGACTGTGGCCGACGCCCGGCTGCCGGCGGGAGGAGCATCAAAGTGCGGCTCATCGTCAGCAGCATTGCCCCGGACAGGGCCCGCCGCATACGAACGGTCGTAGGCTTTACGTCGCTGGGGATCAATGAGGGTCTCATATGCGGCCGTCACCCGGCGGAACGCGGCAGCGTCACCGCCATGGTCGGGATGGGCGGTGCGGGCAGCACGGCGGTAAGCCACCTTGATTTCCTTCTCAGTGGCCGTAACGGCTACCTGAAGGACCTGGTAGTGGGAGCTGCTGCTCTCGGTCAAACACTCATCCTTTTCTGTATGGCCGACCCGCGGGGGAGCCAAGCCAGCCCAGTCTAGCCAGCACAGCGGCCCGCCCTGTCCTGACAACGAGTGCCTGGGCTGTGCAGGTTCCCGGCGGGAGCTGCAGTCTAGACTCGTGCATGCGCGGCCGGCGGGGCCGTGGCATGAAGCAGCGGGGGACATGACAATGCCGACGACGGTACGGGCGGCCGGCGGGAAGTGGCTGGGGGCGGCGCCGGCAGGCACCCTGGTCGCCGTCCTTTTGAGCGGATGCAGCGTGGAGGTGCGGGATCCGGCGGCACCGGACGTGGTGGAAAGCACTCCGGTCCTGGCTACTCCCACCATTACCCCCGGCCATGACGCTGACGCCGTGGCCGGGCAGGATCTTCCCTTCGCAGCCGGCGGGACCCTTGCCCGCGACGTCCCCGTGGGGATATCGGATGGGTTGAAGGATGCGCCTGGCTGGAAGCAGGTTAAGGACAATGTCGCCGGCGAGAGCCAGTACGCAAAAGCGGACGGGTGCCTCGTGGCTGCCAAAGTCCGCAGCAACCAAGGCGCCCTTGCGCGGGGCGATGACCGTGAATCAACGGCGGCGCTCTTCGAATACCTTGATCCGACCCTGCTGCCGGGCTCCCTGAAGGCAGACACCCTTCGCTGGGGAAATGACCGTGACGCGCCGGTGCGCCGGGTGGAAGTCCTGGCCCTGGAGCAGGCTGCACCGCCGGGCGGGAAGGCAGCGGTTGTCCTGGCCCGGCTCTTCGCCACCGCCGGCTCGTCCGTCTATGTCTCCGTGTCCTGCCCCGATGCGGCATCGCTCGCCGCAGCACGGGCAGACGTAGCCTCGTTCCTGCCGGTGCTGCCGCCGTCGAACTAGCTTCCCGGGCATTTAAAAGGAAGAGCCGGCCGCTGGATATCCAGCTGCCGGCAGGTCTTTTCTGCTGTAGTCAATGCGCACAGTTACTCCGTGCGCACTCCTGTAGGCCGGGAGAGGCGGTTCAAAGCCAGCGCTGCCACCAGAAGCCCGAAGTCGCGCAGTGCGACGTCGAAGAAACTCCCCAGCAGGAGGAGGTTGATGATGATGCCGGCCAGCCAGGCCGCCACCAGGAGCGAACCAAACCGCGGGCGGATGGCCACGATAATACCGGCGGCAATCTCCACTGCCCCCACCACGTACATGAAGGTCTGGGCGGGGATCGGCACGATCGCGGTGGCCTGCGGAGCAAGGTAGATCGTCCAGTCAGCCAGGATGTTGGTGAACTTGTCCAGGCCGAAGATGATCGGCGCAACGGTAAACACAGTTCGCAGCAGCAGGAAAGCCTGCCGTGCAGGTTGATCTGCCGGGAGGTGATGGGCATGCACTGCGGATGCGGTTTTCATGGCAACTCCTTCTAAAAGTAGATATGACAATTTTAGAAGCGGGCAGGTCTATAATCAAGAGATCTTGACTTTGGATTGGGGTGGAATGACCAGGCTCCCTTGGGCAGACAGGATGGCTGCGCTCGCCTCCCTTGCAGACGAAAAGCGGCTCCAGCTCTTCGAATTCGTGGCGGCGGCGCCGCATGCCGTGAGCCGCGACGATGCCGCCCGGGCCGCGGGCATTCCGAGGAGTACCGTGTCCTTCCACCTGGACCGGCTGGTTCAGGACGGCCTGCTGGCCGTTGAATTCCACAAGCCGCCGGGAAAAACCGGCCCCGGGTCCGGCAGGCCTGCAAAGATGTACCGGAGCACAGCGGGCGAAATCGGCGCCTCGGTGCCTGACCGGAATTACGACCTTGCAGGCGAACTCCTGGCCGCCGCCATCGAGAGGTCCCAGGAGACCGGCAAACCGGCTGGAGAGGCACTCCGGGACATCGCCTTCCACAAAGGCCGGGAGTTGGCCGAGGGAGCCGAATCCCTGGAGCGGTTCCTCGCCGCAACCGGATATCGGCCGGAACCGGACGGCGAGGACGGGTTCCTGCTGTCGAACTGCCCCTTCCACCGGCTTTCCCGGACGCACTCCGGCGTGGTGTGCTCCATGAACGGCGCGTTCCTGCGGGGCGCGGCGGTGGGTTCCGGCACCTCGGAGGAACGCGTGGCGGGAGCGGATATGCCGGATTACTGCTGTGCCCGGATTGTCCCGGCACATCAGGTGGCAGGGCCTCCGGCACCGGGCGGCAACCGGCCCAAGGGCTAGAATTGCAAGGTGCCCGTCTACCTCGATCATGCTGCCACCACCCCGCTTTCGGCTGAGGCTCTGGCTGCCCTGACGCGTGAACTTGCCCGCACCGGAAACCCCTCCTCGCTGCATGGTTCCGGCCGGCGGGCGCGCAGGTCAGTTGAGGATGCCCGGGAGGCCGTCGCCGCTGCTGCCGGCGCCCATCCATCAGAGGTGATCTTTACGTCCGGCGGCACCGAATCGGACAACCTGGCTGTCAAGGGCCTGTATTGGGCCCGGGTGGCAGAGAACCCTGCGCGGCGGCGCATCCTCTGTTCCGCCGTCGAACATCACGCGGTCCTGGACACCGTGGAGTGGCTCGAGCGGCACGAGGGCGCCGACGTGACGTGGCTGCCGGTGGACGGCGACGGCGTGGTGGACCTCGAATTCCTTGAAGGTGAGCTGTCCCGGGATCCGGGCACCATCGCGCTGGTCACCGTTATGTGGGCCAACAACGAGGTGGGCACCATCGAGCCGGTCCATCGGATCGTGGAACTGGCCCATGCTGCGCGCGTTCCCGTGCACTCGGATGCCGTGCAGGCGTTCGGTTCGCTCCCCGTGGATTTCAAGGCGTCCGGCCTGGATGCCATGTCCATCTCCGGGCACAAGATCGGGGGACCGGTGGGTGTGGGCGCCCTCCTGCTGGGGCGGACGGTCAAGCTGACCCCCGTCCAGCACGGAGGCGGGCAGGAACGGGACGTCCGCTCCGGCACCTTGGATACGGCCTCGATTGCAGCTTTCGCAGCGGCCGCAGAGGCTGCTGCTGCAGCGCTGCCCCGTGAAGCCGCCCGGATCACGGCTCTCCGCGACCGACTGATCAAAGGGGTGCTCGAGCGGGTGCCGGAGGCCGTCCTGCGCGGAGCGCCAGGCACCGGGCGGCTCCCGGGCAATGCGCATTTCACCTTCCCGGGCTGCGAAGGGGATTCCCTCCTTTTCCTTTTGGACCTTGCCGGGGTTGAGTCATCCACCGGATCGGCGTGCACGGCCGGTGTGCCGCGCCCGTCCCACGTCCTGCTGGCCATGGGACTTGACGAGGAAACGGCGCGGGGCGCGCAGCGGTTCACTCTCGGCCATGCCTCCACCGACGCCGACGTTGACGCCTTGCTGAGCGCCCTTCCGGATGCCTATGCACGTGCCCGGCAGGCGGGTATGGCCGGCCGCGAGTCCTCCATCCAGACTGCAGGCACCATCGCCCGGCAGGGACGGGCTGGCAGCTGACTGCGCCGTGTTCCTTTACGCTGCGCCGTGCTCCTTTACACGAGGCCGTAGAATAGATAGGCGACGATCGTATCCGGGACCCTGCCCGGCGGTCCGCACGGTCCCGGCCACGGGGCCGCAGCCTTCCCCGACAGAAAGCCAGCATGCGAGTTCTAGCAGCCATGAGCGGCGGAGTTGACTCCGCCGTAGCCGCCGCCCGCGCCGTTGAGGCGGGGCATGACGTCGTCGGGGTCCACCTGGCGCTGTCGCGGATGCCAGGCACCCTGCGTACCGGCAGCCGCGGCTGCTGCACCATCGAGGATTCCCGCGACGCCTGGCGCGCGTGTGACGTCCTGGGCATCCCTTACTACGTGTGGGACTTCTCCGAGCGCTTCAAGGAAGACGTCGTCCAGGACTTCATCGACGAGTACGCAGCCGGCCGTACGCCCAACCCCTGCATGCGCTGCAACGAGCGGATCAAGTTCGCGGCCCTGCTGGAAAAGGCCATTGCCCTGGGCTTCGACGCCGTGTGCACCGGACACTATGCCAAGGTGATCGAAGACGCCGACGGGAACCGTGAGCTGCACCGCGCCGCGGACTGGGCCAAGGACCAAAGCTATGTCCTCGGCGTCCTGACCCACGAACAGCTCAAGCACTCCATGTTCCCGCTCGCCGACACCCCGTCCAAGGCCGAGGTCCGGGCCGAAGCCGAGCGGCGCGGACTCTCGGTGGCCAACAAGCCCGACAGCCACGACATCTGCTTCATTCCCGACGGCGACACCGCCGGGTGGCTCGCGGAAAAGATTGACATGACCACCGGCGACATCGTGGACGAAACAGGCACCAAAGTAGGTGAGCATCCCGGCGCCAACGCGTTCACTGTCGGCCAGCGCCGCGGCCTGAAGCTCGGCACACCGGCCGCCGACGGAAAACCGCGCTTCGTCCTGGAGATCCGGCCGAAGGAAAACAAGGTGGTGGTGGGACCGGAGGCGCTCCTGGCCATCGACGAGATCCGGGGCATTAAGGTCTCCTGGGCGGGCCTGCCGATCGCGGAGGTGGAGTCCGGTGCGGAATTCGACTGCTACGCGCAGGTTCGCGCGCACGGCGACCCCGTGCCGGCCACTGCCCGGATGGAAGCAGGAGAAGGCGGCGCCGCCGGCCAGTTGGTCATCAGGCTGACCGACCCCCTGCGTGGCGTGGCGCCCGGCCAGACGGTTGTCCTCTACCAAGGCAGCCGCGTCCTCGGCCAGGCAACCATCGACGTTGCCCGGTCCCTGCAGCGCGCCGCGCTGTAACTGAACACTTTTCCAAGCGCCGCCCCGGTTTCCCGGGGCGGCGTTTTTTCTACCTTCCTGCCGGTGGACTGCCCCTAAAACCGGGGCTGCGGATGCGCCAGGTAAATTTTGTGTCTCAACTCACACGATGGGCCGTCCCGGGGGTTGACTCTCTGATTGAATCTACCCATCAGTAACGCGCTGCCCGCCTGAGCAGAGGCACCCACATCCTCGGCGGGCGCGTACTCATCGAACAGAAAGTTCACAGATGACGAAGAGCAACAAAGCCCTGCACGGCGCCATCGCGCTGGCAGGCATCTCCGCCCTCGCACTGACGGCCTGCACGGGCCCCTCCGGCGGCGGCGGAACGGCAACCGAGGGCGCCGGCGGCGGCGCCATCACCTATGGAACGACTGACAAAGTGGTCACGCTCGACCCCGCCGGCTCCTACGACGGCGGATCCTTCATGGTGATGAACCAGATCTACCCCTTCCTGCTCAACTACGCTCCGGGAACAGCCGACGCCACCCCGGACATTGCAGAGTCGGCCTCCTTCACCAGCCCCACCCAATACACCGTGAAGCTGAAGCCGGACCTGAAGTTTGCCAACGGCCACACACTGGACTCCTCCGACGTTGTCTTTTCCTTCAACCGGGTCAAGAAGATCGACGACCCCAACGGCCCCGCGTCGCTGCTGGCCAACATGGAAAAGATCGAGGCCACTGACTCCAGCACCGTGGTCTTCACGTTGAAAGCCGGCAACGACCAGGTCTTTCCAGGAGTGTTGGCCTCCAACCCGGGCCCCATCGTGGATGAGGAAGTCTTTCCCGCGGACAAGATCCTGGACGACGACGCCATCGTCGCGGCCAAACCCTTCGCCGGGCAGTACACCATCGACAGCTACAAGAAGAACGAACTGATCAGCTTCAAGCCCAACGCCGACTACCAGGGCCTGCTGGGCAAGGCTGCCAACGACGGCGCTACGCTCAAGCACTACGCCGACCCGAACAACCTCAAGCTCGATGTCCAGCAAGGCAACATTGACGTTGCCGGCCGGATCCTGACTGCAACTGACGTTGCTGACCTCGAGTCGGACAGCAACGTGAAGGTCCACAAGGGTCCCGGCGGAGAACTCCGCTACATGGTGTTCAACTTCGACACCATGCCGTTCGGCGCCAAAACGCCCGACGCCGATCCCGCCAAGGCACTGGCTGTCCGGCAGGCCATTGCGCACCTGGTGGACCGGGACGTCATCGCGTCGCAGGTCTTCAAGAACACGTACACCCCGGTCTACTCCTACGTGCCCAAGGAATTCGAAGGCGCAACCGAGCCGCTGAAGAGCCTTTACGGCGACGGCAGCGGCAAACCCAGCCTGGACAAGGCCAAGAAGGTCCTCACCGACGCCGGAGTGACGTCCGTGGTGGACCTGAAGCTGCAGTACACCGACAGGTACGGTACGTCTGCTGCGGATGAGTACGCCCTGGTGAAGGAACAGCTCGAGAAATCGGGGCTTTTCACGGTTGACCTCAAGTCCACGGAGTGGACCACCTACACCAAGGAACGCAGGGCCGATGCCTACCCCGTGTACCAGCTGGGCTGGTTCCCTGATTACTCGGATGCGGACAACTACCTCACGCCGTTCTTCATCCCCGGGAACTTCCTCGGCAACCACTACGAAAACCCGGCCGTGACAGAGGTCGTCAATAAGCAGCTGGTCACCACCGACAAGGCGGAACGGAGTGAGCTGCTGGGCCAGGCCCAGGAAGCCATTGCCAAGGACCTCTCCACGCTGCCGCTGCTGCAGGGTGCCCAGGTCATGGTGGCAGGAACGGATGTCCAGGGCGTTGAAAAAACCCTCGACCCGTCGTTCAAGACCCGCCTTGGCGTGATGTCCAAGTAGGTCCTGCCGACCATTCGACGACCACCGCACATGGGGCGGGACGCCCGCCAGGCGTCCCGCCCCAACGTGCTGGTTAATGGTGCGGGCAGCAGCCGGCGCCCAGACAACCCTGAGGTACCATGACCACTTTGATTGATGCGCCGCCCAGCGACGCGGACGGCCTCCTCCCGGCCACCAAAAAATCTTCCGGCGGGGGACTCGGCCAGTACATCCTGATCCGTTTCCTGCTGATCTTCCCCACGATCTTCATCCTCGTCACCATGGTCTTCTTCCTGATGAGGATTACCGGTGACCCCATTACTGCGGCCATGGGCGGCCGACTGCCTGCCGACCAGCTCCAGGAACGCATCCAGGCGGCCGGCTATGACCGGCCCATCCTGGTCCAGTACTTCGAATACCTTGGCCAGCTGGCCACCGGCAACTTCGGCCGTACCCTTACGGACAACCGTGCCGTCGTCGAAATGCTGACCACCTACGGCTCCGCCACCCTGGAACTGAGCATCAACGCGCTGCTCGTTGCCCTGCTGGTGGGAATCCCCCTGGGCCTGGTCGCAGCCCACCGCCGGGACAAGGCCGCGGACGCGGTCCTGCGGGTGTTCGCCATTCTCTGCTACGCCACACCCGTGTTCTTCGCGGGCATGCTGCTGAAGCTGACGTTCTCCGTCTGGCTGGGCTGGCTCCCGGTGGCGGGCAGGGCAAGGACCTCAAGCGAGCTCGCGCTGACGTCGCTGGAAGCACCCACCGGCATCTACTGGCTTGACGCCCTGCGGAGCGGCAACATGGCCGCGCTCAGCGACGTCCTGGCCCACGCCGTGCTGCCGGCGGTGGCCCTCGGCCTGCTGACCGCCGGCATTTTCCTCCGCCTCGTCCGGACCAACGTCATCGGAACCCTGGGCAGGGACTACGTGGAGGCCGGGCGTTCCAGGGGAGTCAGCGAGTTCCGCCTGGTGACCAAGCACGCCTACAAACCGGCCCTGATCCCGATCATCACCGTGATGGGCCTGCAGATCGCGGTGATGCTCGGCGGCGCGGTACTGACCGAAATTACGTTCGAGTGGAAGGGCCTGGGATTCCAGCTGGCCAATTACCTCACAGCACGCGACTTCGTGGCGGTCCAGGGCATCGTGGTGCTGCTCGCCATCATCGTCGCCTTGACCAACTTCATCGTGGACATTATCGCCGCGCTGATCGATCCCCGCGTGAGGTACTGACATGAGCATTCCAGCCGTTCCCGTCCCGATGGAAAGTCCGCGGGCGCCCTGGTACCGGCGCCTGCCGGTCGTCTCGCATTTCAACAAAAGCGTTGGCCTCCAGCGCGGCATGCTGGTGGCGGGCCTGATCCTGACCGGCGCTTTTGTCCTGACCGCACTCTTTGCCCCGCTGCTCGCGCCGTACGGCTTCTCGCAGCTGTCCGACGCCGACGGCAACTTCCCCACCCAGCAAGCCCCGGGTGGCAAGCACCTTTTGGGTACAACAGTGGGGGGCTACGACGTCCTGTCGCGGGTGATCTGGGGTGCGCAGACCGCCATCCTGGTGATCATCGTCGCCGTGGTCATGTCCATCGTCCTCGGCGTCGTCCTTGGCTTGGTCAGTGGATACCTGGGCGGGTGGCTCGACCGGATCCTGGTGGTCATCGCCGACGCCGTCTACGCCTTTCCGTCGCTGCTGGTGGCCATCGTGATGGCCATCGTTATCAGCGGGGGCCAGTCCAGTCTCATCGGCGGCATCTTCGCCGCCGGCACTGCCATCACGCTGGTATTCATTCCGCAGTATTTCCGCGTCATTCGGGCCGAGACTGTCAGGTTGAAGGCCGAGCCGTTCGTGGAGTCCGCAAAAGTGGTGGGAGCCTCCAACATCCGCATCATGAGCCGCCACATCTACCGCAATGCCACGCGCACCCTTCCGCTGATCTTCACGCTGAATGCCTCCGAAGCCATCCTCATCCTGGCCGGCCTGGGTTTCCTTGGTTTCGGCATCGAGCCGAGCTCGGCCGCCGAATGGGGCTTCGACCTGAACAAGGCGCTCGCCGACACCACGTCCGGGATCTGGTGGACCGGCATGTTCCCCGGCCTGGCCATCGTGCTGACCGTGGTGGGCCTGACCCTGGTGGGCGAGAGCATCAACGACCTGAATGATCCGCGCCTGCGCGGCCGCAAGCGCATAGGGGGCAGCTCCCCGGCGCCGGTGGACACCGCCGCCATCGCAACAGAAGTGAGGGCATCATGACCGTCAACATCGACCCGTTGTCCGCTGGGCATTCAGGCGACGGACAGCCCGACGGCGGCCGTCCGGTCCTGGACATCGACCACCTTCAGGTCACTTTCGCCACCGACGGCGGGCCCGTCCATGCCGTCAAGGACGTCAGCCTGGAAGTCAGGAAGGGGGAAGTGCTCGCGATTGTGGGGGAGTCGGGGTCCGGCAAGACTGTCACTGCCAAGACCATCCTGGGCCTGCTCCCGGAAACAGCCAGCAGCTCGGGCGCGGTGGTGATCAACGGGGCTGACGTGATCAGTGTCAGTGCCGCCCGCCTCCGCCAGATCCGGGGCCGGGATGTGGCCATGGTGTTCCAGGAACCGTCCACGGCGCTGAACCCGGTGTTCACGGTCGGATGGCAGATCGCCGAAGGCATCAGGGCGCACGCCGGCCGTGAGAGTGGGAAACGGGTTTCCGCCAAAGAAGCCAAGTCCCGGGCCATTGAGGCCCTGCGCAAGGTGGGTATTCCCGATCCCGAGCACCGCGTCAACTACTACCCCCACCAGTTCTCGGGAGGGCAGAAGCAACGGGTTGTCATCGCAGCGGCGCTGGCGCTCAACCCCGGCCTGATTGTTGCCGACGAGCCGACCACCGCACTGGACGTCACGGTCCAGGCCGAGATTCTGGAACTCCTCCGGGACCTGCGGGACAAGTACGGCACCTCGATCGTGCTCATCACGCACAACATGGGGGTGGTGGCGGACCTGGCCGACCGCGTGGTGGTGATGTACCAGGGGGACGTGGTCGAGGAAGCTCCGGCCCGCACCCTGTTTGCCGAACCCCGGCAGGACTACACCCGGAAGTTGCTCGCCGCGGTGCCGCACCTGGGGCACAACTCCGCCTCGGAAGGACTGACCAGCCGGGCCCACCAGGATGAGGACGTCCTGGTGGAAGCCAACAATCTGACCATCGAGTACCCGGGCAGGCTGGGTACGCCGGCTTACAAGGCCGTGGACAGGGTCAGCTTCACGCTGTCCCGGGGCGAGGTCTTCGGGCTCGTCGGGGAGTCGGGTTCCGGAAAAACCACTATCGGCAGGGCCATCGCCGGGCTCAACAGGACCACCGGAGGCAGCCTGAAAGTCCTGGGCTACGAAATGCTGAACCTTCGCGAACGCACCTTCAAACCGCTCCGCAAGGACATCGGCTTCGTCTTCCAGGACCCGGCCGCGTCCTTCAACCCGCAGCTAACCATCGGGGAGTGCATCGCCGAGCCCATGGTGATCCACACCCGGCCAAGCCCCGCCCAGGCGCGTAAACGCGCCGGCGAGCTGCTTGAATCAGTCCAGCTGCCGGCGTCGTATGCGGGCCGTTACCCCCACGAGCTGTCCGGCGGGCAGCGCCAGCGGGCCTCGCTGGCACGGGCCCTGAGCCTGAACCCCCGGCTGCTGATAGCGGATGAACCGACGTCGGCCCTGGACGTTTCGGTGCAGGCCAAGGTTTTGGAGCTGTTCAAGGACATCCAGCAGGAGTTCGGGTTCGCCTGCCTTTTCATCAGCCATGACCTTGCAGTGGTGGACATCCTCTCCTCCTGGGTTGGCGTGCTCTACAAGGGCAGGCTGGTGGAACAGGGGATCGGGAGCCATATCATGGGCAGCCCACAGCATGACTACACCAAGCGGCTGATTGCATCGCTGCCGGTCCCTGACCCCGAGGAACAGGCACGACGCCGGGAACAGCACCGGGCGCTGCTGGGCATCTGAGCGGCACAGCATGGTGGGCAAGCGCCGGGGCCGGGCGACATCCGGCGCCGGCGCTTAACACCCGGATCATTGGGCCGGCTGCCCATAGACTGGGATCATGACGCAGCACAACCTTCCCTCTCCTGACTCCGACGATTACGACCCCTCCGCCAGTTCGTTGGCCGGCCAGGTGGACAATTCGGTGATGGCTGAACTGCTGTCCATCCGCTCCAGTATCGACAACATCGATGCGACCCTCGTGTACCTCCTGGCAGAGCGCTTCAAAGCCACGCAGAAGGTGGGCTTCCTGAAGGCCGCCCACCGCCTCCCTGCGGGAGATCCAGGACGCGAAACCGCGCAGATTGCCAGGCTCCGCCGGCTTGCCGAAGACGCCCACCTCGATCCTGCCTTCGCGGAAAAATTCCTGAACTTCATCATCGGTGAAGTCATCCGCCATCACGAAGCGATTGCTGAGGACCACCAGGCTGCGTCCGGCCAGCACCCGCAGGCATCAGCACTCGCGTGACCGTGGGCGAACGGCACGAACCCGTCCGCGGCGCCGCGCTGCCGGATAAAGCGCCGCCTGCGGAAGTCACGGCAACGGGACTGGGACCATGGCCTGGGGAGGACCCGCTCGAAGCCGCCCGGATCATCCGGGGTGAACTCGGCAGCCCGCACCTGCCGTTCCTCGCCGAACTGCCGGCCCGCGGGGTGGGCTCCGATGCCCTGGGGCGCACCGCCTCCCTCCTGGAGGAACTGGCCGTCGACGTCCAGCCGTACGGGTGGCGCCTCGTGGACCGCCCCGGCAAGGACTTCCGCCGCGCAGCCTCGGCGCTCTCCACGGACATCAACGTCCTGGCTGACGTAGCAGGGGCCGAGGACGCGTCCGCGGAGGAGATCAAGCTCCAGCTGGTGGGCCCGCTCACCCTGGCGGCGGGTCTGCATCTGCACAACGGGGAGCGGGCCTTGCTTGATTACGGGGCGCGCCGGGACCTCACCGCCTCACTCGCTGCCGGCGTCGGAAGCTACCTCGCCCGGGTATCGGCTGCCGTTTTCGGTGCGCGGCTTGTGGTTCAGCTCGACGAACCCGATGCTGCCGCTGTGCTGGCCGGAACCATTCCCACTGCCAGCGGCTACCGCACCCTGCGTGCCGTCGCCGCCTCCGAAGCGCGGGAATCCTGGCGCCTGGTGATGGATGCACTCCGCGCAGCCGGTGCCGCGGAAGTGGTGGTGTCGGTGCCTGAAGTTGAGGCCCCGTTCGACCAGATCCTGCATGCCGGAGCCGACGGCATTGCGGTGCCGTTCAAATCCCTGACGTCCCGACAGTGGGAGCAGCTGGCGGGAGCGGTCGAGGCCGGCAAACGGGTGTGGGCAGGAGCCCTTGACGTTGCAGCAGGTCAGCTTCCCAAAGTGGCGGACTGCGTCGAGTCGGTATGGCGCCCGTGGCGGCAGCTTGGCCTCCCGGCGTCGTCCCTGGCCAGCCTCCGGGTCACCCCCTCAGCGGGGCTTGCCGGTCACAGCCCCGCGCAGGCCACCGCCGTGCTGGGCAGGCTGACCCAGGTGGCGGACGGCCTGAACCAGGTCGCCCTGGGCTAGCCTGCCGGGGCTGGCCGGCAGGGGCGCCGGCGGCCACGCGCCTCAGACCCGGTTCTCCCAGCGGTCCGGCTGCGCGTACCGCGGCAGGAAGCTCCGCGCCGGGTTGCCCCCGGTGTAGGGACGCAGCCGGTAGTCGAAGCTGCCGGCATACACCAGGACGAGGCCGATCTGCGGCTGGATGACCTTGACCTGGATGCGGTGCCGGCCGTTGGGACCTTCTGCGGGGTCCCACCATTGCTCGGCGTAGGCTTTGGCGTCCACCGGTGCCGGAAGTGGCACGCGGAGCGGACCGAGGAAAAGCCGGGATGCTTCCGACACGCCCCGCAGCCTTCCCCCTGCCGTGACGCTGAGGTTCAGGTCCGTGACCAACCGCCGGTAGCGGCCCACGTAGTCCACCAGCTGCGGGCTCCCGTTACGGCTGGTGGCGCTGGTGGTGTCCTGGAAGATGCGGGTCCGGCCGGGGAACCGGATCTCGCGCCGGGCGGTCAGGCTGGAGCGGCCAAACGGATCCTGGTGGGCGTGGTTTTCGATCCGGAACGGGACGTTCTCACCGTATTCCGGAAAGAACGCTTCCTCTCCGCCGGTGAGGCGCAACAGCGGCCGCAGCCACTCCTGCCGGCAGCCGACGACGTCGAACGTGCCTTCGCCCACGCCGTACCGGCCGGAGCCGGGCACCAGGGAAAAGTACTCCTGCAGTTCAGGCTGCAGCCTGGTAAATTCCGCCCCGAGAACCTGCTGGTAGATCGGTACGTTCATGAAGATCCTCCTGCTCAAAAAACTCTGCCGGCTTCACAATTTACCGGCCGCTTTCAGCCTGATGTACATGTCTGCCAGCCGCGGCGGCAGCTGGTGCGGTTCGGCGTCCACCACTTCCACCCCGAGGCGGCGGAGCTCCGCGCTGACAGCGGCGCGCTGAAGGAGCGCCCGTTCGGCAGCTGCGGCACGAAAAACCCCGGTGGCGTCGGCGCGGTCCCGGAGCATGACGCCCAGCTGGGGGTCGCGAACAGCCGCCACCACCACAACATGGTCGTTGGCAAGCCGCGCGGCGGCTGGAAGGAGTCCTTCCTCCGGCGCGCCGCCGTCCAGCGAGGTCAGCAGCACCACCAGGGACCGGTGTGCGGTGACGGCGCGGACCTGCGCCGGCACGGCGGGCCAGTCCATCTCGATAAGCTCCGCGTCCAGCGGTGCCATGGCCTGCACCAGCTGTCCCAGCAGGTTGCCCTGCACGGCAGATCCTGCCCGGGCACGGGTCCGGCGGTCAAAGGCCAGGAAGTCAACCCGGTCACCGCCGCGCTCGGCCAGGACGCCGAGCAGCAGCGCAGCTTCCATGCCGGTATCGAGGCGGGTCTCGTCGTCGATCCTCGCTGCCGAGGTCCGGGACGTATCCAGGACCATCACCACGCGGCGGTCGCGTTCCGGACGCCAGGTGCGGACGACGACGGAGGAACGGCGGGCGGTGGCCCGCCAGTCGATGGAACGTACGTCGTCGCCCCGGACGTAGTCACGCAGGGAATCGAACTCGGTGCCGGCCCCGCGGATCTGCACGGCAGCTTTTCCGTCGAGTTCGCGGAGCTTCCGCAGCTTGGACGGCAGGTGCCGCCGCGAATGGAAAGGCGGCAGGACACGTACTGCGCCCGGACACTCGATGGTCCGCTGGCGGGCGGCGAGCCGCAGGGGTCCGAAGGAGCGCAGCGTGACGTGCGGGGCCTTGAGGTCTCCGCGGCGGACCGGCTGCAGCCGGACGGTGACCCGCCTGCTTTCGTGGGCCGGGATGTCAATATCCTGGACAGGGTTTCGTGCCCCCGCCGACGGCTGCCAGCCGTCGCGGAGGGTGCCGCGCAGGCGCCGGTTCCCGTCGTTCCGGACGGTGAGCCTGGCATCGATGGTCCCGTTCAGGGCGACATTTCCGGGCTCGGAACGCTGGACCTGGACAGACCGCAGCGAACCGCCAAGGACCAGGTCGGCTGCTGCCAGCGCGGCAAGCACGCCCAGTACGGCCAGCACCGTTCCCCACCCGGGCAGCAGCAGGACCGGCACCAGGCCCACCAGCACCAGCAGCACGTAACGCCCGGAGATGGCCATCAGCGTGGAACGGGAACGGACGCCAGGATGCTGCCCAGCACATCGTCCACGCGGACCCCGTCCATTTGGGCTTCCGGCTGCAGGGCAACCCGGTGCCGCAGGCAGGGCAGTGCCAGTGCTTTGACATCGTCCGGGGTCACGAAACCCCTGCCGGAAAGCCAGGCCCAGGACCGGGATGTATTCAAGAGTGCCGTGGCACCGCGGGGCGAAACACCCAGCAGGAATGATGGCGCCGTGCGGGTGGCACGCACCAGGTCCACGATGTAGCCGATGATTTCCTGCTCCACGGCCACACCACTTACCGCGTGCCGTGCCCGCTCCAGGTCAGCGGCACCCGCAACGGGCTGGACGCCGGCGGCGGCCAGGTCACGCGGATCAAAGCCGGCAGCGTGGCGGCGGATGACCTCCATCTCATCCCGCCGATCAGGCAGCGGCATGGTGAGCTTAAGCAGGAACCGGTCCAGCTGCGCTTCCGGAAGTGGATACGTCCCTTCATACTCCACGGGGTTCTGGGTGGCGGCCACGAGGAACGGTGACGGCAGGGGCCGGGACACTCCATCCACCGAAACCTGCCGCTCCTCCATCGCCTCCAGCAGCGACGCCTGGGTCTTGGGTGGCGTCCTGTTGATTTCGTCCGCCAGGAGGAGGTTGGTGAAGACGGGCCCCTCACGGAAGGTGAATTCGGACGTGTGCGAGTCGTACACCAGGGATCCCGTGACATCCCCCGGCATCAGGTCGGGGGTGAACTGCACGCGCTTCGTATCCAGGCTCAGCGCGGCGGACAGGGCACGCACCAGCAGGGTCTTGGCGACTCCCGGCACACCCTCCAGCAGCACGTGCCCCTGGGACAGCAGGGCGATCAGCATTCCGGTAACGGTGGCGTCCTGCCCCACCACCGCCTTTGACACCTCATGGCGCACGTCCAAAAGGGCTTGCCGGGCGGAATCGTGCTCCATCGGATCAAGGACCCGCTGGCCACTGCCGTGTTCACTCATCGGCTGCTGACCTCTTTCTCTAGGTTGTTCAGTTCCTGCGCCCAGGCCACGAGCCGGGCCTCGGTGCGGGGATGGTGGTTGACGAGGTCCCGGACTTCCGCTGCGGGCCTGCCCAGCAACCGTGCCGCCGCATCAATGGTGTGCTCGGCAGTGGCCCCCGGCCCCAGGCGCAACTTCCCGGCAAGCCTCGCCAGCGTTCCGGCCCGGAGGTTGTCGCGGGCCTGCTCGACGGCGTGCGCGTCGTGGTACATCCGCGCGCGTCCCTCCGCCGTCTCTACTGCCTTGACCACCACTGGCAGCGGTTCAAACACCAGGGGACCGAGGCGCCGGCCGCGCCAGGCGATCGCCGTCAAGGCCACGACGATGAGCCAGGGACCCAGATACCGGACCCAATCCGGCGCCAGGTCGTCGAGGGTTTGCGGTGAGCCGAAGGTATTCAGGTCCTCCAGCGAGGGCAGGTACCAGACCAGGTCCGATGAACCGCCGAGGGTCCGAAGGGCCAGTGCAGCGTGTCCCAGCTCATCCAGCCCGTCGTTGCTCAACACTCCGGTGCTGCCCAGGACGGACAACCGCCCGTCCCCGCTGACGGCAAGCAGCCCGGCGGCCGAACCGGAAGGACGGTAACAGGACACCCCGCCGTCGTACACGAAGCCCGACTTGCCGGAGATGTCCCCGGCAGCCTGCGCGTCCGGAAGGGAGCAGCCAGGGACGAGTGCGGGGGAGGCATCGGGCACCACACCCGCCTGCCGGATGTCACTGTCCAGGGCGGACAGCGTCTCCAGCCTGGGCGTCACCAGCACCAACCGCCCCGCTGCGGCCGCAAGATCAAGGAGCCGCGGTTCGTCGAGGATACCGCTCCGGTCGTACAGCAGGAGGGTAGGGGAGGAGCCTGCTTCCAACGCGGACATGGCTGCTTCGAAGTTTCGGGCCTTGTGCACGTCAACTCCGTGCCGGCCGAGGATTTCGCTGACTGCCCGTGCCCCTTCCGGTCCCGCATTGCTGACCGACAGGGGAGTGGCGTCACCTTTGGGGGCAAGCTGGCCCCAGACGGCCATACCTAGGGCGATGGCGCAAACCGTGGCGAGGACGGCGAGGGACCGGTGCCTTCGCAGCCATCCAAGCGGGCCTCGACCGGGCGCCGGGAGCGTGTCCGGACCGTCAACTCTGGTCTCCGGCTGCCTTATGCCGGCGGTATCAATGCCCGTCATGGCATGACCTCCCCGCGGCCCTGTGCCTGGGAACGTTCGGGTTTGCCCGCTTCGAGGGCGGCGTCCAGGGCGGCCATGTCCGCATAATCGGAGCTGCCCGGCGCCATGTTTCCGTAGCGGACGGCGTCGAAAGTGCTTGCCGCGTGGTCCAGGCGGTGCCCTTCCGCGCCGAACGGCACGGACAACTCGCGCGCCACTTCGTCCGCCGTCCGGCCGGGCTGGGGATCCAGGATGGTGCGGTCCTCGGCCGAGCGGACGAGCGCGCGGAAGCGGTCGACGACGGCGTCCCCCCAGTTCCCTGCCGCGGCAGACGCTTCGGAGCGCCGCCGGTAGTCAGCCGCAGTCACCTCGTAGTCCGCCTCAAAAACGTCCTTGGGCTGCCTGGATGCGGCGTTCAGGCGTGGCCGGGCGAGGATGACGGCGACGGCAATGATTAGGGCGACCACGATCCCGATGACCGGTGTTGGCAATGGCCCCGCCGACTGGGCGGACCCATCCAGGGACGAGAGCCAGTCCAGGAAGTCCATCCACAGCGTTTGAAGCCAGGACGGGGTGGCCTCGCGGTACTCAGACTTGCCCAGTTCCTCCACTGCCCAGCGCCGGGCTTCCTCCGCATCCGGGAGCACAGGCGGCTCAGCGGACATCCGGCCAGGCTCCCGCCGCAGGCCCGTGACCTTCCCGTCCCGGAACCCCCGCCGCGACGCCGCGGCCCGGGACGCCGTCGGGATCAGCGCCTGATTCCATCAGCCGCAACAGCACGATGTCCAGGCCATCCTTGCGCATCCGCAGGTCCATATAGAGCAGGGCCATGACGGACGTCTGGAACGCATAACCAAGTGCCCCGATCAGGGCGCCAAGGACCGCCGTGACAACTCCAACAGCCACAGCCACCGCAGCTTCCTGCCCGCTGCCGCCGTGCGGTGATGCGAAGGTGGTGAGGAGGCTTGTCAGAAGGCTCACCGGGATCATCACCACCTGGCTGATGACTCCCACCATGATGCTGACCACGAGCGTGATTCCCAGGATCCGCCACCAGTTGGCGCGGGTCAGCTCCCAGGACCGGCGTAACCCGGCCAGGGCTCCGAGTTCCTCAATGACAACCGCAGCGGGAGCCACCATCACTTTGATGGTGATCCAGATGAACAACGCAATAAAGCCCAGGACCAGTGGTACCAGTATGAGGGCCCCGGTTCCTTCCATGCCGGATACCAGCGCGACGGCCACCCCGGCGAGGAGTGCGAACGCCAGCAGGCCGGCCGCCATGAGCACCAGCGCAAGGCGGACCAGGGCGCCCGCCCTCGACCGCGCCAGGGTCCACATCTGCCGGAAGCCCGTGCGGCGGTTGAGGATGGACCGGGCCACCGGAACCACCATGGCGCCCTGGAGGATCGCCGAGGTAAACAGTGTCAGGATGCCGACCACCAGGATGGCGGCACCGAAGCCCAACCCCAGCGAGGCGAGGTCCGCGGGGCTGGCAGTCTCTGCCCAGGCTTCGATGGAACCCACGGAGGTTGCGGTTACCGCGGTAATCACGGCTGCGAGAATGGCCACCAGTGACTGGGCCAGCAAGGCCGCGCCCAGCATGGCCTTGGCGTTCCGGCGGATGGCCTGGAAGGAGCCGTCCATGATTTCCCCGAACATGAGGGGGCGGAGCGGAACAATGCCCGGCTTGGGCGGGGCAACGTAGCGGGGCTGGCCGTAGGGGCCACCGTAGTGGGCTCCGGGATACGGCGGTCCCGGATAGGTGCCTTGGGGGTATGCGCCCTGGGGGAATGCGCCACCGGCGCTTGCGCCCCAGACAGGCTGTTGTCCGGGGGCCTGCTGCTGCCAGGAAGGTGGTCCCCAAGGCTGCCCTGGCGGCTGTTGGCTGGGCTGCTGGCCGGCGGGCGGGTGCCAGGTATTTTGCCCCCACGGCTGTTGTGCCTGCTGCCCGGCTGGGGGTTTCCACTGCGGCGTTTCACCCCATGGATCCGGGCTGGCCGGTGATGCAGGGGTGGAGGCGTCTCCCGGGCCCTGGCCGTCCTGGTCCCGCCCGTCAGCGCGCCCGTCCCGGCGTCCGGGCTCCTCCTGGCCTGAATCCTGTGATGACACCATGTTCCTTCCCCCGTGCTGGTCCGAATGCTGCCCGCGCCCGCAGTACGACTTCCGGAGGGCGCCGGGAAGGTCCGGCATCATCCCCAGCCTATAGTTCCGGCGTCGGACGTCCTAGCGTTCCGCCATGCCGTAAGGCGCTGAACAGGACAAAGCCTGCCTGATAAGGGAATATATAACTATGAAGGCACGCATTCTGGTGGTTGATGATGATGAAGCGCTGGCCGAAATGATTGGAATTGTTCTTCGCAATGACGGCTTCGAGCCGGTCTTCTGCGCTGACGGCGCAAAGGCGCTTGACGTTTTCCGGTCATCCAGGCCGGACCTTGTATTGCTGGACCTCATGCTTCCCGGCGTGGACGGCATCGAGGTCTGCCGGCAGATCCGGTCCGAGTCGGATGTGCCTATCGTCATGCTCACCGCCAAGTCGGACACCTCCGACGTCGTCCGCGGACTGGAATCCGGTGCCGACGACTATGTGCCGAAGCCCTTCAAGCCCGCCGAGCTCGTGGCCCGCGTCCGTGCCCGCCTCCGCCCGGGGGACCAGAAGGCCCCCGAAACCCTCCGGATCGCCGACATCACCATCGACGTCGCCGGCCACACCGTCAGCCGGGGAAATGAGCGCATCTCGCTGACTCCGCTTGAGTTTGATCTCCTGGTGGCCCTCGCCCGCAAACCGTGGCAGGTTTTCACCCGCGAACTGTTGCTCGAACAGGTCTGGGGTTACCGGCACGCAGCGGACACCCGCCTGGTCAACGTCCATGTCCAGCGCCTGCGGTCCAAGATCGAGCAGGACCCTGAGGCTCCTGAAGTCGTATTGACGGTGCGTGGTGTCGGCTACAAAGCAGGGGCCTGATCCCGCTGCACCTGATGGGGGACGCGGTCCGGGCGTTCCCGCTCCCGCGACCCCCGCTGCCGGAGGCAACACCGGCCGCCCCGGAACAACTGACCCCGATGCGGCCCCCGGACACACGGACGCCCTGACCCCGGGCTTCCGGCGCCTGGCGTTCCGAGCCCGGATCTGGCAGCGGCGTGCACTGATCGTCAGCCTGCGTGTGGCACGGCTCGTCAGGATGGGTTTCCGCCGCTTCCTGCCGGCCCTGCGCTACATTGGCCGTGCCCTGCACCGCCGGTGGCGGCGGTCGCTGCAATTCCGGACGGTTCTCACCACGCTGCTGCTTGCCGTCACCTCCTTCGCGGTTGTTGGCGCCTACCTTTCCAACCAGATCGCCAACAACCTTTTCCAGGAGCGCCTGACACAGGCCGAGTCAGAGACGCGCTACCACGTCAAGCAGGTCCAGGACACCTTCGACGGCGCCCAGGTCACCGACCAGTCCAGCGTTATCACCCTGGTCTACGACACCCTGAACGCGGTCGAAGGGCGCGGCTCGGTAATCCAGCGCCGCTACGTGTTCGAGGCCATGCCTGAGCAGACCAAGCCGAGGAACCGCTGGGTTGAGTCCCGTGCCTCCGACCAGTTGACGGTCAGCGTTATTCCACCTGAATTGCGCAAAGCCGTGCAGGAGTCCGGAAAGGACCAGTACTGGGCGTCCACGGTCATTCCGGTGGGCACTGAGGACCGGCCGGGCATCGCCGTTGGCAACAAGGTGACATTTAACGGCACGGTCTATGAGCTGTACCTGATTTACGACCTTAACACCGCACAGCAGACCCTGGACGAGATCCAGAGCGTGCTGTGGGCAGGCGGCGCTGTACTGGTGCTGCTGATCGGTGCAGTGGCCTGGTATGTCACCCGCAACGTCGTCAGCCCGGTCAGCCATGCCGCGATGGTTTCGGAGAAACTTGCCGCCGGACAGCTGCAGGAGCGGATGGTGGTCCGTGGTGAGGACGAGGTGGCCCGCCTCGGCGCCTCCTTCAACCACATGGCTGCCAGCCTCCAGGAGCAGATCACGCAGCTGGCCACCCTTTCGCAAATGCAGCAGCGCTTCGTATCCGATGTCTCGCATGAGCTGAGGACGCCGTTGACCACGGTCCGGATGGCGGCGGAGGTCCTGTACGACGCCCGCGACGACTTTGACCCTATTAACAAGCGCTCCGCTGAACTGCTCTACAACCAGGTGGAACGCTTTCAATCGCTGTTGTCGGATCTCCTTGAGATCTCACGGTTCGACGCCGGCGTGGCCGTGCTGGATGCGGAAGCCGAGGACATCCTGCAGGTTGTTGCCCACGTCATTGAAGGTGCGGCGCCGGTAGCGGCCGAATACGGTTCCGGGATTGTCCTTAGCGCTCCGGCGGGCGCCATCATCGTGGACATGGATGCCCGGCGGATCGACCGGATCCTGCGGAACCTGATCCTGAACGCCGTTGAACACGGTGAAGGAAAACCGGTGACGGTCACCGTGGCAGCCAGCCAAACCGCCGTCGGAATTGCGGTCCGAGACCATGGCATCGGCATGGAGCCGGCGGAAGCCGCCCGCGTTTTCGACAGGTTCTGGCGTGCGGATCCGGCCCGTGCCCGTACAACGGGAGGCAGCGGATTGGGGCTGTCCATTGCCATGGAGGACACCAAGCTGCACAACGGCTGGCTGCAGGCGTGGGGCAGGAAGGGCAGCGGTGCCAACTTCCTGCTCACACTGCCGCTGCGCCAAGGCGAGGACATTGATACATCCCCCATCCATCTCGAACCGGACGACGTCATGATTCCGGGGGAGCCCGGCAACATCCCCCGGGAAACCGACAACAGGAACATGCTGGTCCTCGAAACCGGCTCTTCGCGGCTGGTTCCGGTGCCGACGTCAAAGGAGACCCCATGATGGGCCGCGGCCACGGCCAGGCACGATGCGCTGCCTTCCTGCTTGCCCTGTTGCTGGTCCTGCTGGCGGGCTGCGCGCGAATACCCACATCAGGACCTGTCGGGAAGAGCAGCGAAGGCAGCGCCGGAAACCTCAGCGCACCGGTGTTCCTGCCGGCCGCCCCGCAAGACGGTGCATCGCCGGAAACCATCATTGACTACTTCTACCGGGCAGGAAGCGGGTACGAGGACGACTACGCCGTGGCCCGCCAGTACCTGACGCAGGCATCATCCGTGTCCTGGAAGCCGGACCAGCGCGCGCTCGTCTATCGTGACGCCCGCGTCGTTGCAACGGATACTGAAAACGTCTTCAACTACGAGCTGGACGTCGCCTATACCGTTGACGCTGACGGTATCGCCACACAGTCGCCGGAAGGAACCGTCGAAAAGATACCAGTCACCGTCACCCAGGTTGACGGTGAGTGGAGGATTTCGGCCATTCCGGACGGCACGGCCATCCCCGAGGAAACCTTCAAGGTGATCTACGGGGCATATCCGATCTACTTCTTCGACCCCACCTTCACGTTCGCCGTCCCGGACGTCCGCTGGTTCATCAGGAACAAAACGGTGAAGTCCATGACGAGCGCCCTGCTCGCCGGGCCGGCCCCGTACCTCCGCGGTGCCGTAGCCAGTGCCTTCCCATCCGGAATCAAGCTGGCCCGCGAATCGGTCCCCGTAGTTTCAGGCGCCGCGCAGGTGGACCTGACGGCGAAGGAGCTGATGGAAACGTCACCGGAGGACCGCCTCCGCATGCAAATGCAGCTGACGCTGACGTTCCGCAGCCAGCCCGACGTCGTCAACGTTGAGCTGCGCGCCAACCAGGATCTGGTGCGCGTGGAGGACGACGGATCCGTATTGCCGCCGGTGCAGGACAAGAGCGTCCCCTCGCGGCAAATCGCCATCAGCGGAAATGAGCTGGTGAGGTACGAGAACAACAGGGTTTCCCCGCTGCCGGACATGCAGCCCGTCTCTGCGCTTAACCCGCGCTTTCCGGCGGAATCCCCGGTGTCGCAGACGGCCGCGTTCCTCAATGACAGCCGGACAACCCTGTACAGCATCAGCCCCGGGCAGCCGCCCCGTGCGCTCACCACGCGAAGCACGTTGAGCCGCCCGTCCTTCGGGCTCAGCGACTGGGTGTGGACCGCAGGCCCGGGAGCGGACGGCGGCACCGAGGTGGTTGCCTACCGGCCCACCGGCGTCACCGAAGGATCGCAGGTCCCTTCAGTCACCCTGACTCCGGCGTGGCTTGCAGGACGGACGGTCAAGGAATTCCGGATTTCGCGGGAAGGCGTGCGAGCGCTGGTCATCTCGGAGCAAAACGGCAGGACGCGAGTGCAGGTGACAGGCATCATCCGGGGTGGCGACGGAACGCCCCGGGAGCTGACAGCGCCCGTCACGCTGGCCACCGAAAGCAACCCGGACCAGGGCGCATGGGTCAGCGATACCACCGTGGCCGTCATGAAGGGATCCGCGGGCTCCAACGTCACCCCGGAACTGCTGTCCCTCACGTCCGGGCAGCCGCAGCAACTTGCTCCGTGGCCGGGGTTGGTGGCCCTCAGCGCCGGAAATGGCGCCGAGGAAGTTTACGCGCAGTCCTCGGAGGGCATCTTCCAACGGCTGGGCAACGGATGGTCGCCGCAGATCAAGGGCCCGATCGATCCCTCGTTCCCGGGCTGAACAAGGCACCCCGACTTACCCACATACGCCTGCTGCCGTCTTCCGCTTCATGCCGGACCGCGCCGAGTGTTAAGGGGTGAGCAGCAAAGCCGGCTTGCCCGGCAGGAGCCGGTCCAGGGCCGATCCGGACCTCCTGGCGCCTGCGCCCCGGCCTGCCCGGCACCGTTCTGACCATCAGAGCACACTGCTGCGGTTTGCCGACCAAATGGCCGGTGCCGCTGCCGATCTCCTTGCGCTGGCTGTTCCCGTGGACTGCGTGTGCTGCGGCGCGGAAGACCGGGCGTTGTGCACTGCCTGTGAGCGCCACATCAGGCGCCTGACCAAGGAACCCTTCAGGGCGGAAAGCGGAGCGCCTGCGCTGATGGACATCCGGGGAACGGTCCTGCTTCCGGTCGTTGCAGCCGGCGTCTACCGGGAGGAATTGGCGCAGGCCCTCCTCTCCTTTAAAAGGCACGGCCAGCATCAGCTCAAAACCGCTCTTGGCCGCTCTTTGGCCGGAGCTGTCCGGGCGGCAGCGGGGGAGGGGCCGTCAATCGCGCTCGTTCCAGTTCCCACCAGTTCCGCGGCGTACATGAACCGGGGATTCAGCCCCGTCCACCTGCTCCTGGCAGAGGCTTCGCGGCAACTTCCGGGCATTGGCGTGGTGAACGTCCTGGCGAAGACCGGCAAAGAAGGCCTGCGCCTGACGGGAGGCCAGAAAGGCCTGGACCGCGGTGCCCGCGCAAAGCGGGTCCGTGGCTCCATGGAGGTCCGGCGCCGGGGCCAGGGAAGGGTCGAAGGACGCCGCTGCATCATCGTTGATGACGTCCTCACCACGGGTGCCACATTGGCGGAAGCTGCACGGGCACTGCACCAGGCAGGTGCCATTGTGGCGGGCGGCGTAGTCCTGGCCGCGACACGCGCGCCGGATGCCGGCGGTGGCGGCGCTGCTTCCCCTGAGGACCAGCGGAAGCAACCATGACTTAGAAAAAAATAAACCAGGAAAGGATGAATAACGCATGGCTATGAACTAACGTCGGTGGTGGGTACCAAGAACAGAATGTACCTTTCGATGGCGGCTCGGAGAGGGGCTCGACTGTCAGACAGCTCGGCCCAGGGAAGCGCCGCCGTCGTGTCACCGAAGTCATTTGGAGGGCACCATGGAGTTTATGATCAGCGGACGAAATCTGACAGTTTCAGACCGGTTCCGCGAATATGCCGGGGAGAAGATCTCAAAGATCGAATCGCTTGGAGACAAAGTCCAGCGGGTCGACGCCAAGGTCTCCAAGGAGACCAATGCCCGGCAGACCGGCGATCAGCTGACCGTTGAGGTGACAGTACTGGGCCGTGGACCCGTGATCCGTGCCGAAGCCAGCGCCGCCGACAAGTTCGCTGCATTTGATCTTGCATACAACAAACTGCTTGAGCGTCTCCGCCGCGCGAAGGACCGGAAAAAGGTCCACCACGGGCGCCACACTCCCAAGGCGGTCCGTGAAGCGACTGCCACGCTCGAACCGGCAAGTGCCCACGAGCCGCTGTACCTTGAGGCGAGCCACCGGAACGAGGCTGTGGCCGCCCCCGCCGAGAAGTCCCCCTACGACGTCGACAATGACATTCCCGCCGGGAATTCCCCCGTCCTGATCAGGCGCAAGGTCTTTCCTGCTGCGTCCCTTTCCCTCGACGACGCCGTAGACAACATGGAACTCGTCGGCCACGATTTCTACCTTTTCGTTGACAAGGCCACCAACACCCCTTCTGTGGTGTACCGGCGCCGCGGCTGGACGTACGGCGTTATTACGCTGGACCATGAGTGCGAGCCCGGAGATACTGTGGTGGAAGAAAAGATCCTGGCCTACCGCTCGGATGACGCCGCCGCCAACGCCTAAGGGTGCAAGCCACCCACCGAGAGGACTGATGTGTCAGCAGCGCTGAGCCTGGACCAGGCACGGCGAATCGCTTTGGCAGCACAGGGACTCCACAAAGGACGGCCCGCCGGTCCCGTGACTTCACGGACGGTGGGCCGTACCTTTGCCCAGATCCAGCTTGTCCAGATCGACTCCGTCAACGTCCTCTCGCGCAGTCACTTCCTTCCCTTCTACTCCCGCCTGGGCAACTACGACCGCACCATCCTGCGGCGGATGTCCAGCGTCCATCCCCGTCGCATGGTGGAGTACT
Organism: Arthrobacter sp. 210 2; assembly: GCF_059093025.1. Lineage (NCBI taxonomy): Bacteria > Bacillati > Actinomycetota > Actinomycetes > Micrococcales > Micrococcaceae > Arthrobacter > Arthrobacter sp. 210 2. Next base: position 106,641 of record NZ_JBNHIE010000007.1, read on the forward strand.
GGGCCCACGAGGCAAGCTATATCCGCCCGGAGCATTACCCGGACCTGCTTCACTGGCAGAAACGCGCCTGGGTCGGCGCCGCGCGCATGGACCCCCATCAGCGCAGTGCCGTCGCCGCGAAGATACTGGATACGCTCGCACACAGCCGCCCGATGACGGCCTCGGAAATCACCGCCAGAATCGGCCACGTTGAGGACCGGCAAAGGGTGAACTGGGGTTGGAACTGGAACGCGGTGAAACGCGTCCTGGAGCATCTCTTCGAGAAGGGCCTCGTCTCGGCTGCTTCCAGGACCGAGCAGTTTGAGCGCAAATACACCCTGACCGGCAAGGTGCTGCCGCATGTCGCTGCCGGGGCCCATGACCCCGACCCTGCAGCGGCGCTGCACCGGCTGACAGAGGCAGCAGCGCAGGCACACGGCATAGGAAGCGTGCGCTGCTTTGCCGACTACTTCAGGACACCCATGAAGGCAACGGTGGAGTCCGTGGAGCACCTTGTCCGAAAGGGCAGGCTGGAGCCGGTGACCGTGGCCGGCTGGGGCAGGAACGTTTACCGGCACGTTGATGCTGTCCTGCCCCGGCGGGCGACGGGACGTGCCTTGCTCAGCCCGTTCGATTCCCTGGTCTTTGAACGCCGGCGGCTCGAGGAACTCTTCGGCTTCCACTACCGTATTGAGATCTACACGCCGGAACACAAAAGGCGCTACGGCTACTATGTCCTTCCATTCCTCCTCCGAGACCGGATCGTCGCCAGGGTGGACCTGAAGGCTGACCGCGCCGGCGGGAGACTGCTCGTCCGGTCTGCGTTCGGTGAGCCGGACGCGCCGCCGGACACCGCCGTCGAACTCGCCGCGGAACTGTTCCTGATGGCTGAGTGGCTGGGACTGCACGAGGTGGAGATCTACCCTGCGGGAGACCTCGCGGCCGCCCTCGCGGCGGCCGTTGCCCGGCCTGTCGCCAACACATAGGGTGGTATCCGCTCTCAGGGAAACAGGCACCTGCCGGTTGTCTCTCCCGTAGACTAAAAACGCCAGAATTCGGCGGCATGAGACTGGGAGCATCTTCACGTGGCATCACTTATCGAAAAACTACTCCGCACGGGTGACAAAAAAACGCTGCGGCAACTGCGTAATTATGCCGACTCCATCAATGCGCTGGAAGACTCGTTTAAGACCTTCACCGACGCTGAACTCCGTGAGGAAACAGACCGTCTCCGCGAACGCCACCAGGACGGCGAACAGCTGGATGACCTGCTCCCGGAGGCTTTCGCCGCGGTACGGGAAGCGTCCTCACGAACCCTCGGAATGCGGCACTTCGACGTCCAGCTGATGGGCGGCGCGGCACTGCACCTGGGCAACATTGCAGAAATGAAGACCGGTGAAGGCAAGACCCTGGTGGCAACCGCTCCTGCCTACCTCAACGCTCTCACCGGCAAGGGCGTCCACGTGGTCACCGTGAACGACTACCTCGCCGAATACCAGTCTGACCTGATGGGCCGCGTCTACCGGTTCCTGGGCCTCACCAGCGGATGCATCCTGTCAAACCAGGATCCTGCCGTCCGGCGCCAGCAGTACGCCGCGGACATCACGTACGGAACCAACAACGAGTTCGGTTTTGACTACCTCCGCGACAACATGGCGTGGGACAGGAACGAACTCGTCCAGCGCGGACACAACTTTGCCATTGTGGATGAGGTCGACTCCATCCTCATCGACGAGGCCCGCACACCGCTCATCATTTCCGGCCCCGCACAGGGGGACACGAACCGCTGGTACAGCGAATTCGCCAAGGTGGTCCTCCGGCTGCAGCCCGAGAAGGACTACGAGGTGGACGAAAAGAAGCGTACCGTCGGCGTGCTGGAAAGCGGGATCGAAAAGGTCGAGGACTACCTCGGCATCCAGAACCTGTACGAATCCGCGAACACCCCGCTCATCGGGTTCCTCAACAACGCCATCAAAGCCAAGGAACTGTTCAAGCGGGACAAGGACTACGTCATCCTGGACGGCGAAGTCCTGATCGTGGATGAGCACACCGGCCGCATCCTTGCCGGCCGCCGCTACAACGAGGGCATGCACCAGGCGATCGAGGCCAAGGAAGGCGTCGAGATTAAGGCCGAAAACCAGACGCTGGCTACCGTGACGCTGCAGAACTACTTCCGCATGTATCACAAGCTCTCGGGCATGACAGGAACTGCCGAAACCGAGGCAGCCGAGTTCATGAGCACCTACAAGCTGGGCGTCGTGGCCATTCCCACCAACCGCGACATGCAGCGCATCGATCAGCCGGACCTCGTGTTCAAGAACGAAACCGTCAAGTTCGACGCCGTTGTCCGTGACATCGCCGAGCGGCACGAAAAGGGCCAGCCGGTCCTGGTGGGCACCACCAGCGTCGAGAAAAGCGAATACCTTTCGCGGCTCCTGGCGAAGGAGGGCATCCGCCACGAGGTGCTCAACGCAAAGAACCACGCACGGGAAGCTGCCATCGTTGCCCAGGCCGGCCGGAAGGGCGCCGTCACCGTGGCGACCAACATGGCCGGCCGCGGTACCGACATCATGCTGGGCGGCAACGCGGAATTCACCGCCGTCGCCGAACTGGCAAAGCGGGGGCTGGATCCCGAGGAGAACTCCGAGGAGTACGAGTCCGCCTGGCCCGCAGCCCTCGACGCAGCCAAGCAGTCGGTTAAGGACGAACACGAGGAAGTTCTGAACCTGGGCGGCCTTTACGTCCTGGGAACCGAACGGCACGAATCCCGCCGGATCGACAACCAGCTCCGCGGCCGTTCCGGGCGCCAGGGCGACCCCGGCGAGTCCCGCTTCTACCTGTCGCTGACTGATGACCTCATGCGGCTTTTCAACTCCGGTGCCGCCGAACGCCTGATGAACAGCTCGGTTCCGGACGACGTTGCGCTGGAGTCCAAGCTGGTCTCGCGCGCTATCGCTTCCGCGCAGGGACAGGTGGAAGGCCGGAACGCCGAGCAGCGTAAGAACGTGCTGAAGTACGACGACGTCCTGAACCGCCAGCGCGAGGCCATCTACAGTGACCGGCGGCGGATCCTGGAAGGTGACGACCTGCACGAAAAGGTGCAGTTCTTCGTGGAGGACACCATTTCCGCGCTGATCGATGACGCAACCGCGGAAGGTAACGGCGACGATTGGGACTTCAACCAGCTGTGGACCAACCTGAAGACGCTCTACCCGGTAAGCGTCACCGCCGAGGACATCATTGAAGAGGCGGGCGGCAAATCACGGTTGACCGTTGAGTTCCTCAAGGAAGAGCTGCTGTCCGACGCCCGCCTGGTGTACCAGGCGCGGGAGGAAGCCATCGGTTCGGAGAGCATGCGGGAGCTGGAGCGCCGTGTGGTCCTGTCCGTCATTGGACGCAAATGGCAGGAACACCTCTATGAGATGGACTACCTTAAGGAAGGAATCGGGCTGCGGGCCATGGCCCAGCGTGATCCTCTCGTGGAATACCAGCGTGAGGGCTTCGTCCTGTTCCAGGGCATGATGGAGGCCATCCGCGAGGAAAGCGTAGGGTTCCTGTTCAACCTGGAAGTGGAAGTCACCCCTGCCCAGGACGTGGTAGTACCGGATGCTGCCGGCGGGCACACGGAGCACGTGGAGCCCCAGGTCCGCGCGGCTGGCCTGGAAGCGCCGGAAAGGCCTGCCCAGCTGCAGTACACCGCTCCCAGCGAAAGCGGCGAGACGCAGACCCGCGTGGAGACCAGGCAGTCGGGACGTTCGGGAAATCCGGCCAAGGCGGCAGCCCAGGATGCGGCCAGGCGTTCGGCCAAGAAGAAGCGGCGCTGACGGCCGCGCCTTAAACCAGGCAGCCGCACGGAAAGCAGGCAGAGGCAGGGCGGGAAGCACTTTCCCGGCCCTGCCTCTTTGCGTGGGTCAGCCGATGACAAGTTCAGTCACCCTCCAGACATGCTTGCTGCGCTCCAGCCGGATGGCGACGGCACGGGCACGGACGTCGTCCACCACAACGGCGCTGGCTTCGTAGATGCCATCCGCCACCTCGCAGACGCGGACTGAGCGGACGGTGGAATTCCTGTGGAGCCGGGCCAGGGCGGGATTCCCTGTACGGGTGAGCTCCCGCCTGATCAGGGACGCCCGGTGCTGCAGATTCCCCAGGCATCGTGGATCGAGCCGCCGTGCCAGCTGGTGGATGGGCCGGATTCCGGCCAATACCTCCATCGCTGCCTGCACGGTGCCGCGGGTGATCGCGCGCACTTCTGCAGTCTCGTCGACGGACCGCAGCGCGGGCTGGGTTCCGGGGCGATAAAAGCCTGCCCGCCCCTGGTCCAGCGCCGGGTTCCGAAGTGCGGCGGCCTCCCGGTCTCTTCCCGTTTCCCTGTCGGAGCCCTCCTGGGCTGCCCGGATTGGCGTCACTGCAGACATTGGTTTCCCCTTTTTATGGTTGTGCCCGGAAGGCCGGATGCCCGCCGGTGGTGTTGCGGGTGGCTACGCGGACGTAGGAGGCACCAGGATTTGCCCGGGAAGAAGTACATCCGGGTTCTCGCCAAGGAGGGTTTTGTTGGCTTCGTACCACCGCGGCCACTCAAGAGCTATGTCCACGTCCGAGGCACCGGGCCCCAACTGATCCGCCACGATGTCCCACAGACTGTCTCCGGCAAGGACGGCTACCGGCCCGCTGTACCGGCCTGTCCCCAGATGGATGCCGGCGTCGCTGCGCACGTCAGGTGCGGTCAGCAACCCGGGCTCGACGATCGGAGCCGATGGTTGCCAGCGCGGTTGAATTGTTGATGGAGCCGGAAGTATGGGCTCAGTTTGCCCGGGTACCGGGGCCTGGTTGTTTACCGGGACCTGGTCTGCGGCGGAAGGTAGAGGGGCCGGCGAAGGGTCGGACGTTGGTTGCGGCCCGGAGCCACCGGTCACGGGCGCAGCCGCACCTGGTCCACTGCCTGGGCTTGCAGGCACGGACGGCTCGCTGGCGTTGTCTGGAGGCGGAGCTGCTTCCTGTTCGCCCGTTGCCGGCGTGGCCCGTTCCGGTCCGGATGCCGCCGGCGCAGAGGACCCCTGGCCTTGCGTCGGAGCCCACTGTGGACCCGGTGCCGGAACTGCGGCGTGTGCGGCAACACCGCCGGACAAAAGCTGAAGGGAAACCGCTGCAACAACCAAGCGCTGCATAAAAGCGGGCGACATTTTGCGGGTCGCTGCGGCTGCCCTGGCCTTGCCGAGTTTCTCCAGCAGCACGCCGGCAGCAGCACATGCAAGGGACGCAAACCACCAGAGCAGGAGGACTGCCCCGGCAGCGGCCGCGGCGGCGCCCAGCACGTCCTCCACCTCAGGGCGCTGGTGGCGGGCGGCCGAGTCCTGCCACTGGCCAAGAAGTCCTGCTCCAACAAGGACCAGCGTGAAGGCCAACACCAGCAGACCCGCCGCTGCGGTGGCGTCAGCACCGATCCCCGTGTCTTTACGATTCCGCATTTCAAGCCTCTTTGATGCAGTTTGATGTAGTTTGCTTACGTCTGCTTCAGTTTGCGCTCGTCTCGATGCTTTTGTCTAGACAGTGGAGAGAATGAAAATCCGGGTTGACCAGCCCGCGGTGGAGTCCTACGCTGACCGGATGCGCTGGGATTCCCTCTTTAACGACATGGAAAGCCAGTTCGCGGAAGCGGACAGGCTGTCTCTTGATGCTGAGATCAACGAGCGCACCAGAATCGACATGGTGAATGTAGAATTCACGGACAGGCTCCGCGGAGCTCTCGGCTGCCGCCTGGGTGTCCATCTTGCCTGTGGGGAGGTATTTCACGGCACGCTGTCCCATGCCGGTGCGGACGCAATGGTGCTGGACGAAGACCACCACCAGGTTCTCATTCCTTACGCTGCGGCGCTCCGCTACGTGGGTTTGGGGAGGTGGTCGCAACCCGAGGCTTCGCCGGTGCGCCGTGCGATAGGACTTGCGCATTCCTTGCGCGCCCTTGCAAGGGACCGCACGGAACTTTCGGTCACACTGGGAAACGGTGCCGGCAGTGTCCGTATGGAGGGAGTCATCGACAGGGTGGGGAAGGACTTCATTGACCTGGCGGTTGTTGCTGCCGGGGAGGCCCGCCGCAGTGGCCAGGTCAGCCAGGTTTCTACCATCCCGTTTCCGGCATTGGCGGCTGTAAGGTCGCGGCGGACCCACGACATGTAGCGGCGAGGACTTTCAGCCGCGCTGCCCGGAAATTAGGGCGCACGTGGAATGGTCAGACGGACCGTGATTTGGACTCCTGGATCATCCGGCTGGCCTCGGCATAGCGTTCCTCGATGTACTGCTCCAGCATTTTCTCTTCGACCCGCCACTGCCCCCGGCCACCGACCTGGATAGCCTTGAGCTCCCCGCTTCGCACCAATGCATAAGCGGCAGGCGAATTGATCTGGAGCTGCTCTGCGACATCCGCGAGCGTGAGAAACCTGGGCATGCATTCATTTTGCCATCAGATGAGCCGTTTTGCTGCTGTTATCCACAGATTGGCCTTGTTTGCTTTATGGGCTTTCGTTCCAGCGCCCTTGCCGCAACAATAAATTGTCCGGCCACAGTGCGCCGGCGCAACTAGGGGGAGAAGCGGCATGGTTCCTGATTCGTCTGCCACGGCGGCACGCCTTAAGCGTCCATCCTGGCGGGACCCGCGCCTGCTGATGGGCATTCTCCTGGTCCTGGTCTCCGTTGCCGGCGTCGTCTTCCTGGTCAACAGTGCCGACCGGACCACGGAGGTTTACGCGGCGCGGGACGGCATCGGCGTGGGCGAGGCCTTGACCGCCGAGAACGTGGTCCGGGCTAAAGTGCGCCTCGGCGAAACCGAGCAACATTACATTCCTGTGGAGTCCGGCCTGCCCGAGGGCGTGGTTGCCGTACAGCGGATCGCCAAGGACCAGCTGGTACCCCGGGCGAGCCTTGGGGAAGTGGACCAGCTGGACCGCAAACCGGTGGCGCTGACCATTGACGAAACGCTTCCGTCGCAGGCAGTCGAGGGCGCCAGGGTGGACGTCTGGGTTGCACAGCCCGACGCCAAAAATGGTTACAGTGAACCCAAGCTTCTCCTTTCCGGCGCTGAAATCGCGGAAGTGACAGCTGGCTCCACAGCTTTGGGATCCACTAAGACCACCGTCCTGATGGTCCTAGTGGAGGACAGCCAAATGCCTGCCTTGCTCGGCGCCCAGGCCAACGAAGCAAAGATTTCGGTTGTCTGGAATCCGGGCGGCGGCTCCCGATGAACATTCCGGTAGTCACCGTTGGCCAGAGCCGGGAGGATCTGGTGGGCGGACTTGAACGGCTGCATGGTCCTGTCACTGTCGTCAGGAGGTGCGCGGAACTGCCGGAGCTCTTAGCGGCGTGCCAAAGCGGACTTGCCCGGGCCGCCGTCGTGGCTGATGGCTCCGAGGGGCTGACAGCCTCCCTGGTTGACAGGCTGGGAGCGGTGGGAGTGGCCATTATCGCGTTGACGGACAACGCCGACGAAGCAGCACGGCTGCGAAAAATTGGGGTGGCCTCTGCGCTGACCGGGGTGGAGTCCGCCGAACTGTCCGACCGGATCGCAGATGCGGTGGAGCAATTGACGGGGGCAGGTCGTCGTTCGGCCACCTGGAGTTCGCTTGCTGACACAGGTGCTGCCCTGGGCACGGTCCAGGCAGAGCCGGCGGTGGTCCCGGACGGGCCAGGTGCGGGAAGAATCATTGCGGTCTGGGGGCCGGTTGGATCGCCGGGACGTACAACCGTTGCGGCCAACATCGCCGGCGAGATGGCGGCCGACGGGAAACAGGTTCTCCTCGTTGATGCGGACAGTTATGGCGCCAGCATAGCCGCCGTTCTCGGTCTGCTGGATGAATCAGCCGGCCTTGCGCAGGCATGCCGGCTGGCGGACCAGGGCGCCCTGGATGCTTCCGCCCTTCAAAAAGTTGCAACCCCGGTGGCCACGAAGTCGGGGACGTTCACAGTCCTCACCGGCATTACCCGCGCGGACCGGTGGACCGAGCTCCGGGCGCCCGCCCTTGCCCTGGTCCTGGAGCGGGCACGGCAAATCGCCGACGTCATTGTTGTTGATACCGGGTTTTGCCTGGAAGCAGATGAAGAATTGAGCTTCGACACTATGGCGCCACGCCGGAATGCCGCCACGCTGCGTCCGCTTGAGCTTGCCGACACCATCTACGCGGTCGGGGCCGCCGACCCTGTGGGAGTTCCCCGCCTGGTACGTGGCCTCGCTGAGTTGGAAGCCGCCGTTCCCCAGGCGTCCCCGTTGGTGGTCATGAACAAGGTTCGTGCTTCGTCGGTGGGACGGAGTCCGGAGCGGCAGTTGCAGGATGCCTGGGAAAGATACGGTCCTGCCTCCGGCATCGAAACCTTCCTGCCGTACGACCCGGCAGCTGCGGATGCAGCCCTGCTTGCGGGCTCGCTGTTGTTGGAAATTGCTCCCGAGTCTGCGTTGCGCCGTGCAGTTCGCAGTCTTGTTTGTGCACCTGACCAGCAAAAAGTGAAATCCTCTGTCTTTTCTTCCACAGCAGGGCGCAGGTCAAAGGGCTAGGCTCGCCATAAGAGCTGCAATGGTGCAGCAGATATCTTGTGATGGAGGCGTGTGTCGATGTCGTCTGGATCCAGCGTGGAGGATCAGCCCCTTTCGATTGAAGGCCTGGAAGGCTTTATTGGGGACTACTACCAGCATTTGGCCGAGGAGGATGCCAGGAGCTACCCCCGGGAAGTGCTGGTGGCACGGGCGGGCAACCACCGTGAGGTCGCAACAGTGCGGCAGCCCGGCCAGGCGAAAATCAGCGTTGTGGATGAGGAAGACAGCAGCGTGGTCTTCGTGGTCACGGACGACATGCCGTTCCTGGTTGACTCAGTCAACGCAGAACTCGTCCGTCAGCACGCCGCCATCAAACTTGTGGTTCACCCGCTCTTCGTTGCCACCCGCGACAGGGAAAGCGGCGAGCTGGTCAAGGTCAACCGGGTTCCCGCGCACATTGGAATTTCCAGCGGTGACACCGCGGCAATGCCCAGCCTGTCCCACCTCATTGCGCAGGGCGAGCATGCCTCGCACATGGAGTCCTGGATCGCCGTCGAAATCAACCGCATCTCTGACGACGCGAAGGATTCCCTGCTTGAGGGACTTAAGCGTGTCCTCAATGACGTCCGCGCCGCCGTCGAGGATTGGCCGAAAATGCGCCAGAAGGCCCGGCAGATCTCCGAGAGCCTTGACCAGGTAGCAAACCCGGCACAGATTGCGGAGCTGCGGCAGGCGAAGGACCTCCTGCGCTGGCTGGATGACGGGAACTTCACTTTCCTTGGATACCGGGAATACGACCTGGTGAACGTGGATGGCGAAGATGTCCTGGAACTCCGCGAAGACAGCGGGCTGGGCCTCCTGCGGGCGGTCGCCGACTCGCCGCATATCCAGCACCTGACCGACGCCGGCCGGAAAAAGGCGCGGGAAAAGCGGGCACTGGTCATCACGAAGGCGAACTCGCGTTCCACGGTCCACCGCTCGGCCTACCTCGACTACATCGGGGTCAAAAGTTTTGACGCTGCCGGCAACGTCAACGGTGAGCGCCGCTTCATCGGACTCTTTGCCACGAGCGCCTATACCGGATCGGTCCGCAACATTCCGATTGTCCGGGAAAAAGTGGACGCCGTACTCCGAAGCGCTGGTTTCCCGCCGGATTCCCACTCCGGCAAGGACCTGCTGGGAATTTTGGAAACATACCCCCGTGATGAGTTGTTCCAGATCGAAGTCCCCGATCTGGCCGCCACCGCCCTTGGCATCCAGAAACTGCAGGAGCGGCGCCGGACCAGGCTCTTCCTCCGGCCGGACATCTACGGCCGTTTTATGTCCGCTGTCGTATACCTTCCCAGGGACCGCTACACCACCAACGTGCGGCTTCGCATCGAGCAGGAACTTCGCGAGACGTTCCAGGCGGTGTCCATCGACTATGAGGCACGCATGACGGAGTCGGCATTGGCCCGGCTGTTCTTCCGCATCCGCCTGCCGAAGAATGCCGACTTCAGCCATGTCAACACCGAGGAACTGGAGAAGCGGCTTGTCCGTGCCGCCCGTTCCTGGAGCGAAGGCATCGCCGAGGTCCTGCGCGAGGGCAGGGACCCGGTGGAAGCCAAGGAACTGGCCGCTATCTGGGCCGAAGCATTCCCCGCGGGCTACCGCGTGGACTACGAGGTGGAAGACGCCCTGGAGGACATTGCGCGCTTCGAGAAGTACGGGGCGGCGGCGGAACGGGCGGTAGGCGCACGCCAGGAGCGGCCCGGCGTCCACGTTTACCTCCCGGAAGGTGCAGGCGCAACGCTCGAGGAAGATGCGCGCGTGAAGCTGTACATGCTGGAGCCGAAAAGCCTCAGCCAGATTCTGCCCTTCTTCCATAACCTGGGGCTGGAGGTACTGGACGAGCGGCCTTTCGAAATTGAGACAGCGGACCGCCGTGACTTCTTCCTGTACGATCTCGGGCTGAAATACCCCGCGGGTGTGGATCCGGTTTCCACCGGCGAGCTGCTTGCCGATTCATTCGGTGCGGCGGTGACAGGCGCAGCTGAATCGGACGCGTTCGACCGGCTCGTCCTCCGGGAAGGCCTGCAGTGGCGGCAAATTACCGTGCTCCGGGCCTACGCGCGGTACATGCGCCAGATGGGAAATAGCAACTCCTTCGGTTTCATGGCCGACACCCTGCTTGCGAATGCGGACGTCACCAGGGGCCTGAGCGCCCTCTTTGCGGCCCGTTTTGATCCTGCCCTGAGCGACGACGAGCGGCTGGACGCGCAGGAATCCGTGCGGCAGGACTTGGCGGCTTCGATTGAGAAGGTCGCCACGCTCGACGCCGACAGGGTCCTGCGCACGTTCGTCAACCTGATCGAAGCGACGCTCCGGACCAACTACTACCAGAACAAGCCACACCTGAGTTTCAAACTCGACCCGGCCAGGATCGAGGGCCTGCCCTTCCCGCGTCCGATGTTCGAGATCTGGGTTTACTCTCCCCGGGTCGAAGGTGTCCACCTGCGGTTCGGCAAGGTGGCCCGTGGTGGACTGCGATGGTCGGACCGCCGGGAGGACTTCCGCACCGAAGTCCTTGGCCTCGTCAAGGCGCAGACCGTCAAGAACGCGGTCATTGTGCCAACCGGAGCGAAGGGTGGTTTCTTCGCCAAGCGCCTTCCGGACCCCGCAGTGGACCGCTCCGCGTGGATGGCTGAGGGCGTCGAAAGCTACAAGACGTTTATCCGCGGCCTGCTTGACCTGACCGACAACCTCGTGACGGAAGGCGACAGCGAACGGCTGGTCCCGCCGTCGAACCTTGTCAGGCACGACGACGACGATTCCTACCTGGTAGTGGCCGCGGATAAGGGAACCGCGACCTTCTCCGACATCGCCAACGGACTGTCCGCCGAATACGGCTTCTGGCTGGGCGATGCCTTCGCTTCCGGCGGATCCGTGGGTTATGACCACAAGGCGATGGGCATCACGGCCCGGGGTGCCTGGGAATCAGTAAAGCGGCACTTCAGCGAACTCGATTTGGATACGCAAACGCAACCGTTCACGGTGGTGGGCGTCGGAGATATGTCAGGCGATGTATTCGGCAACGGCATGCTCCTCTCCAGGCATATCCGCCTCGTCGCGGCCTTCGACCACCGGCACGTCTTCCTCGACCCCAACCCCGATGAGGAGGCCTCGTTCGTGGAGCGGCAGCGGTTGTTTGAGCTGCCGAGGTCTTCCTGGGATGACTACGACAAGTCCCTGATCAGCGAGGGCGGCGGGGTCTTTGCCCGGCAGGCCAAGTCAATCCCGGTGTCACCGCAGGTGCGGACGGCCCTGGGGCTTCCTGCAGAGACGACAGAACTCAGCCCGCCTGAGCTGCTGCGGGCGATCCTCCTCGCCCCTGCCGACCTCCTGTACAACGGCGGCATCGGAACCTACGTCAAGGCCAGCACCGAGTCGAATGCTTCCGTGGGGGATAAGGCCAACGACGCCATCCGCGTTGACGGCCGGGATCTGCGCGTGAAGGTGGTGGGTGAAGGCGGAAACCTCGGCATGACGCAACGCGGCCGTATTGAAGCGGCGCTTCAGGGTGTCATCCTGAACACTGACGCCATTGACAACTCAGCCGGCGTCGACTGCTCCGACCATGAGGTCAACATCAAGATCTTCGTCGACCGGATGGTGGCCGCCGGAAAGCTTTCGGCGGAAGAACGTGCCGGGTTCCTCGCATCGATGACCGATGAGGTGGGCCGGCTGGTGCTCGAAGACAACATCGACCAGAACATCCTGCTGCTCAACGACCGGACAAAGGTAGCCGAGTGGAGCCCCAGCTATGAGCGGCTGATGGACTGGCTGGAGAAGTCAGCCGACCTGAACCGGGAGCTCGAAGCGCTGCCTTCAACCGAAGTGCTGCGGGAGCGGCTGCAGCAGGGGCAGGGTTTGACCTCGCCCGAGCTGTCGGTGCTGGCCGCCTACGCCAAGATCGAACTGACGTCCGCGCTGCGCGACAGCGACCTTGCTGATGACCCCTGGTTCAGGAAGACCCTGCGGGACTACTTCCCGCAGCAGCTGCGCGAGCGCTTCGACGCGGAACTGGATACCCACCCGCTGCGGCGCGAGATCATCGCCACCGTGGTGGCCAACGATATGATCAACCTCGGCGGTATCACCTTCGCATTCCGTGTCATGGAGGAAACGTCGGCGAGTGAGGTGGCTGTGGCCAAGGCATTCGTGGCACTGCGGGAAATCTACGAGCTGGACACCATGGTGGGGGAGCTCAACAGCCTGCCTGCGTCGTTCCCGACCGAGCACTGGAGCACTGTGCACCTCGATGTCCGCCGGCTGCTTGACCGCGCGGTCCGGTGGCTCCTGACCCAGGGCACTGTTTCGCGGCCCATTGCGGATGTGGTGTCCGAGTTCAAGCCCCTGATGGACCCGATGCGCGCACGGCTTCTGGACTACCTGCGCGGCGACGATCGGGCTCGCGTGGCAGGCTGGCTGGAAACGGCGCGTGAGTGGGAACTTCCGGAAGGACTCGCCCTGCGCTGGGCAGAACTTTTCGAGAGTTTCGTCCTGTTGGACATTGCCAAGATCGCCCGGGTCCGGAAGGACCCTGTGGAGGAGATTGCGGCCGTTTACTACACGGTCTTCAACCGCTTCCACGCCGATTCGCTCCTTGAGCGGATCAGCAGCCTGCCGCGGCAGGACCGGTGGCAGGCTTTGGCCCGGGCAGCCCTCCGCGACGACCTGTACTCCACGGTTTCGGATATAACGACGGCGGTGCTTGACGCCACCACGGCGGCTGATTCGCCGGAAGCCCGGCTGAAGGATTGGGAGGCCCAGAATGCGGAGCAGCTGGGCCGGGCGAAGAGCATGTTCGATGAGGTCAATTCGCTTGAAACCGACGACATGGCATCCCTGTCGGTAGCATTGAGGCTCTTGAGGTCAATCGTCCGGCGCTAGCAAGTACGGCGTCGTAATTGGAGGTGCAGTGGCAATCTTTACGGACCCCATCAGGGAACACGCTGATTTCGGGCCTGGTGATGCCGAATGGCTGCACCTTTTGGTGGGGGACTGGCAGATGGTTGCGGACCTGGCGTTCGCCGACCTGGCGCTGTGGTTCCCCCACCCGGACCATGGGTACGTTGCGCTGGCACACGTCAGGCCGTCCACCACGCACACGGTCTTCCACGGCGACTTCGTGGGCGAGGGAATCCGGTCGGACCTGCAGCCGCTCGTGGACAAGGCATGGAACAGCCGCTCCATTGAGCGTTCCAGCGAAACCAACTGGAGCAGCGACATGGCCCTCCGTGTTGAGGCCGTGCCCATGGTCCGTAATGGCCGGACGCTTGCCGTGGTCACCACGCATATGGACCTGTCCAGTTCCCGCATGCCGTCCCGCCTTGAGCTGACCTACCGCCAGTGTGCCTATGACCTCCTGCGCATGGGGACGCTTGGGCTGTGGCCGGACTTTGCCTCGCCCACCGGGTCGCGGCGGGGTGCGCCGCGTGTGGGAGACGGGCTGATACGGCTCGATGCCGAAGGCATAGTGCAGTACGCGAGCCCCAACGGTGTCTCGGCATTCCGGCGTCTGGGGGATGGGGAGTCACTGGAGGGCCGGTCGCTCGCTGAGGTGACTGCCAGCCTGCTGAAGGACCGGCGCATGGTGGACGAGACGCTGCCGTTGGTGGTTACTGGCCGCATGCCGTGGCGCAGTGAAATTGAGTCCAGGGGCGTCAGCCTGTCGCTGCGCGCTATCCCGCTTCGTGACGAGCAGCAGCGCTTTGGCGCGCTGGTCCTTTGCCGCGACGTCTCTGAACTGCGGCGGCGTGAGATGGAGCTGGTCACCAAGGATGCCACTATCCGGGAAATCCACCACCGGGTGAAGAACAACCTCCAGACCGTTGCGGCGCTGCTCCGGATGCAGTCCCGCCGCATGGTGAGCGAAGAAGCCAAGCAGGGACTGGAACAGGCGATGCGACGCGTTGCCACCATCGCCCTCGTCCATGAGACCCTGTCGCAGGGCTTGACGCAGAGCGTTGATTTCGACGAGCTGATCGGACGCCAGTTCCGGCTGTCCGCCGAGGTTGCCTCGCCCTCCCAGCAGGTAAGGACTGAAAGGTCCGGGACCTTTGGAGAGCTGCCCAGTGACCTGGCCACGCCGCTGGCACTCGTCATCAATGAACTGGTCACCAATGCTGTGGAGCATGGGCTTGAGGGCAGGGCCGGAACCGTGTCGCTTATCGCTGACCGGTCTGAGGCAGACGAGGGTGAAGAACTGACAGTGACCATTGCCGACGACGGCGTGGGGCTGCCCGACACCCCCCACGTTGAAGGGCTTGGCCTGCAGATCGTGCGGACCCTGGTCACGAGTGAACTTGGGGGGACAATCCAGTGGAAGCCCCGTGACGGCGGCGGCACGGCGGTACAGATCCGGCTCAGCCTGGCGGGCAAGTAGCGGGCGGCTCCCCGGCCATTGCCATTCTTCTGGCTGAGCCCAAGGGTTAAAGGGAAAAGCCCCGGTCGCAACCTCTCAGGTTGCGGCCGGGGCTTTTTGCGTTTTGGGCGATCAGGAAGCGCGGCGGGCGCGGGCTGCCCGGCGCTTCAGGGCGCGGCGCTCATCTTCGCTCATGCCGCCCCAGACGCCGGCATCCTGGCCCGACTCGAGAGCCCACTGCAGGCAGGTGTCCACTACCGGGCACCGGCGGCATACACTTTTGGCTTCCTCGATCTGGAGGAGGGCGGGCCCTGTATTCCCGACGGGGAAGAACAGTTCCGGGTCCTTCTCGAGGCACGCTGCGCGGTTACGCCAATCCATGCTGATCAGTTGCTCCATTTCTGGGAAGTGCTCTTTGTGAAATTATTCACTAGGAGCTACAAAGGAAAAGGGCCCGGCAGGGCCCCGTTGGTCATCTGAATCAAGCCTGTCATGTTAACGCTGTGTAAACAAGGGGTAATAACGCTTGATATCCCCGTAACGCTGAGCGATACATCACACTGGCGGCACTGGCCCTCACCACTGTCCGACTATGTCCGGTAGGGTGCCAGTGTGTCAAGACCCCCGGTAAACCCCCCAGCGTCCCCTGCACCATCGGAAGAGCCGCGTCCGGGGCCGGGCCGCAACGCAGGGGCAGCGCCCGCTGCACCGCCGCCTGCAGCAGTGGTCATAGCACTGATCGTCGCCGCGGAGGCTACAGCGCTCCTTGTGGCAGCCGGCTGGTACGGCTACCAACTGCTGAACGGAAGCCCCGTACTGTCGTTCTGGGGAGCGGTATTTACGCTGGGGCTGCTGCTCGCCTTCGCTGCGTGGCTGTATGCGGTGGCTGTTTTCCTATATAGGGGATACCGCTGGACCCGGGCCGCCGCCCTCGTGGCGCAGTTGTTCGTGCTGACCATCGGATTTCCTACACTCAGCGGTGGACTGGTGGTGGCCGGGTTGGCGATGCTGCTGCCCGCGGTAGCCGCCATCGTGCTCCTGTTCCACAGCAAGGTGATCAGTTATGCCTCGCACACGGGAAGTGCACCGCCCGCCCTGTAGTCCTCTGCAGCAGCCCATCCCACCTGGATTGGGCATGTACGTCCGCCGGAAATGAGCACACCCCTGCCCGGGGATGGATTCGGTTCGACCTCGAAGCGGACGCCGAAGACGTCCCCGTCGGATATGGACCGCGGGGACAACAGCAGCCCCGTTCCGGCAGCGCGGGACTGCATGATCAGCGGAACGCGCTGAAGGATCAGCGGACTGTAGTTCGCCGTCAGGACCATCGGCTGGCCCAGGGCCTGCAGTTCGGACAGGCATTGCATCGCGCCGGGGGACATAAGGTCCGCGTCGTCGGCCAGGAGCACTGTGTCCCTGGGCAGCTGACTGCCCTGCACCTGCAGCAGCAGGCCCTTCCAATATGCAAGGGCGTCGGCCCCGGCGTCGGGGTAAAGCCAGCGGTGGGCCGGATTCAAAACCTGCAACGCCTTCAGGACGTTGGTCTTGCCACTGCCCGGACCTCCAAGGACGGCCACCACGCCGCTTGGTGGAATCCGGAAAGAAGCGGGGGACAACTCGTCACCGCCAACTCCGATGAGGATGCCCGGAAGCCGGGGCCCCGAAGGAACGGAGCCGGGCCCATGGGAAACAGTCGGGTCCGCCAGCATGGAAAGGATTTCGCCAGCCGTCACCACCGACGGCAGCGCTTCCACCCGAAAGGGAGGAAGCGTAACCAGCTGCTGCGGCGGGCTTCCGGCAGGGTCACTGCGCCAGGAACTGTCGGGTGCTGTACGGTACAGCTGGCATACGGCAGCACCGTCTTCGGCAACGGGACCGAACGCCACGGCTCTTCCTTTGACAGCTGCTGTGGAAGGCATCCGCGGCCAGGCTGCCCGGCTGTCGGGGTTGGAACCGGCAGGGAAGTAGAGCCGGTTTGGGATCGCCCCGCTGAACCTGGCGGTGACAAGCTCCCGGTCTCCGGAAATGATGAGTGTTATCCCGGCCCGGGCGCCGTCCCGGACAAGGTCCTGGACGAGGTCTTCGCCCCATGCCAATGGACCCGACCGGAACGCCGACAGCCAGGAGCCCCACCCGGAGATCACCACAATCAGTGGCACAGAGCGCCCGCCCGGCTGGTTAAGCCGCCGGGTAACTTCACCGGTTAAGCGTTCCAGTACCCGAACCGCACTCCGAAGCTCCTGCACACCGGTGTGGGCACCGATTCTGGCGTGGGAGGACAGGTAATGGAAACTTCCAGCACCGTCCAGGAAGTACAAGTGCGCCTCCTGTGGATGGCGAAGCAGACCGCGAACGGCTGCGTCCAAGGCTTCGTTGGCGCCGCACTCGGGTGCGCCGATCAGGGCCAGGTGGCTGCTCTTGGCCGGTTCCCATTCAAGCGGCTGCAGCCTTTGGCTGTCCGGAAGGTCCACCAGCCCAAGCCTGATTGACCAGGTCCCGCCAGAGGTCATGGACGCGGCAGCATTGGCGCTGTTCCATGCGGGTTCCTCTATGTCTTCCGGCAGGGGAGCCGCAACGGGCACCCGCGGCGGTGCTCCTCCCATGCCGTCCCAAAGTTCACGCACCAAATTGACCAACGGTGCTGCCGCTTGCGCGGGCGTCGGGGCTTCTGCCACCGCGTCGGCAGGAGGGTCGGACAGAAGGTAATCCGTGGCAAGCCGCACGGTGACGGAGTTATCCTGCCTGGTGCGGGCATGCAGCGGTCCCGTGGTTGCTGCCTGGAATTCCTGGACTGGTTCCGTGCCCCTGGCGAGGTAAGCCCGTCCAGGAGTGTCAACGCGGATCGCTGAGGCGTCCTTGGACCCGATGATGTCAACAGACTCCATGTCGGACTGCACCCGCAGTGCAATGCTGGAGGTGACATTGGCCCTGATGTCCGCAGTCAATGCGCCCTGCGGCCGCTGAGTAGCCATGACGAGGTGGATCCCAAGGGAGCGGCCGATGGAGGCAATGCGCATCAATTCACGGAGTACTTCCGGTGCGTCATCAACCAGCATCCGGAATTCGTCGATGACGATAATCAGGTGGGGGATGGCGACGGGCTCCGAGGCAGGATTGGACCGATACGCGCCGATGTCAGGCACTCCTGCCGCTGCCAAGGCTTCTTCACGACGCCTGATTTCAGCGCGGAGCGAGATGAGTGTGCGCTCCAGTTCGTAGCGGGCCAGGTCGGTCAGCAGCCCCACGCAGTGGACCAGCCCGGCCAGGGGACCAAGCCCCGAGCCGCCTTTGAAGTCAACGAAAAGGAAATTTATCCGGTCGGGCGGATGGCTCAGAGCCAGCGCCAGGGTAAGGCTGCGGAGCAACTCCGACTTTCCGGAGCCGGTGGTGCCTGCTATCAGCAAATGGGGGCCGTCGGTGTGAAGATCCACAACTTTGGCCCCGCCCGCACCGAGTCCAAGGGGAGCCGACAGCGCGGCGTTCTTCTTGCTCAATGCCCAACGGGCAGCCGTATGGGCGGCCGTGAGCGGCAGTATGTCATTCAGCTTGCAGGTGGATGGCAGAGCGTGTTCCCCGGTGTCCCTCACCCGAGGCAAGGTTGCCAGACGGCGGCAGAAGGTGCTGAAAACCTCCTCGGGGGCGAGATCGGGTACAAAGACGACGTCGCCGGCCGGTTGCCGCAGGATCGATGTGCGCTCGCGGAGTTCCACATCAATGCCTTGTGTCCTGGTCCCGTCGGGAAGGAATTCAAGGATGTGCCACCCGCGCGCCAGCGCTTCATCCGCGAGGGCGCTGCTTGAAACGCCTCCGTCTGCTGCGTCAGTAATCAGGAGGACTCCCTGCGGGGCGGTGGGGTTGAAGCCCTCCGCCAGCACGCGCCGGCAAGCGGCTGCCGATGCTGTGAGGGTTACGGACGGAAGGAAACGTGCGGGCAACAGGAGGCGCTCTGCCTGCCCGTGAATGACGACGCGTGTGGTACGGCACCTCGGATAACCGGCCAGCTGCATGACGATAGCCCTGATCATCCCGTCCAGCAGGCTCCTGGATCCCTGAAATACCGATTTGGGGCGTGAAAGGTCAAAGACCACCGGTACGGTTTCAGCGGAGGGCATTCTCCGGATGGAGCCAACCGGCTCCACCTTTACATTGGCGGGCTGCTTCGCCTGGCCAAGGCGCAACCACGCTGCGGCTTCCCTTTCGCCAGTGGTTGAAGCGTTGCTGTGCATCCCACCTGTGGCCAGCACCAACGTAGCGAGCGAGGGCCCGGCCGCCCGGCGCCGTTCCGTGTCCTTGGCAACAGCCGCTCTAATTACAGCGCCCAGCTCCCGCCGCTGGCGCCTGCCGGATACAACAGGAACCACAAGGGCCAGGGTGGAGGCGGCAGCAAAAGCCAGGAACATCCACATACCCGTGAAGACCGCAAGTCCTGCACCGACGACCAGTGGAAGAATTGCGGTGGCAATGAGGACCGCCCGGCTGCCGGACTCCGCCCGGCCCCTGACGGGAATAGGCTCCTGCACGGAGACCCCGGCGTCGCTCAGCGCCTTGTCCGGCATGTCGGCAAACACGATGGACATGGTTGAGCTTCCACACCGGACGGTTGAACCGGTGGAGAGGGCGGCGGCCCGGGTTCTTTCGCCATCCACGTAGGTGCCATTCGCACTGTCCAGGTCTTCGAGGATGATGTCTGTTTCGGTGACTACAAGGCGGGCGTGCTGTCGGGACAACTCTGCGTCCGCGATGACTATCCGGGTGTTGCTCCTGCCGATGGTGTAGGTCCCGCGCCGCAGGGGTACCACTGTTCCCGCGCCCGCGCCGCTGTGAACGGCAAGGGCGAGTGGAGCCGGCTCGCCGGCGGGCCGGCGCCGTTCCTTCCTGCTGACTGGTGCTCCGCCGCCGTCGATGAGGACGGCGCCGTTAACCAGCGGCAAGGTGCCGACGCGTACGGATCGCAGGTCGTCGCCGTCGACCGTTACGGTCCCTGTGCCAAACATCCTCGCGAGCTGGTCCCGGATGTGGGCGCCCGCCGTACCGTCGGCGGCGTCGATGGACAACTCAAGACGCTGCCCGACCAGGCGCGACTCGGGACCGCCGAGCAGGGTGCAGTGCAATGTCATGGGTGGATATCCTTTGTGCCTTTGAACCCACGCTAGACAGCGGTAGCGGGTCCCGGCCGGTGCACCATCTGCTATGTGGACAACTTCCAGAAGTAGATCCGCCTTCTCCTGCCGTCGGAGGGGCCGGTCACTCAAGAAGGCTCAGGCCTTGCTCCAGGGGTTGTAGCCCGAAGCCCTGATTCGACGGGCGCTGCAGTGCCTCGGGTAGGCTAGAGCAGCAGACATTGCGCGTCATTGCGCTGCCCGCATTCAAACCAGGAGAATTTGTGACCGCTGACCTTGTCATCGTAGGGTCTGGCTTTTTTGGCCTGACAATCGCCGAACAGGCCGCTACCGAGCTGGGCTTGAAGGTCGTTGTCATCGACCGCCGCCACCACATTGGCGGCAATGCCTACAGCGAAAAAGAAGAGCAGACCGGTATCGAGGTGCACCGCTACGGAGCACACCTGTTCCATACGTCCAACGAGCGCGTGTGGGAGTACGTGAACCGGTTCACGACGTTCACGAACTACGTCCACAAGGTATACGGCGTGCACAAGGGTGAGGTCTATTCCCTGCCCATCAACCTGGCCACTATTAACCAGTTTTTCCGTGCCAACCTGACGCCGGGCCAGGCACGGGAGCTTATCCAGGAGCAGGCGGGCGAGCTTGCCGGCACCGATCCGCAGAACCTGAATGACAAGGGCATCCAGCTGATTGGCCGCCCGCTTTATGAAGCCTTCATCAAGCATTACACCGGCAAGCAGTGGCAGACGGACCCCAAGGACCTGCCCGCCGGAATCATCTCGCGGCTGCCCGTCCGTTACAACTACGACAACCGGTACTTCAATGACAAGTACGAGGGCCTGCCCACCAACGGCTACACCGCGTGGATCGAAAAGATGGCCGAACACCCGAACATCGAAGTACGGCTCAACACGGACTTCTTCGACGAGTCGCACGAGTACAGCAAGAATAAGGTTGTAGGCAACATTCCGGTGGTGTACACCGGACCCGTTGACCGCTACTTCGATTACGCCGAGGGCGACCTCTCCTGGCGCACTATTGACTTCGAGGAAGAAGTGCTCGACATCGAGGACTTCCAGGGCACGTCAGTTGTGAACTACAACGACGACGACGTTCCCTACACCCGGGTCATCGAACCGCGCCACTTTCACCCCGAGCGTGATTACCAGACGGAGAAGACCGTCATCATGCGCGAGTTCTCACGCTTTGCGGAGAAGGGCGACGAGCCGTACTACCCCGTCAATACTTCCGCGGACAGGGAGCGCTTGCTCAAGTACCGCGATTTGGCGGCTGCTGAGAGGGACGTTCTGTTCGGCGGCAGGCTGGGGACGTACAAGTACCTGGACATGCACATGGCCATCGGCGCAGCACTGAGCATGTTCGACAACAAGATCCGGCCGCATTATGTAAGCGGCGCAAAGCTGGAAAGCGGAGGCGTGGACGCATGAACGAAGCGCAGGGCTGGTCGACCCTTCAGCGGGTGATTCTCCCTTCGCCGGACCAGCCGGACACTGTTCCTTTGTACGCGGACGCGGGCACCGCCAGCGGCATCCGGTTGAGGGAAAACGATGAGTTGGCCCGTACGCCGAAGCTGCCGGAAGAGAAGCTGCAGATGTTCAGCTCGGGCGGCCGTGAAGCCCACTTTGAGGACCTGCTCTCCAGACACTCCATGCGGGTCCGGTCAGGGGAGCAAATTTCCTTCGGCACATACTTCAACGCGTTCCCGGCGAGCTATTGGCGCCGGTGGACGTCCGTCAGGGATATCCGCCTGGTCGTCAGCACCAGAGGAACGGGAACGGTCACCGTTTACAAGTCCAATGCACGCGGGTCAGTCCAGCGCGTCGCCGGACAACACGTCGACGGTGCCGCTACGTCGGTCTTTGACCTCACCCTCAAGCCATTCGGCGACGGCGGATGGTACTGGTTCGACCTGGCGGCAAGTTCCGGTGAACTTCTGCTGGAAAACGGTGAATGGCAGGCTGAGGGTGGCGAGAGTGCCAAGGGCCAGGTGACCCTTCAGATCACCACAATGAACAAACCTGATTTTTGCCTCAACAACGCCCGAATCCTCGCGGAGAATCCAGACGTTCTCAAGAACGTCAAGGAGATCCTGATAGTCGACCAGGGAACACAAAAGGTCGAGGCAGAAGATGGTTTTGCAGCCGTAAAGGAAGCGCTGGGCGACAAGCTCAGGATCATCAACCAGGCAAATCTTGGCGGATCAGGTGGCTTCGCGAGGGGCATGTACGAAGCCGTGGAGAACGGCAGCGACTATGTCCTGCTGTTGGATGACGACATTGTGGTGGAACCGGAAAGCATCGTCCGGCTGGTGACGTTCGCCGACCACTGCCGAAAGCCGACCATCGTCGGTGGCCACATGTTTGACCTCTACAACCGCAGCGTGCTCCATACGTTCGGCGAGGTAGTTGACCCCTTCCGGATTGTGCCCGCGCTGCCACACGCAGACATGGATGTGCGGCACGACTTTAGTATCGCCAACCTCCGCCAGACGGCGTGGCTGCACCGGCGTGTAGACGTGGATTACAACGGGTGGTGGATGTGCCTCATCCCCACAGAAGTAATCCGGGAAATCGGCCTGTCACTGCCGCTGTTTATCAAATGGGACGATGCCGAATACGGGTTGCGCGCGCGGGAAGCCGGGTTCGCAACGGTGTCTCTTCCCGGGGCCGCCGTTTGGCACGTCTCATGGCTCGACAAGGACGACCTCGTCGGGTGGCAGGCATACTTTCACGAACGCAACAGGCTGATCACTACCCTGATCCACAGCCCCTATCCAAAGGGGGGGCGGGTCCTGCGTGAATCCGTCCAGTCGGACGTTAAGCACCTGGTGTCGATGCAGTACTTCACGGAACACGGTCGTATCGAGGCCTTAAAGGATCTCTTTAAGGGGCCACACGTCCTCCATGAAGTGCTTGGCTCAAAGCTGCCTGAAATCAACGCGCTTAAGGCGTCCTATCCCGACGCCCAGTTGAAAGACGACGTTGACGACTTTCCCGCTCCCAAGCTGGGACGGGGGCCAATGGGAGGAACCGTCGTAGGAATGCCCAGCAAGAAGGAGCTCATACCTTGGGGCATCAAGACAGTTGCGCGGCAGCTCATCAAGGCGCCCGGACCCGAAAGTGCTGAGCGGCCCCAAGGGTATCTCGCCCACCGGGACAACCGCTGGTTCAGGGTGGCCCACTACGACAGCGTAGTAGTGTCCAATGCAGAAGGAACGGGTGCGTCCTGGTATCAGCGCGACCCGAAAAAGCTCAAGTCAATGCTGACGGAGGCAACACGCCTGCACGTGCGGCTGTTCCGGGAGTGGGACCGGCTCGCCGAACAGTACCGCAACGCGGTCTCGGAAGTCAGCTCGATGGAGTCGTGGAAAAAGACCTTTGACGCGGCAGAGGACCCAAAGTAGATGGCCGGCACCACCAACGATATGATTCGCCCTGGCCAGGGGCGCGGCCTGCTTGACGTTTACGACCACCGCTTCCTGCTCAAGCTGTTGGTGCGTAAAGAGATCAAGGTGCGGTACCGCGGCTCGGTCTTGGGACTGCTCTGGTCTTACGTCAAGCCGCTGATGCAGTTCCTGATATATTTCGTGGCCTTGGGGATCTTCCTCAACCTTCAGCGGGGGACTCCCAACTACGCTATCTATCTGTTTGCGGGCATCGTCCTGGTGAACTTTTTCACGGAATCGTTGGGTAACGCCACAAGATCCATCGTCGACAACCGCGACCTTATCCGGAAAATTTACCTGCCCCGCGAACTCTTCCCGGTTGCGACAGTGTGGGTTTCGGCGGCGCATTTCCTGCCTCAGCTGGTAGTGCTGATGGGTGCTTGCCTCATTGCGGGATGGACCCCCTCCCTCCTCCAGCTTGCCGCCGCCATCCTGGCCTTCATACTGGTTTCCGTCCTTGCTACGGGGCTTGGCCTTCTGTTCAGCGCTGCCAACGTCTACTTCCGTGATTCGGAAAATATCGTCGATATGATCCTCATGGTGGTTACGTGGGCGTCCCCGGTGCTCTACGTCTGGACGATGGTGCAGGACGTCATGGGCTCGTGGTACTGGGTTTACCAGCTCAACCCCATGACTGTGGCCGTCGAAATTTTCCACTGGGCATTCTGGTTCCCCACCTTGAAGGAGGACCAGGTGGGACTTGCATCGATGCCGCCAGACCTCATGACCGTATGGCTTCCGGTCGCCTACCTTATTTCCATCGCTGTGTTGTTCGTGGGCCAGCTGGCCTTCCGCCGCTCGGCCGTCCATTTTGCACAGGAGCTTTAACGTGACTGCACGAGGCGATGTCGCCATCAGCTGCAAAAAACTGCGGAAGCAGTTCGTCCTGCGGCACACCCGGTCAATGAAAGAGGCTGTCGTCTGGCTGGTCAAGGGACGGAAGGGTGACCTGTCCAAGAAATTCATGGCACTGACTGACGTGTCCCTCGATGTTCAGCAGGGTGAAACAGTTGCTCTGCTAGGGCTCAACGGCAGCGGAAAGTCGACGCTCCTCAAGCTCATCTCGGGCGTTCTCCAGCCCGACGGCGGGACAGTTCACACGCGCGGGCGAGTCGCCGGACTTATTGAGGTGGGAGCGGGCTTCCACCATGACCTCAGTGGCCGGGACAACGTGTACCTCAATGGCGCGATCCTGGGCATGAGCGAGAGCCAGATCGACGAGATGTTCGATTCCATCGTTGAATTCTCGGAGATTGGTGAATTCATCGACACTGAAGTCAAGTTCTACTCGTCCGGTATGTATCTCCGGCTCGCATTCTCCATCGCGGTACACACTGACCCGGAAGTGTTCCTCATAGATGAGATCCTGGCTGTGGGCGATGAGCCATTCCAGCGGAAATGCATCGCCAAGATCAAGGAATTGTCCGACAAGGGTAAGACCCTCTTTGTAGTCAGCCACGACCTTGACCTGGTTTCTACCGTCTGTGAGCGGGGAATCCTCCTTGAACACGGCGAAGTCATTATGGACGGCGAGGTCCACGAAGTCGTCTCGGAACTCAGGGCGCGCACCGCGACGGCCTAATGCCCCAACTGCAGCGCCTCCTGCGAGACGTGCAGTTGGGGCCAGCGGGAAACTTTTACGACCTGGAGCGGGACTCCGCTCCGGTTTTGGCTGGCAATGGTTCAGCAGGCACGGCAACCGGCCGGCGCTTCGTGGAGGACGTGCGAGACGGCCATTTCAAGAGTGCGCAGCCCGGGAAGACGTAACCGTAGAGGCAGTGCGCTGCAAATGCCACCAAGGCGACGTAAGCCACGCACAGCGCCAGCCACCCGAGGGGCGGCTGCCACCCGGGATTGGTAATCATGATCTGCCAGTTGGCCAGCTCGCGAATACCCACTACATAGCGCCGCAGAATATATGCAAATGCCAGCCCATGGGCGAAAACACCGGCCAACAGAACTACGCGACCGACTGACTTCGCCGGCTCCGTTTGGCTGATCCGCAAATGCCTGACAGCGATCCCGGCGGCGATCAGGAGCACCAGGAAAAGGGGAAGGTTGTAGCGGCCCTGCCAAATGAATCCCATGGTTTCCACTACTTGAGCCTGGAGGACTGCGGGGACGATCAGCAGGAGTGCAAGGGCGATCCAATATCCTGCGGTGCGGCGCCATGGACGGACGGCCAGCGGCAACAGGAGCGCGACCACAATCAGGAAGCTCCAGAACATCTGGACAGCATCAGGCAGGCGGCTGTCCAGCCAACCCATAACACCAACGTATTGGGGGAAGAAGCCGAAGAATCTGTCCAGCATCGTAACGAAGCCCTGGTCGGCACGTACGCCGGGAAGGGGGTTGATGATCCCAATAGGCGCAACGCCAGCCGAAGCAGGGGCGTTAAGCATCAGCAGAATCCATGTGATGCCGAGCAGGACCCCCGGAACCGTCGCCGCAACCGCAAGGAGAACGTACTTGTTTTGGAAGGCCGTGATGATCGACCGGCGCTGGTAGAAGGACAGTCCGACAATGAGAGCGCACAACAGCCATACCAGCGACACCTGACGGGTATTGGCGAGGATCGCTGACGCTGCCACGACCGTCATGACCGCAGGCTTAATGGCCTGTGGCCTGTGGGCATTGTCCAAAAGGACAATGAAGCCACAGAAGGCTGCCATTGTGGCTGCAACTTCGAGGGAGTTCGGATTGATTCCAGACCCCAGGAACAGGACCATGGGCGTCATGCTGACGCTGGCCAGGACGACCGGTATCTGTGGCCGGAGGAATCTTGACAGGGCAGTGAACCCGGCCGCCAGGAAAACTGCTGTAAGGACTGAGCTGACGATACGCATCGTGTAGAGGGCGGGAGCTCCACTGAGCCACAGGCTTGGCAGCCCAACAATCCAGTAGTACATGGGATTGTACGTTCCAGCTGTCGTGACGCCGATCGTCTCGTACGTATCGCTTGCAGGGATGGGCGGGGCGCATCCCGCTGACGTGTCCGGCCGGAATTTGTAGCATCTCTGGGCATCGAGATTGGCGATGTACGCTGGCACCTTCACATGGACCCCGTGTCCGAAGGACGATCCCTCCTGGACAGTTATCTGACCCCTTACTACCGCAGCGGCCTTAATCGTGTGGGCCGGCTCGTCCGGGAATGCCATAAGTGGTGTGGCCAAAGCCCACAGGGAAATAAGGAGCGCAAAGAGTCCGAAAAGCTGGAAGAACAGCTTTCGGCCGCTTTTCAATGCAGGTTGTGCCTTCGAACCGGCGACTTCCATTTGATGAAGGTGGATGGTGGTCTCACTTGTTCGTTGTGCACTGTCCGAGGGGTGCGTCAATCCGCTCACTCAGTTCCCTCCACGATTGCGGCAATCAGCTCTTTGGCTTGATCCGACGTTTTACTGTTTGGTGGCAAAGCGCTGGCGAAGATGTTGGCGTTTCGCTGACCAGTCTCACTGAAGATTGCTTGCCCCCAGGAGCTGACAAGCTTCGCGATTTCCGCGTGCGGGTACTCCCGGCACAACACCACGTATTCCTTCACAGCCAATGCGTATCCGGCCTTGCCGTCGAGTTCCTGCTCGAGGGCGCCAGGTGCCGTACTGGCTGTATTTCCTGCTTCGATGGCGGCGAGGACCGAGTCCGGCGAGAAAGACTGGTACGTTCCATCGAATTGCAACGAGGCGGTCGAAAAGCGCGAGCCGATGATGCCACGTTCAAAGACTGCCAGCCCGCCGACTGTATCGTCGAGGTCTGACGCGACCGCGATCGGCTTCGTGTCCGCTTTTACATCCACTGATTCAGGCCACTCGGCAGAAATCCCGAAGCCCCATTCGCTGCCTGCCTCTTGTGACAGGTACTCGGTCACGGCCTCCGTGACGTCCTGGTCATCGTCAGACAGCAAAGGTGTAATTTCGATGTCGGGCAGATCCAGCCCCGGATTTTCCTGGGCGATCCGCGGGTCATTCCAACGGGTGATCTCCCTAAGCAGGATGCCGGACAGGATGCCGGCGTTGAGTTTTACGTTCCGGATTCCGGGGAGGTTGTAAGCTACGCCGACCGGGAGCACGGCCGCCGGAAGGATGAGTGGTCCGGACGGGCCGCAGAGTTGTCCGCTGGAAGCTGGCAGCTCCACAGATCCTGGCATCGTCGACGTAGCGAAGTGCGTCTGTTCTCGTGCCAAGGCGTCTATCCCGGTTGTGCCCCCGTCGGGGGAGAAAGCCACGGATACTGCTGGGTTCGGCCCCCTCCAGCCTTCCTGCCATGCAGCGACGAGCGCACTCATTGAGCCGTTCCCGACGCCCACCAGGCTGCCCCTTAGCGCGTCATCGCTGACGGCGGGCGGTGGTGCCGTGCATGCTGTTGTGGTCAAGACAGTTGCCAACACGGCGATGCCGCAGAGGCCCAGCGGGGATGTGATTCTTGGCTGTGTTATCTTCTTGTCTCGACGTTTCACGTGCCTAGCCTACGCGGCCAGGAGGGCACGGCGTTATTCCGGCAGAGCCACACGGCGGGCGGGTCCAGTCACTGCACTGCGGCTATTTTGGGCCTCAGCCTTGCTCGTCAAGTAGAATCGCTGAGGTCAGGGAGCCTCCTTGCCGCGGCAAGTTGCGAGGCAGCCTACTACAGCCGCCGTCAACAGTAAGGTTTTGTATGTCCTGGTGGTCGGAGGCGCCAGCGTTCTTTGCTGCTTTGACGCTGCTGTTCGTCCCCGGCGCTGTTGTGGCCTGGATGGCTGGAGTCCGCGGTTTCCTTTTGTATGCGTCAGCGCCCACGCTGAGCCTCTCGCTTGTGGCTTCCGCCGCAATAGTCGCTCCCGTTGTCGGACTTGATTGGTCCGCTCTCGCTCTTGCGGCTGCAACGGCAGCGGCGCTTGTTGTGGTGCTGACGGCACGCAAGACCCTGTTGTGGAAGAGCCCCGCACTGTCGGAAAAGGCCGGAGTGGGTTACGGCAGGGCAGTCTGCCTAGGTTTGATTATCGCCGGGGTACTGGTGGCAGTCCGGATGATGGGCGCGATAGCCCAGCCGGACGCCTTGTCCCAGACATTCGACAACGTGTTTCACATGAACGCGGTTCAATTCATCCTCGATCACCGCTCCGGATCGTCCTTTTCGGTTGGCGACATGACGGGGGGAGGCTTTTACCCCGCCGCTTGGCACGATCTTGTCTCGCTCCTAAGCCAGCTCACTGGGGCAAGCATCCCTGTGGCCGCGAATGTCATCAACGTCTGTATAGGGGCTGTTGTCTGGCCGGCCGGTTGCGTCTACTTGGCGCAGGTGACTGTGGGGAGCCGTCCCGCTGCGGTCATTGCTGCCGGCGTGCTTTCCGCAGCGTTCGGCGCCTATCCGCTTCTCATGGTGGACTTTGGAGTCCTTTACCCCAACTTTCTCGCCCTGGCTCTGCTTCCCTTCGTGTGGGCCCTCGGCATCCAGGCGTTCCGGTTTTCGGCAGATGGTCCCGCACAGCCCTGCGCAATGTGGTTTCTCTTCCTGGCGACGCTGCCGGGGCTGGCACTTTCGCATCCCAGCGGCGTCTTGACACTTTTGCCGTTGCTTGCCGCTGCCGCGGTCATCTGCTGGTGGCAGTGGAATTTCCGCTGCACGCCCCGAAGTGGAATTTGGCGCTGGGGTGCCGCGAGGGTGGTGCTGCTCGTTGCAGCGGGAGCAGTTTGCGTTGCGCTGTGGAAAGTCGTCAGGCCACCTGAAGCGGCGGCAACATGGCCGCCGGTCGCCACATGGACGGACGCGATTTGGGACTTCGTCAGCAGTTCAGGCATCGACCGGCCGGAATCATGGGCAGTCATGGCACTGGCAATGGTGGGGCTCGGCGTGGCTGCCAGGAGCAAGCGCTATTGGCTTCTGGGCGCGTATGCTGCTGTCGCGATCCTGTTTTTCATGGCCGTAGCAGGCCGGCCTGGCCGGATCCGAACGTTCCTTACCGGGGTCTGGTACAACGACCCGCAACGCCTTGCCGCGATAGTCCCCATCGTTTTTCTGCCCATAGCCGTTCTGGGTGCCGCGTTCTGTTGGGATGGCCTGAAGCGCCTGCTCGTGAAAACACGCCGGAAAAGAATCCGGATCAAGGACTACGGTAGCCCCGCGCTGACCATCGGGGTGACTTCTGTTGCTGCAGTCGTGGCGGTCTCGACACTTATAGCAGTGACGCAGCAGGAGAACCTGGACGCTGCTCAAACGTCAGCTGCGCGCAACTATGCGATGGGTTCGGATGCACCCCTTTTGGACTCAGGGGAGATGGCCATATTGGAGCGCGTCCGGGAAGAAGTGCCGCCGGACGCTGTGGTGGTCGGTAATCCCTGGACCGGCAGTTCGCTGGCATACGCCCTTTCCCAGCGCCAAACCCTCCAGCCGCACATTCTTGGCGCCGTTTCGGACGAGGCCCTGTACGTCTTTGCGCACCTCAACATGGCTGCCGTTGATACAGCCGTGTGTGCAGCCGTTCGTAATCTTGAGGCGGAATATGTTTTGGATTTTGGCGACCGCCAAGTCAACAACGGTGAAGGACGAACCATTGACTACCAAGGGCTCGATAATTTGAAAGAAAGCGGTGTTGCGGAGGTTGTGGATTCACAGGACGGAGCGACACTCTACCGCATCACGGCTTGCGGGATTTGATTTTGCCATGCTCTTGGACAAGCGGGGAGAAGAAACTGAACAGCGGAGTTTGCAGCAGTCCTTGGGGCGAATTCATGAACATTGAGGTCCATCCACTATGAAAACCGTGATTATCCGGCTGCTGGGCTTCACAGGGCTGCCTCTGCTGTCTCTAGTGACACCCTTTTTGTTGCTTCCCATTCTTGCGCGCCTGGTCGGTGAGGTGGGCTGGTCCAGCCTGCTGGCC
The DNA here is from genome assembly GCF_059093025.1 of Arthrobacter sp. 210 2. Lineage (NCBI taxonomy): Bacteria > Bacillati > Actinomycetota > Actinomycetes > Micrococcales > Micrococcaceae > Arthrobacter > Arthrobacter sp. 210 2. The sequence continues at coordinate 136,989 of NZ_JBNHIE010000007.1, forward strand.
GGCCAAACCATCGGCACTTTCGGAGCGACAGTGATCAGCTGGGGATGGAACATCCAGGGTCCCGTTCAAATCGCGCAAAACCCGTCACCGGCATTCCGCGCGGAGCTCTATCGCGAGAGCATCAGGACTCGCTTGGTGCTGACCCTCGTGGTCTTACCAGTGGTGTCGTTTCTCGCCGCATTCCTCGCTGTCCCTGAGCTGAGACTCGAAGCGGTCGCGATGTCATGGACCACTGCATTAGGGGGACTGTCCGTAGCCTGGTACTGCATTGGGGTGGGTCAGCCGTCCCTGCTGGCGAAGTTCGACACGGTCCCGCGGGTTGTTGCCACGCTTATCGCCATACCCGTTGTGCTGGCCACCGGGCTCATCTGGCTTTACGGAGTCCTTTTGGTCTTGGCCGTGGCAATAAGCATGTTCGTGTTCCAGCGGTGGGCCGTTCCGCGCGGCCGGAATACTTTCACACACTGGCGGGCGACGACCGGCATACTGAAGTCGCAGATGGCTTCCGCCGGCATCGGCGCTTCCGGAAATACCTACGCCGCGACGCCGCTCCCCATCGCGCAGGCGTCCGTGGATCCGGCCACCGCAGGACAGTTCGGCTCGGCTGATACTGTTTACCGCTTTGGCCTCTTCTCGGTAATGGCGTTGGGAAACACCTTCCAGGGCTGGGTCCTTGAACTAGGAGACTCTTCCGAACGCCGGAGACATCTGCTTGCGATATGGTCCCATGCTGCCCTGGGCACTGTTGGCGGCGGGTTGCTGGCACTGCTGGGACCGTGGGCAACCGAGATCCTTTTTGGCGCCCCTGTACGGGCCACCCAATTGACCTGTCTTTTCTATGGACTCGCCTTCTTCTTCATCTCCGCCGCCTCGCCCTTCACAAGGAATCTGCTCATACCATTCGGTGGCGAAAGACTGATTCTGGTGTGGACAGCCGTCTCTGCTGTTCTTGGGGTGGGAACCATGGTGGCAGCAGGGACAGGCAACTGGGCGGAGGGCATAGCCCTAGGCATGGCATGCAGCGAGGCGCTGCTCTTTGTCGCACTGGTTTTGCCCGGTCTTCGGAGGCTGAACAACCTTGAAAAGTACCGGATGGGTGACCGGGATGAACCCCGCACCCCGTTGAAGGCTACCTAAGCCGTTCGGCCAGCCGCGGATCGATTTTTCCCATGCGGTTTATAAGTCCGTCCCGCAAACCGTAAAGGAAACCGATAAGGTGCTTCCTTCGGTTGGGACCATAAACGAATCGCACCGCGTGGCTTTGGAGCTCCATATACAGGCGGCGGAGGATCCATTTCGGTTGGCTGAGCGCATACCGCCGCATCAATACGAAAGAGTTCCGGGTGATGTAGTACACGCGGAACGGCGAGTGGTAATGCACACTCAGTTTCTTCTCGCCGATGCGTGCATGCCAGCCCAGGATCTTCAGCGGCCTGGCGTCCCCCAACGAATGCGCAAGGTTGCTGCCTGCACTGGCGAGAGCCCGGAAACCGGCTTCCCTGACGCGGGCATTAAATTCTGAATCCACGCAGTCGATAAAGAAGTCCTCGTCGAGATACCCCACCCTGTCAAGCACGGATGTCTTGATGAGAGTGCCTGACTGCATTGGGTCGAAGACCTCCGGCTCGTCTGACGTACCAAGCAGCGGCATCCTGATGTTGTTGTGGAACTGGGGGGCAACGAGCCCAACCGTCTGCGGGCTACTCGACGACCTGGCAACCTCGAGAGCGTCCTCAACGTAGTTTCCGGTAAAGCGGGAATCCTGATCCATGGTGATTAACCACTCGGGTTCCCATAGTTCGCGTGCGCGCTTCATTCCGGCATTAAGCGCGGCAGCGATACCGCAATTTTCCGGCAGCCGGAGGACTCTCGCGCCTGTGGCCTCTACATCCGAAAGAATTTCCGACACATCGGTGGGTGACCCGTCGTCGACAACAATAACGTGTTCGACATACCTCTTGAGCGAAGCCACGTTCTCTACAAGTTCTTTGGTGGGGGAGTATGCGGAGACGACTGCCGCCACATCACGTCCGTTAGGAGTCAGGAGCAATTTCGATGCCGTCCCTTTGCTCGGGTTGGGTGCAGTGATTAATTCCAATGCCCCCAAAAAAGTTGTACATGGGCTAGTTGAAGACGGTCCTGCGCACGGCGATGACGAGGTTTCGAAGAAAGTCCCATCGTGCGGCGAAGATCTTCCCCGCACTTCGGATTCCTTGCGGGGTCAGATTTTGCCCATGAAGCCGGTGAAGGATGGTGTCCTCTTCCAAGTAACGGATCGAACGGTTGACGATGCCCACCATCGCAATCCACTGGTCGTGGGACTCCCTCATGTGCGGGGGAAAGGGCAGGATTTTTCTCAGCATCTCCTGGCGGAATGCCATTGCGCAGCCCCAATGCAGCCGATAGCCCACGACGATGCCGATGAGGTTACGCAAAGTGTGCGTGGAGTCTTGGGGCCGAAGCCTGATTCGGTGGAACCGCCCGAGGGGGCCGTCGAAATGTTTGCAATTGCTGACGACCATGGCCGCGTCTTGGAGGCCTGCAATCATCTGTTCGGCGCGGCCTGGAATCCAGATATCATCCTGGTCCGAGAGGAAAACGTACTCGCCGTTCGCTTCGGAAAGAGCTTTTTCAAACGTGCGCACGTACCCGGCGTTAGTTGCGGCGGCGATTAACCGGATTCGCTGATCGCCGATTCCTTTGATGACGTTCCTGGTGTCGTCTGTGGAACAGTCATCGATGATGACCAGTTCATCGGTTGAGGACAGCTCCGCAAGAATGGATTCGATCTGCTCCCTGATATGCCTTGCGCCGTTGTAGGCGGCCATGCAGACGCTGATGCGCGGAAGGGCTGTCGGTAGGGGTTCCATAAAGTGCGGAATATCGCTTTCAGAATGTACCCGCTCAGTCGTGTCGAGCGGGGCTTGATCAAACGAAGAACAGTCTAGCAAAGGGCCCAAGGAGCCGGGGGACGGCCCTCCTGGCCTATAATCAAACCGACGATGATCGCGCCAGGCCTTGCCCAAATGTTGGCTGCCTGGGCGTCGCAGGGGCCTTCAGAGCGCCGGCGAAAACCACGGAAGGAACCTCAGGTCCATGACCGTTGACGTAATGTTGCCGTACTACGGCGATGTCCATCAAATGAAGCTCGCCGCCCGCAGCGTAATGAATCAGGAGAACCGGGACTGGCGGCTTGTTGTCATCGACGACGGGTATCCGGATCCGGAACCGGAACGCTGGTTTTCAACGATCACCGACCCTCGCGTAACGTACCTGAAAAATGAGGAAAATCTTGGTGCCAACGGTAACTACCGCAAGGCGCTGACTCTGGTCGAAGCACCCTACGTCGTCATCATGGGTGCCGATGACATCATGCTTCCGAATTACCTTGACGTGGTCGTAAGTGCCTTTGAGGAATATCCCAGAGCCGATGTGGTTCAGCCAGGCGTACAGGTGATAGACGAACAGGGCATTGCCTGCACTTCGCTGGTGGATGCCGTGAAGAAGGTTTACGCCCCCAAGACGAGTGAGCGCATTGAGCTCAAAGGGGAGGTCATGGCCACAAGCCTGGTCCGCGCGGACTGGGCTTACTTCCCTTCACTTGCCTGGCGCTCCGAGACGGTCAAGCGTATCGGCTTCACCGAGGGACTGGACGTCGTCCAGGATCTGGCTCTTTTGCTGGACATAGCGGCGGAGCACGGTTCGATGATTGTTGATCCCGTACTGGCATTTCTCTATCGGCGGCACTCGGCATCGGACTCCTCAGTGCGTGCACTGGACGGCAGGCGTTTTGACGAGGAGCGGCAGTTTTTCCAGCAGCAGGCCGAGCGCTTCAGCAGCTTGGGCTGGAAGGGTGCGTCGCGGGCCGCGAGTTTTCACACAACATCGCGCCTTAACGCCGCCTCCCTGATCTTGAAGTCGGTCGGAAAAGGCAAATTCGATTCACTGCCGAGGCTGGCAAAGCACATCTTCAGCTAGCAACGGATACAAAAAAGGACGCCCCGGGGCGTCCTTTTTTGTATCGGTTGCCGCCACCGGCCAGCAGTGGCAACGGGTCATGGGTTTTGAGGCCCCGGGTCACTTCCCTGGCCGGGCTTTACCTCGAGCTGACTCCGGATGTCAGCGAGATCAGCCCTGAGCAGCGCCAGTTCCTCGCAAAGGATTCGCACCTCGTCTTCAGCCTGTGACTGTTCCCTGGAGAGATGAAGGCAGACACCCACCAAAAGGATCAGTGTCATGATGAAAAGGAGGTTTGCCGGCACCTGAATGCCGATAAGCCCGCTGGCTTTCTCCAGGAGAGAAGGGAAGGCAGAAAGTAGAAGAGTGCCGATGCCGATGACAATCCACAGGACGGCGTACTTCTCGCGAAGTTTCTGTCGGCGGAGCATTTCAAACACAAAGAAAAGGATCGCCACGACGACGATGGAGCCCATAAGGAGCGACATGTTGGATTCCTAGTTGGTGGACGGCTCGGTTTTCTTCCGCGTCAGAGCGAACAGCAAGGCCATTCCTGAGCGTCCGAGGTAGATGGCTGCCTTCATTGGGTCGTGGCTTGGGGTTCCGCCCTGGCGGGCGCGCATCGAGACCGCCACTTGCCTGACAGTGCATCCTGAACGGATGGCGACGACCAACGAGTCGATGGTATCCCCGAGGTACTCGGCAGGGTAGTGGTCAACATATTGGCGGATCGCTTTGATGTTGGCTGCCCGGAACCCCGACGTAACGTCAGTTAAAGGGGTACCTGCAATACGGGAAATCGTCCACGCCAATACCTTCATGGCCCACTTCCTGGGGCCGCGTACGGTGTAGTTTCCCTTGTCTGCGAAGCGGGCTCCGATAGCAATGTCAGCGTGCTGAAGGCCGTCCAGCACAGCCTTGATGTCCCGCGGATCGTGCTGCCCGTCGGCATCAACCTGTATGACCTGCTTGTAGCCATGACTTTTGGCATACTTGAAGCCGGTGCGCATAGCGCCTCCGACACCCATGTTGAACGGCAGTTGCAGTACGGTTGCTCCCGCCTCACGGGCCACCCGCGCAGTGCCGTCACGTGATCCGTCGTCTACTACCAGGACATCGCATGGCGGGCCGAATTCAAACACTTCCCGGATGGTGTTTCCAATGGATTCTGACTCATTCCAGGCAGGCATGATGACGAGAGTGTCAGGGTGACGGGCGGGTGCTGTCACTGATCGATCAGTCCATTCTTTACGTAGGACTCCAAGCGGATGTTCGACAACGGCGGCTCAAATCCGGTGGACTTGATTTTTGTCAGGTCCAGAACGCTGTTCAGCGGTCGCGGTGCCGCTTCTTTTCCTTTGAAGTAGTCAGCGGTGCTGACTCCGGTGACAGCAGTCCGTGCCTTGCCGCACAACTCATACACGTCCGCAGCGAGTTCTGCCCAGGACTGGGGCTCGCCGTCACTGCTGAGGTTATACGTCCCGTACTCTGCACCGGACTCAAGCAGATGACGGATGCCCGCAGCGATATCTTCGGTGAAGCTCAGCCGGCCAACTTGATCATTGACAACCGAGGGCTCGATGCCACGGTCGGCCAGGGACGCCATGGTGCGCACAAAGTTGTTGCCTTCACCGATGACCCAGCTGGTGCGGACGATGTAGTGGCGGGGAACGACGTCCACGATCGCATCACCGGCGGCTTTGCTCTGGCCATACACCCCCAGCGGGGTGAGGGGCTCCTCCTCATCATGGAGGTTCCGGGCGCCGTCGAAGACGTAGTCGGACGAGACGTGGACCAGCGTCAGGTCATACTCGACAGCGATCCGGGCCAACCGAGATACCGCTGTGACATTGACCGCCCAGGCGGCGGCGCGGCCCTGCGGGGTCTCGGCGGCATCGACGGCCGTGTAGGCAGCCGCGTTGATGATGGTTGAGTAGTTTTTCCAGTTGCGGTCCTTGAAGGAGTCCGGATTGTCCAAATCGAACTCTGCGCGGCCGGCAAACTCGACCGATCCGTCGCCCTCATAAAGGTTGCGCAGGGCTTTACCCAATTGTCCGTTTGCACCGACCACCAGGATTTTTTTGGCGGGCATGGGCACCACGTCGGCCAGGCGCGGGTGGGCCTTGTCCTTGTCCGACAGCTCTGCCTGGCCCAACGGAATGGGCCACTGGATGGCCGCGGTTTCATCGGCGAGATTCAGGAAGGTGTACTGGCCTTGGGCGTCAGCTGACCAATGATCATTCACGAGGTAGGTGTAAGCCGTGTTGTCCTCAAGGGTCTGGAATGCGTTGCCCACGCCACGGGGGATGAAAATTGCCTGGCTGGCGTCCAGCTCCGCAGTGAAGACAGCACCGAAAGAGGGACCCTGACGAAGATCCACCCAGGCGCCAAAGATCCTGCCGGTGGCGACAGAGATGAACTTGTCCCAGGGTTCCGCGTGGATTCCGCGGGTGGTTCCTGCCTTTTCGTTAAACGAAATGTTGTTCTGGACAGGGCGGAAATCCGGCAGCCCCAAGGCAACCATTTTCTCCCGCTGCCAGTTCTCCTTGAACCAGCCCCGGTTGTCGCCATGTACCGGAAGGTCATAAAGGACGACGCCGGGAATCGGGGTTTCGTGGGCAGAAAGCTTTTTCGAAAACTCCAGAGACATGGACTACTGGCCCTGTTCCTTGTATTTGGCTTCGGTGGCTGCTTTCTGCGGCCGCCACCATTCTTCGTTGTCGCGGTACCAGGCGATGGTGTCCTCGATGCCGGCGTCGAAGTTGGAGAACTGCGGTTCCCAGCCAAGCTCATCGCGGAGTTTCGTGGAGTCGATGGCGTAGCGCAGGTCGTGGCCGGGCCGGTCCACCACGTGGTCGTAGGCGTCCGGGGACTGGCCCATGTGCTTGAGGATCAGTTCGACGACGTCCTTGTTGTTCTTCTCCCCGTCCGCGCCGATCAGGTAAGTCTCGCCGATTTTGCCCTTGGCGATGATCGCCAGGACCGCGGAGGAGTGGTCGTTGGCGTGGATCCAGTCCCGGACGTTCTCGCCCTTGCCGTAAAGCTTGGGCCGGATCCCGTCGATCACGTTGGTGATCTGGCGCGGAATAAATTTCTCCACGTGCTGGTACGGGCCGTAGTTGTTGGAGCAGTTGCTGATGGTCGCCTGCAGCCCGAAGGAGCGCACCCATGCCCGGACCAGCAGGTCGGAGCCGGCTTTGGTGGAGGAATAGGGGCTGGAAGGGTTGTAGGGGGTCTGCTCGGTGAACCGTTCGGGGTCGTCGAGTTCCAGGTCGCCGTAGACCTCGTCGGTGGAGATGTGGTGGAAGCGCTTGTTGTGCTTCCGTGCCGCCTCGATCAGCGTGTACGTGCCGATGATGTTGGTGTCCAGGAACGGGCGGGGATCGTGCAGGGAGTTGTCATTGTGCGATTCGGCAGCGTAGTGGACCACGACGTCGGTGTCGGCGACGAGGCCGTCCACCAGTGCGGGGTCGGCGATGTCTCCCTGGACAAACGTGAAGCGTGCGTCCGGCAGTCCCTTCAGCGATTCAAGGTTTCCTGCGTAGGTCAGCTTGTCCAGAACGGTGACGTGGTCATCGGTGTTATCAAGTACGTAGTGGACGAAGTTGGAACCAATGAACCCGGCACCGCCGGTAACAAGAAGTCGCTGCATAATTCCCAAGGGTACCGGATTTGCCGCGGCACTTAGCGAACGGAAAGATGGGGGACATGCGCGGAATAATACTTGCCGGCGGTACCGGCTCCAGGCTTCACCCCATCACTCTGGGCGTCAGCAAGCAGTTGGTCCCGGTCTACGACAAGCCCATGATCTACTACCCGCTGTCCACCCTGATACTCGCGGGTATCCGCGACATCCTGATTATCACCACGCCCCACGACGCCGAGCAATTTGAACGTCTGCTCGGCGACGGGTCACGTTTCGGCGTATCCATCACCTACAAGCAGCAGCCGTCGCCGGACGGCCTGGCCCAGGCTTTTGTGCTCGGAGCGGAACACATTGGTGATGACAGCGTGGCCCTTGTTTTGGGGGACAACATCTTTTATGGCCCCGGGATGGGCACCCAATTGCGCCGTTTCGAAAACATCGACGGCGGAGCGGTCTTTGGTTATTGGGTTGCCGATCCCAAGGCCTATGGCGTGGTCGAGTTCGATTCCGCGGGCAAAGCGATCTCCCTGGAAGAGAAGCCGGAAAAGCCGAAGAGCCATTACGCTGTCCCCGGTCTTTACTTCTATGACAATGACGTGGTGGAGATCGCTGAAAACCTCAAGCCTTCCGCGAGGGGGGAACTGGAGATCACGGACGTCAACCGCACTTATCTCGAAAAGGGAAAACTGCAGGTGGAGATCCTCCCGCGCGGCACTGCCTGGCTCGATACCGGAACCTTCAATGATCTGAACGATGCATCGAACTTCGTCCGGACCACGGAAAACCGGCAGGGCCTGAAAATTGGTGCTCCCGAGGAGATCGCCTGGCGGCTCGGCTTCCTCAGTGACGATGAACTCCGGCAGCGGGCTGAGCCCCTCGTGAAGAGCGGTTATGGCTCCTACTTGATCGATTTGCTGGAACACGGCCATTAGAAGAGGCCAAAAAGGCGGGACCCGCACCATGCGGGTCCCGCCTTTTCCTTGGGTGGCTAACGCAAGGTGATCCTTGCCCCACCCGCCGTTGTCCAAGTGATGCTTCCACCCTGGAAGGTTTGGCTGCATGAAGACCTGTCCGCAGTGCAGGTCTGGCTGCTGGTTGGGTAGCCCAAAGCCCCGGCTTCGAATCCCTGTCCGGCCCAGCTCTGCTGGATCGGGCCGGGCACGATCAGGTGGGCTCCGCTTGCTGATGACCACATGACGGTGCCCTTCTCGAAGTTCTGGAAGCAGCCGTCATTCCGCAGCCCACAAATGGTCCCGCTCGTGGGGTAGCCCAGTGAGCCGGATTCGTAGCCTGATGCGCCCCACCGTTCCCTGATGGGTGTTGAGGTCAGCGCCTGGGCTCCGGTGGCAGGAGAGTACATCACGGTTCCCTTGGCAAAGTTCTGGAAGCAGCCGTTATTCCTCAGCCCGCAGATCTGGCCGCTCACAGGGTAGCCGAGCTTGCCGCCTTCGAAACCTGTGCTGACCCAGGCATCACGGACCGGCCCGAACATAACCGCGTTCGCTCCGCTCCCGGCGGACCACATCACAGTTCCCGAGGAGTAGTTCTGGAAGCAGCCGCCGTCTACCAGGCCGCAGATTACGTCGGAAGCCGGGTATCCCAATGACCCGTTTTCGAAGCCGGTTTTTTGCCACAGATCACGGATCGGGCCGAGTAAGCTCGGCTGCGCTCCAGTGGCGGGTGAATACATGAGTGCCCCCTTGGCGAACATCTGGAAGCACCCGCCGTCTTTGAGCCCGCAGTACTGGCCGGACGTGGGGTAGCCGAGGCTGCCTGCACCCCAACCCAGGCGTTCCCATCCTGCGGCCATCGGCCCGGCGGCTACGGTTTCGGGGGCAGTGGTGGCGGAATACCCAACGACGCCCTTTTCAAACGCCTGCCGGCACTCGGTCTGGACCGCTCCGCAGCTGGCAGGGCCGGCTGGATACCCCAGGCGGCCGTTCTCGAACCCTGATTTCTGCCAGTAATCGAGGATCCGCCCGGTGAGCGTGTGGGCGCCGGTGGCCGGTGAGAACAGGAGCGCGCCGCCCTGGAACAGCTGGTAGCAGCCGCCGCCGCGGAGGCCGCACACTTCTCCCGCGACCGGGAAACCGATTGGCTCTCCCTTCGTGCGCGACGCTTTCCAGGTTTCGCCCATGCCCATGAAAACAGGCCAGGCTCCTGACGTGGGCGTCCAGGCAACGACTCCACCGCTGAAGTTTTGGGTACAGAAGGAACTGGTGCAGTTTGCTTCGGCGTTCGGATAGCCCAGCAGGCCGTTTTCGTAGCCTGCTCGTCCCCACGCCTCCATTACTGGGCCGGGCTTGACCAGACGGGCGCCGGTGGCAGGGCTCCAGAGAACCGAACCGGCCTGGAACAGCTGGAAACATCCCCCTGATTTGAGTCCACAAACCTGATCGCTGAGAGGGTATCCGAGACCTCCGTTTTCGTATCCCTGGGCTGCCCAATGCTCACGGATTGCCCCGAACGGCACCAGGGCGGCACCGGTCGACGGGGACCACATGATGGACCCGCCCTGGTAGTTCTGGAAACAGCCGCCATTCTTGAGTCCGCAGATAACGCCGGACACGGGATAGCCCATCTGGCCGTTTTCGTATCCCTTCCGGGCCCAGGCGTCACGGATCGGTCCGGCCAGGCTTGGTTGTGCTCCGGCGGTCGGAGACCACATGACGATGCCGGCTTCATAGCCACGGAAGCATCCGCCGTCACGGAGGCCGCAAATTATCGTGGAAGTGGGTGCACCCAGGGAAGGCATGGAGGCACGGAATGCGTCGATGGCCTTGACCGCTGCGGGTGGAACGCCGCTGGTAGCGAAGGCCTTAAGGCCTGCGTAGTCGCCGTTCCACACGTTGGAGTCACCAGCGAACGGCCCGGTGCTGCTGTACTGCCAGATGCTGTAAGTACCCCAGCTTGCGGTGGGTACCGGTCCTGCGTTGTTGGTGGGCGCATCGGGGTAGGCCGCGATCCACAACGGGTAGTCACCGAAGCCGGCAGGATTTCCCAAGCACTGGTTCCACCAACTTGTATTGGTGTAGATGACGGGGAGCCTACCGGTGAGCGACTGCACGGTGTTGCCGAAGTCGCGTACCCAGGTCTGAAGCTGCGCCGGGGACATGTTGTAGCAAGTGTTCCCGAAGTAGAAGCCGTTGATGGTACGGCCTTCATAGGGGTTGAACTCAAAGTCCAGGACAGGAGGCATGGTGTACCCGTCTCCTGACCAGCCGCCGCCGTTCTGTACGAAGTACCGGGCCTGGTCTGCTCCGGACGACCAGTTCGGAATAGCGAAGTGGTAGGCGCCGCGGATCATTCCGACATTCCGTGCCCCTTGATACTGGGAGCCGTAGGACGGGTTGGTGTAGTAGTTGCCTTCCGTGGCTTTCACGTAGGCGAAACGCGCACCCATATTCCACTGCTGCTGCCAGTCCACGCTTGGCTGGTGGCCGCTGACGTCCAGCCCCTGGATACCGAACGTTGGCATCCAGGTGCCCTCGGACGACAGAGATTCCGTACTCAGGCGCCGCAAGGACTCGGAGGGGGCTGACGCCGTGACCCGGGCTGAACGCTGGCCCATTTCCGCTCCACCTACGCCCACCGCCTCAGCCATGGATTGTGATGTCCCCGGCGAAGTCGCAACCGGCTGCGGTTCTCCTGTGGCTTTTTCCACTGGCCGCGGTTCTGCGGGGGCAGTTTGGGGCGTCGACGGGGCCGGTGCGCCCGTGGGCGCGGGGGCCGCGGTTGCCCCAGTGCTTCCATCACTGGAGGAAAGGGTTGGGGTAGGCGCGGGTTCGACGGCGGACGCAACGCTGACGAGGCCGGGGCCAGCTACCAGGGAGGCAGCCAGCAGCACTATCCCCAAAGTTTTCATGGCGGGGTGACGGGACTGAGACAGGTTCCGCTTCATATTTGCTCCGGAGACAATGTGGCGCTCCCGCGAGCGCTCATTTCGATAGCTGTTCAGGTTTTTCCCCCAGGGATACGCCTGACAGGTGGTGGTTCGACAATTAACGCGCTCACCATAGCACTGGTGTTACCAGCGGAACTAGTGGTTCTCTTGTTGCTCAAGTGATAGTTGTCGCACCGTTAGTTATCCACATTGAGCGCCCCTATGACTTGTTGCCGGGGTTTACCCTCCTTAGGCTGGACGCAATTGCACTGCCCGCGCTGGGCGGTAGTCATGTGGGGGAGTACTTATGGATGCTCTGGGGATAGTCGAGGACGAAGTCCGCGAGCTGATACGGCGCAAGGGCCTCGATCCGTTGCGGCAGGCCAGTGAGGTGCGCAGGCTGGTGGAAGCAGCCGTCATGGACTATGACGAGCGGGCATTGATGGGACCGCTTCCGCCCCTCGGACCATTGGACTCGGCTCGCAGGTTCCTCTTCGATGCTGTGGCGGGATTCGGTGTCCTCCAGCCACTGCTCGACGACCCCTCAATAGAAGAGATTTGGCTCAACGCGCCGAATGAAATCTTTGTTGCGCGCAACGGTGAATCCGAACTCACCTCGCTCAGCCTCTCCGACCAGCAAGTGCGCGACCTCGTGGAGCGGATGCTGAAGAGCTCCGGCAGGCGCCTTGACATGTCGTCTCCCTTCGTTGATGCGGCCCTGCCCGACGGCTCGAGGCTTCACGTGGTCATTCCGGATGTCACGCGCCGCCACTGGGCAGTGAACATCAGGAAGTTCGTTGTGAAGGCAACCCGGCTGGAACACCTTGTCGAGCTGGGCACTCTGACGCCCCAATCCGCCCGGTTTCTTGGTGCAGCAGTATCCAGTGGACTGAACATCCTGGTGTCCGGCGCCACCCAGGCAGGCAAGACGACGATGCTCAATTGCCTGGCGTCCAGCATCGGAAGCCGGGAGCGGGTCATTACGGTTGAAGAGATCTTCGAGCTGCAGTTCCCGTTGCGGGACGTTGTGGGGCTTCAGTGCCGCCAGCCGAACCTCGAAGGCGAAGGCGAAATTCCGCTCCGGCGCCTGGTGAAGGAAGCGCTCCGCATGCGGCCGGACCGCCTGGTGGTCGGTGAGGTGCGTGAGGCCGAGAGCCTGGACATGCTGATTGCGCTCAACTCAGGTCTTCCAGGCATGTGCACGGTGCACGCCAATTCTGCCCACGACGCAGTCACGAAGATCTGCACACTCCCACTGCTGGCCGGCGAGAATATTTCCAGCGCCTTCGTCGTTCCCACGGTCGCATCCTGCATCGACCTCGTGGTCCATTGCAGCCGGCAGGCGAACGGCCGGCGGGAGGTCACCGAGATCCTGTCCCTTGGCCGACGCGTAGAGAACGGCATCATCGAATCATCGTTGGTTTTCGCCATGGCTGACGGCGTCCTGCAGCCCCGGGCGAACGCGATGCCGTCGGCGGAGAAATTTTCGCGTGCGGGCTATGATGTCGCTGCTTTGCTGGATCCCCGATGATCTCGGCACTGCTCGGAGTAACAACAGGAACGGGCCTTTTCCTCATCTGGTGGGCGTTCTGGGAGTCACCGCCGAAAAGACAGCGGGAACGGAAGCCAAGCCGCCTGGGCGATCTTTTGGCAGCTGCGGGTGTCGACAAGGTCTCCGTGGGCGGGCTGGCGGGCACTTGCCTGGGCCTGGTGCTGTTTGTGGTCCTGGTGTTTTACGCCGTCAGCCGCTCGTGGCCCATCGCCGCATGCTTCGGACTTTTCGCCGGATGGTTGCCCGTCAGCGTCCTCCGCTGGCGCGCTAAAAAGCGTACGGCGTTACTGCGCCAGCTCTGGCCGGACGTCGTCGATCACCTTCGTTCGGCAATTCGCGCAGGACTGCCTTTGCCGGAGGCGCTGATCCAGCTGGGTGACAAAGGCCCGGAAGAACTGCGGCCGGCGTTTCGGGAGTTCGGCGCCGACTACCGGGCCGGGGGACACTTTGATGGGTCGTTGAACAAACTTAAGCACAAGCTTGCAGATCCGGTCGCTGACCGGATCGTCGAAGCCCTGCGTCTGACCCGGGAGGTCGGAGGGTCGGATCTGGGCAAACTGCTGGGTACGCTTGCCGAATTTTTGCGGGAGAGCGCGCGCACCCGCAGCGAACTCGAAGCCCGGCAGTCCTGGACCGTCAACGCCGCACGCCTTGCCGTAGCCGCGCCATGGATCGTCATGGTTCTCCTGGCTACACGGCCGGAAGCGGTACAGGCATACAACACACCGATGGGGGCAGCAGTGTTGCTCGGAGGGCTGGTGGTTTCGTTGATCTGCTACTCCACCATGCTGAGAATAGGCGCTCTTCCCCAGGATGAAAGGGTCCTCCGGTGACCGCTGTCTCTCCAGCCGCCGTCATATGCGGACTTGTCATGGGGATAGGCCTGTGGCTGGTCATCTTCAGGTCCCCGATGATGAGGGCAACAACTTTTGCGCAGCGGATTGAGCCGCAGCTCAAGGCCCAGAACGTTGAGTCGCGGCTCCTGCGCTCAGGAGAGCAGACGCTGACGCCCTTCGGGCCGCTTGAGAGGATACTGCGCCCGGTGGTCCACGATGCCCTCGCGGCGCTGGGAAAGCTTAGCCCTTCACCGGGCGCGACCGCCCGTCGGCTGGTACAGGCGGGGATCAACAAATCTGCCATTGATTTCAGGGCTGAACAGCTGCTGTGGGCGGCCGCCGGATTCGCCCTCGCGTTGGCTCTGTCCCTCATTGGGGCTGCTTCCGGCAGGTTCAGTCCACTCGTCGCGGCCTTGATCATCATCGGAGGCGCTGCAGCAGGCTTCGTGCTGCGGGACTATTGGCTGGGCGTTCAGGTCCGCCAACGGGAAGCCCGGATGATGGCTGAATTCCCCAGCCTCGCTGAGCTCATGGCGCTCGCCGTCGGCGCCGGGGAGAGCGCCACCGGCGCCCTGGACAGGGTCTGCCGGAGCGCCAAGGGGGAGCTGGCCAAGGAGTTCTCGAAGATCCTCGCCGAGACACGGGCCGGCAAGCCGCTCGTCCTTGCCCTCCAGGAGTTCTCGTCGCGCACCGACCTGGCGCCGCTGGTGAGGTTCGTCGACGGCATCATTGTCGCCGTGGAGCGGGGCACACCCCTGGCTGACGTGCTTCGTGCCCAGGCCCAGGATGTCCGTGACACCGCAAAACGGGACCTGATGGAAGCCGCCGGCAAGAAAGAGATCGCCATGATGGTGCCACTCGTTTTTGGTGTGCTCCCGCTGACCGTCGTTTTCGCCGTCTTTCCGGGCATTGCGGCGATCAGCCTGGGTTTCTAGCGGTGGCACCGACCAACGGTGATGACCGGACCGTGGCGTCATGCCCAATCAACGCAGGAAGTAAGAGGAAGAGGAAGAGGAAGAGAAATGAAAAACGTAGGAATCCGCTGCGCAGTGTTGCTCCTGACTCTCGCAGATTCACGCCGCACCCCGAATGATCACCCTGAGCGGGGAGATGTGCCGGGGTGGGTCATGATCACCCTCATGTCCGCTGTCCTGGTGGCAGCCCTCCTGGCGCTCGCCGGACCAGCGTTGGAGTCCATGTTCAACCAGGCGATGGACAAGGTGGGCAGCTAAGCCCATGCCACGTCCCGCCAAGGTAGCCAAAGGCGCCCCTGAACAGCCTGTATCGAGGGAACAAGGCTCGGCGGTGGTGGATTTTGTTTTGGTGGGAGGACTGCTCACCATGTTTTTCCTGGCGATCATCCAACTGGCGCTCGTGTTGCACGTGCGCAACACCTTAATTGATGCCGCCGCCTCGGGGGCCAGGTACGGAACCCTGGCGGACCGGGGAGCTGTCGACGCGGAAGAACGGACGCGTGCCCTCATTGTGACCGCGTTGAATCCTGGCTTTGCCGGCCAGGTCAGCACCACCGAAGTGACCGTGCAGGGATTGCGGACCCTGGAAGTGACCGTGCGGGCGCCGATGCCGGTCATTGGTCTGATCGGTCCGCGGGACATGCTGGAGGTGAAGGGACATGCCGCTGTGCAGCCCTGACATCCGGTGGCGCGTTCGTACCCGGCTGCGTGAGGCGCTCTGCATGAAAACGGATACTGCAAACGTGGCCATGCGAGACATACGGAAGGTATGGCCGGGAGACAAGCAAACCCTGCCACACGACGCAAGGCCGCAGAAGGGCGTGCATGAGCAGGGGAGCGCGGTTGTTGAGTTCACGTTCCTGGCGCTCTTACTGATGGTTCCCCTCGTGTACTTCATCATCACCGTGGGACAAATACAGGGTGGTTCGTTTGCCGTGGTTGGGGCAGCTGACCAGGCCGCGAAGGTGTACGTCGCCAAGCCCGACACATCGTCAGCCCAGGCAGCCGCCGAACAAGCGGTAGCCATTGCGCTGGCTGACTTTGGGCACCGGCCGGAGGAAGCCACGGTGGCTATCAGCTGCGACCCCGCCGACTGCCAGGCCGCGGGCACGGTGGTGACTGCAAACGTCAGGCTGGCAGTGCCCCTGCCATTTGTTCCTTTCCGTGACGGCCTCCGACTGTCCGCTACCGAGGTGGAGGCATCCGCAACCCAGGTGGTGGGAAGGTTCCGATGACGAAGAACGAAGACGGCCAGATGATGGTGATGATTTTGGGATACGTCGCGCTGGCCCTGCTCGTCACAACGGTTGTCATCGGTATCTCGGCCGTCTACCTCGAACACAAGCGGCTGCTGTCCCTCGCGGACGGCGCCTCGCTTGCGGCAGCGGACAGCTACACCCTGGGCGAAGTCGCAGCGCAGGGTGGGAGCCCGTCGGCAGTGCTCAATCCTGCGCGGGTGAGAAATGTGGCGGCGGACTTCGTGGCCAGGAGCCCGGCGTCGGAACGGTTTGATGACCTGGCGGTGGCGGGGACGACAGGAACACCGGACGGTTCTACCGCCGTCGTGGTTCTCACGGCGGCAGTCCACCCGCCGGTAGTGAACTTCCTGATACCTGCCGGAATCCCGATAGAAGCAACGTCCACCGCCCGTTCGCGGTTGACGCGCTGAAGAACAGCACGGGGCTGCTGCTGGCAGGCGGGACCGGAGCCTTTCGCCGGATAGCGTAGGCTTAAACAACCATGGCCAATATTGATTTTTCCGCTGAAATCCGCGCCCTTCGCGCCACGTACGATTCCATCGAGCGAGTCTCCGATGTGGAAACTCTGAAGGAAGACATCGCCGAACTGAGCGAGCGGGCGGGCGAACCGGACCTCTGGGATGACCCTGCAGCGGCACAGAAAATCACTTCCCGGCTGTCCCACCGGCAGTCCGAGCTTGAACGCCTCAACACGTTGGCTTCACGGATTGATGATCTCGAAGTCCTCGTGGAGCTGGGGCAGGACGAGGATGACGCCGCTTCCATAGGGGAGGCGGCCGCAGAACTTGAGTCCATCAAAAAGGCACTCAAGGAGCTCGAAGTCGTCACCCTGCTGTCGGGTGAGTACGACGAACGCGAAGCCGTGGTCTCCATCCGCGCAGGCGCCGGCGGTGTGGACGCCGCCGACTTCGCCGAGATGCTGATGCGCATGTACCTCCGCTGGGCCGAGCGGCATGGCTACCCCACCACGGTCATGGACACGTCCTATGCCGAAGAGGCAGGCCTGAAGTCGGCCACCTTCGAGGTCAAGGCGCCCTACGCCTTTGGCACCCTCAGCGTCGAAGCCGGAACCCACCGCCTGGTCAGGATCAGCCCGTTCGACAACCAGGGCCGGCGGCAGACGTCGTTTGCTGCCGTGGAGGTCATTCCGCTGATCGAGCAAACGGACTCCATCGAGATCCCGGACAACGAAATCCGCGTGGACGTCTTCCGGTCGTCCGGCCCCGGCGGGCAGTCGGTCAACACCACGGACTCCGCGGTCCGCCTCACCCACATTCCGACGGGCACCGTGGTGTCCATGCAGAACGAAAAATCGCAGCTGCAGAACCGCGCCGCGGCCATGCGCGTCCTGCAGTCCAGGCTCCTGCTTCTCAAGAAGGAACAGGAGGATGCCGAGAAGAAGGCACTGGCAGGTGATGTCAAAGCGTCCTGGGGCGACCAGATGCGCTCCTACGTCCTCAACCCCTACCAGATGGTTAAGGACCTCCGGACGGAACACGAGGTGGGGAACACCTCGGCCGTGTTCGACGGCGAAATCGACGATTTCATCGACGCCGGTATCCGCTGGCGCACCGATAACCGCAACGCGGAGAGTAAGTAGCCTTCGTTGAGAGGGTAACCGCAGTGGTGCCTGCGAGCGTTTGTCGCGACGAACCGTGCTGCAACCCGAGGTAAGAACGAGCGGCAGCACCATATGCGCTGCGCTGGGCGGTGCCCCCTAAAGGTGGGGCAGGCCCAGCGCTTCCAGCCGCTGTCCATTTCTTCGCTCCGTGGTCCGGAACGGGGCCCAGCCTAGGGTTGGGCGGAGGCCTTTTTACCTGTCAGGGTGTTCCAGCGTGCCTGCAGGCCCCATTTGGTGACGTTGATCATGGCTTCGACCACGATGTTGCCGCTCATCTTCGAGGCGCCGAGTTCGCGCTCCACGAAGGTGATGGGGCGTTCCTCGATGCGCAGGCCCATCCGTGCCACGCGCCACGCCAGGTCGACCTGGAAGCCGTAACCGACAGAGTCCACCTGGTCCAGGTTGAGTTTTTCCAGGGTAGTCCGGCGGAAGGCGCGGTATCCGCCGGTGACGTCCTTGATCTTCAGGCCGAGCATCAGGCGGGCGTAGGTGCTGCCCACCCGGGAAATGGCCTGGCGGTAGAGGGGCCAGTTCACCACGCGTCCGCCGGGCACCCAGCGGGAACCCATGGCAAGGTCTGCGCCCTGGTCGATGGCCTCCAGGAGCTGGGGCAGCTGCTCGGGCTGGTGGGATCCGTCCGCGTCCATTTCCACGAGCACGTCGTAGCCGGCATCCAGGCCCCACTTGAACCCGGCGATGTAGGCGGCGCCCAGTCCCTCCTTGCCCTTGCGGTGCAGGACGTGGACCTGGGAGTCCCCGGCCGCGATGGTGTCGGCGAGTTTGCCGGTGCCGTCAGGGCTGTTGTCATCCACTACCAGCACGTCCGAGGCCGGGACAGCAGACCGGAGCCGCTGGAGCGTCTTGGGCAGCGATTCCAGTTCGTTGTACGTGGGAATGATCGTAAGGACGCGCACAGAGGGCCTTTCCTGGAGGGAGCGGTCGGTGCACCTGGCGGCCAGCTAGCCGCCGGCAGGCGCAACTACCCATTATAGGAGCGAGTAAAGGCGGTCCGGAGAGTGCTGCGCTTCTCTCAGGAAGACATGCATGCACGAGGCTTCAATTTGTTCACTCTGGCACCTGGTTCCCGCGACACGCCCTCTGAAAGCCCGGTAAAACGCCGGGGTTCGTGCGTATAGTCGAGGGGCCGGGGCCCTACTTCCCCCAAACGAAAACCCGTGCACCGGCTGCAGAACTGGGCTGCATGTGAGAATCAGCCATGCCCTGCAGGGTACTTAGGGCCATGATCCGATTCGAAAATGTCACCAAGGTCTACGACCAGACAACCCGGCCTGCGCTGGACTCAGTCAACCTTGAGATCGACCGCGGCGAGTTCGCCTTCCTGGTCGGCGCGTCAGGGTCCGGCAAATCCACGTTCCTGCGCCTGGTGCTCAAGGAGGACCGCGCAACCTCCGGCGCTGTCTATGTCGCCGGCCAGAACGTTGCCAAGATCTCCAGCTGGCGCGTCCCCCGCCTAAGGCGCGGCATCGGCGTCGTCTTCCAGGACTTCCGGCTCCTTCCGCAGAAGAACGTCTTCGCCAACGTCGCATTCGCCATGCAGGTCATCGGCAAAAGCCGCAGCGTCATCCGGGACACCGTTCCCGAAGTCCTTAAGACCGTTGGTCTGGAGGGCAAAGAGCACCGCATGCCGCACGAACTGTCCGGCGGTGAGCAGCAGCGCGTTGCCATCGCCCGCGCCGTCGTCAACCGTCCGGGTATCCTGCTCGCCGATGAGCCCACCGGAAACCTGGATCCCACCACGTCCATGGGCATCATGGGCGTGCTGGACAAGATCAACCAGAACGGCACCACCGTGGTCATGGCCACGCACGACGACGACATCGTGAACGAAATGCGCAAACGCGTGGTTGAACTCAAGAACGGCGTCGTCATCCGTGACGAAGCCAAGGCACTTTACACCTCAATGATTCCCGTGGTGGGGCAGTCCCGCCGGCTCAAGGACGCCAGCGGCAGGGAAAACGCTGAAACGGGCGTCCCCGGCGAAGGTGAGGCACAGCGGTGAGGCTTGCATTCATCCTCAGCGAGATCGGCAGCGGACTCCGCCGCAACCTGTCCATGGTGGTCTCGGTCATCCTTGTCACCTTCGTGTCGCTCACCTTCGTGGGTGCAGCAGGAATGCTGCAGATGCAGATCAACCAGATGAAGGGCTACTGGTACGACAAAGTCCAGGTGGCCATCTTCCTGTGCAGTGAAGGTTCGACGGCGGCTGGCTGCGCGGGCGGGCCGGTCACCTCTGAACAGCAGGAAAGCCTGAACACCCTGCTGGAGTCGCCGGCGGTTGCACAGTACATCAACGACTTCCAGTTCGAGTCCAGGGAAGAGGCGTACAAGCACTTCAAGGACCAGTTCTCGAATTCACCCATCGTGGATTCCGTGACGCCGGACCAGCTGCCGGCATCATTCCGGATCAACATGAAGGATCCCCAGAAGTACGAGATCATCAGCGAGACCTTCTCCTCGCAGCCCGGCGTGGAAACGGTCATTGACCAGCGCCAGCTCCTTGAGCGGCTTTTCTCCGTCATGAACGGCGCCTCCCTTGTGGCGGTCAGCATCGCCGGCGTCATGATTGTCTGCGCCATCCTCCTGATCGCTACCACCATCAGGCTTTCCGCGTTCAGCCGCCGGCGGGAAACGGGCATCATGCGCCTGGTGGGCGCTTCGAAGACGGTGATCCAGCTGCCTTTCATCCTTGAAGGCGTGATCGCTGCCGTGATTGGCGCTGCCCTGGCCTCCGCCACGCTGTGGGCGGTGTCCCACTTCTTCCTTGGCGAGTTCATGTCCCGGCAGTACCCGGACACGGCCTTCATCTCCTCAGGCCAGACGCTGATCCTCGCACCGGCGCTGCTAATCCTTGGCGCATCCTTGGCTGGAATTTCGTCTCTCTTGACCTTGCGCAGATACCTTCGCGTCTAGGACCATGCAAACCGATCAAGGAATGCCCATGAACGTAACCGATCAGACCTCCGTGCGCGGACGCCGAACTGCCTCCCGCCGGTCAGGGGTCATCAGCGGCGTGCTTGCAGTCGTCCTCGCCGCCGGGCTCGCCTCATCCACACCGGTGGCTTTCGCAGACGAGCTTGAAGACAAGCAGGCAGCACTTGAGGCTGAGGCGGCGCGCGTCCAGCAGTCCCTGGAGTTCGTGGATTCCCGCATCGCAAAGGCAGCCAGCGACCTGGTGATGTACCAGGGCCAGCTGCCGGGTGCCCAGCAGGCACTCCTGGAAGCACAGGGCCGTGTGGCAGGTGCCGTTAAAGAGGTTGAAGCGCTTTCAGCTCGTGTGGACATGGCCCAGCAGAACAAGGCCAAGATCACCCAGCAGCTGGAAACGGATAAACAAAAGATCGCCGATACGAAGAAACTCATCGGCCAGATTGCCACGCAGGCCTACAAATCCGGGGGAGTCCCCTCCAACCTTTCGCTGTTCTTCGGCGACAACAACGGCGCCAGCCTCACGGAGACCATGGACCTGGCGGACCAGGCCATGCGCAGCCAAAACGCGGCAATGGACAAGTTGTCGCAGCAGAGTGCCACGAACGTGAACTCGGAAGCGCGACTGCAGGCGGTTGAGGCGGAGATTAAAGACCTCAAGGCCAAGGCGGATGCTGCCCTGGAAAGGGAAAAAGCTGCCCGGGATGAGGCAGCTGCCAAAAAGGAACAGGTCGACCAGCTGATCGCCGACACCACCCGGCTTGATGCAGAGTTGCAGGCTGCCAAGCCCGGAATTCAGGCGCAGCTGGCGGGCGTCCAGGCCAGCCAGAACGCGGTTGCCGCAGAAATTGAGGAGCGCGACCGGCGGTTGCGTGAGGCCTGGGAGGCCGAGCAGCGGAGGCAGGCAGAAGCAGCTGCGGCTGCTGCGGCTGCCGCCGCGGCCGCAGCAGCCGCTGCCAAGGGCCAGGCGCCCCCGCCGCCCCCGCCGGTGCAGTCCTTTATGCCCCCGGCCGGATCGCCGTCGGTCTTTGGCCTGCGGCATCCCTTCTCCGGCAACGTACCCATAACGTCCGGGTTCGGCTGGCGGGCTACCCCGCCGGGCACCATCGACTTCTACGGGCAGGGCGGCTACATGCACACGGGGCTCGATTTTGGAGCAGCCTGCGGCACGCCCGTCTACGCTGCAGCAGCAGGCGAGATCTTCAGCTCGGGCTGGAGTTCAGCAGACGGCGGCGGTTGGCGCGTCAAGATTTCCCACGGCCTGATGCAGGGCAACACCCTGAACACCATCTACTACCACAACGCCAGCATCGTGGTGTCGAACGGCCAGCGGGTCTCACAGGGCCAGCTCATCGCCTACTCCGGCAACACCGGCAATTCCACCGGCTGCCATGCCCACTTCGAAACCTGGCTCAATGGCGCTCCTGTTGACCCGATGGGGCTGCTGTAGGGGTTGATTGCCCTGCCGTACACTGGTATCACTCCGCGCCGAACCGGCCCGGAGGACAACGGATCTGAACCTGAGGAGCTTTCCCGTGCCTAAAGAAAGTGGCCGAAAAGTGGTGGCCACCAACCGCAAGGCCCGGCATGATTACCACGTGCTGGACACCTACGAGGCCGGCATCGCCCTGATGGGCACCGAAGTGAAGTCCCTGCGCGAGGGGCACGCCTCCATGGTGGACGGATTCTGCACCTTCTACAACGACGAGTTGTGGATGGAAGCCATCCACATTCCTGAGTACAACCAGGGCAGTTGGACCAACCACGCGGCACGGCGCCGCCGTAAGCTTCTGCTGCATCGCGAAGAACTCAACAAGATTTCGCACAAGGTCCGTGAATCGGGCTATACCATCGTCCCGCTGCAGCTGTACTTCGTTGATGGCAGGGCCAAGGTGGAGATCGGCGTTGCCCGCGGCAAGCGCGAGTATGACAAACGCCAGACCCTCCGGGAGCAGCAGGACAACCGCGAGGCGCAGCGGGAAATGCGGGAGCGCAACCGCCGCCGCTAGGCTGGAATGAATTGCCTGAAGGGTGAGTTATACTAGGTAGTCCGGCGGGCTTGCCCACCGGTTTGGTAACAAAATATGGGGATGATCGGTTTCGACGATGTTAGTCGCGACAGGTGAAGCGGGCCGAGGATGCAGAATTATCTCGTTAACGCTGTCTGCAAAAAAATAATCGCCGAATCAAAACGCGATAACTTCGCTCTCGCTGCCTAAGCAGCCTTAGCAAGTTCGTCAGCCCGGGGTTGCTATCGCCCCGGATGCTGGCGTCATTTAGATAGCCACTGCTGCTTACCCTCGTCATCGGGGTAAGCGGGACTCTTTGATGACTGGGCCCGGATCAGCCAGCTGTTTGCAGCATGGCTGGGGCCGAGAAAATCCGACGCAAACTGCGCCCGGAGAAGCCCTGACAACACGACATCGGACGGGGGTTCAATTCCCCCCATCTCCACCTTGGGAAACACCCCGGTCTTCGGACCGGGGTGTTTTTCTTTGCCCGCACGGTGCATCCACCTACCCGTTCACCAACGGCGTAGCGGGGACGGGACTACTACCCGTCCGCGGTTCGTTGACTCCGATAGGACCCGGACAGGTATTTCAGGGCGGCCGGGCGGCACAACCAGGAGGTGCGCCATGGACCAGGCGCGGGAGCCGGCTTTTCCCGAGTACGACGACGATGTGCTGGATTCGTACTCACAGACAGTCATGCGGGTGGCAGCAGCCGTCACTCCCCATGTGGCTGCCATCGAAATGACAGCGGCACGGCGCAACGGACGAGTGCGGGTGGGCGCAGGCTCGGCGGTGCTCTTCACGGAGGACGGCTACCTCCTCACCAATTCGCATGTGGTGGCAGGAACCCGGACCGGCCATGCAGTCTTTGCCGACGGCAGCCGCATGGAACTGGAACTGGTGGGCGCCGATCCCTTGTCCGATCTTGCAGTGGTGCACGGCAGGCGGGCCAAGTTGCCGCCGGCGGTATTCGGCGCGGCCGAATCCCTGCATGTTGGGCAGCTCGTTGTGGCGGTAGGTAACCCCCTGGGCCTGGCCGGTTCGGTGACGGCAGGCGTGGTCAGCGGCCTGGGCCGGGCCATTCCGGTATGGTCGGGCGGTAACCGGAGAGTCATCGAAGACGTCATCCAGACCGATGCAGCGCTGAACCCCGGTAATTCCGGCGGAGCGCTGGCCGATACGCACAGCCGGATCGTTGGCATCAACACCGCAGTGGCCGGTGCAGGACTGGGCCTGGCGATTCCCATCAACGCAACCACCCGCCGGATCATCTCCGCCCTGCTGTCCGACGGGCGGGTCAGACGGGCCTATCTGGGCCTGGTCAGCACGCCGATGCGGCTCAACCCCAGCGCGGTCATCAGGACTGGCCAGCGTGAAGGCCTGCGCATCGTTGAGGTATTGCCGGGATCACCAGCAGAGAAGGCAGGCCTTACAGCGGGTGATGTCCTCCTGACAGCCGGCGGACGCCCTGTCAGTGATGCCGAAAGCCTGCAGCGGCTGCTGTTTTCCGACGCCATCGGCGAACCGCTCGATGTTGCAGTGCTGCGGGACGGCGTGGAGCTCCACCTCGTGGCGGTTCCCGAGGAGATGTCCAGCAACGGCAACTGAGCTGCCCGGGACATTCCTAGTGGTGGTCCGGCGCCGCAACGTCCGCGATGCCTACAAAACGCGTGCCTACGCCGTCGAACTCGCTTCGAATGAAGCGGGCCTGGACGGGCGGCACGTCAGCAGGTGCGTGATGGCTGCACACGACATAGGTGAAGTCCGGCCACCACTTCTTGGGACGGGCCGCCTCCTCGTAGCCGCAGACGGCGCATTCCAGGTGGACCCAGACCGGACGCTTGCCCGTCCGGTTGGCACGTGACTGGACCAGCCACGGCGGCGGGTTGTCCAGGATTTCGCCCAGTTCTGCCTCCGTCATCCACTTCGGGAGGCCATGGCGCTGGGCCATTTCCATTGGTACATCCAGGGCAATTGCCGCGTCACGTCTGCTGATCATCAGAGTCAACCATACGCCTCGCTAAAGCCCGGCGGGCCGCAAGGAGCCGGGACACCAAGTATCCTTGAGAAGTAATCATTTTGGGCCGCAGCCCGGGTGTATTAACTTGATCCGTCTTCGCTGGTTAGGTCCGGTGCTATCGAGGCGGGTTTTGCATACCGTTGGCAGCCGCTTGTCTGCGTAGCGGACGCTGCCGCTCCTTCCTTTTTATCCTAGAGAGTCACATATGCTCATGCTCCCACTAGACCTGCGTAATTTTCTGTCCCGTAAGCGCAGCGTCTTCGCTATATGTGCAGGAGTGCATTTTCTTTCTTTCTTGTTTTTGATTCCGGATATCACTGCAGGGCAAGCAAACGGAGACGTTGTCTTGTATCGGGAATGGGTGTATCAAGGTCTTAACGAAGGCGTATGGCAGGGTATCGACGTTGCATGGGTTTATCCAATTGCGGCGATGGTTCCTATGGTCGTGGCATCGACCTTCGGGCATCACCTGTACATGCTCGGTTGGTTCGTACTTTGCGCCATACTCAATTTTTGTGCAGTGACGGTTCTGCTCCGAAGTAGGACGCTGCGGTTCGGGTGGCAGGCTGCTTACCTTTTTATCCTATTGATTCTTATTTTGGGACCGCTCGTATTCTCCCGTATCGACGGTATTTCTGCTCCTTTTGTTGTTATGGGTCTTGTCGTTGCAGCAACCAGGCCAGCGGTTGCGTCGCTGCTGCTCTCTCTTGCGACCTGGATCAAAGTATGGCCCGCCGGGGTTGTCATGGCGCTGGTTCTATCCAGCAAGGCTCGGTTGCGAGTCCTTATAGCCGGAATCGGCGTGTCTGCAATCATGGTCATGGCCGTCGTGTTGGGTGGCGGCGCTCGAAACCTTCTGGGCTTTATACAGGCGCAGGGAGACCGAGGTATGCAGTTAGAGGCGCCCCTAACCACTCCTGGTCTCTGGCAGGCTGTACTTCGACAGGGCACGTACATCTACCCGAATACTGATATAGACACGATGGAGATACGCGGCTCACTTGCAGATCAAATGAGCGCAATACTTAATCCGCTGCTCATGATTAGCGTTTTCGGTATAGCTCTTCTCATTTTCGTGGGAGTCAGACGTGACGCGAATCGGCAGGACCTCTTTATGGTCGGTGGTCTCGCCCTGGTTATGGCAATGATCGTGTTCAATAAAGTTGGATCCCCGCAGTTCATGATATGGCCAGCGGCCGTAATATGCGCTGCCGCCGCATTTCGCGGGCGCGAATGGACGATACCCGTAGTTCTGATGGTTCCCATTTGTGGTCTCACGACCCTTATTTATCCGCTCCTATATCCGCAACTTCTTGCCTCACTCAATCCAGGCGTAGCTGCCCTACTGACGATCCGAAACATTCTGCTGCTAATCATGTTCTGTTGGTCGTTGCTGAAGTTGTGGAAGGTGATGGGTGGTGCGAAGTTCAGTAGCTCGGTAGGAATCGAACGCAGCGCAGCGGAAGGGCACCCTATGGCACGGCCTATCGATTAGTCCACTGCCGCTCCGCAGCCCGGCGCAGGCTCCAGACTGATCAACGACACATTGCGCGAGCTGCAGCCTGCCACGAGGAATCAGAAGAGCGTTAGGGTTGGACATTGAAGACCTCCATGCGTGGAATTGGACTCTAGTCAAGCCCCACTCCACCCGGAGGTCTTCCTTATCTCACCCAACACGCCAGTGTCACTAACGTGCGTGGTTAATCCAGCTATGCTGCCAGCGCGATGCCCCCCGCTGCAGCTGCAAAGCCCAGGGCCAGGTTTGCCACGATGTTCAGAGCTGCGGAACCGAAGCGTGCTTCACTCAGCAGCCGCACGGTGGCGGTGGTCCACGAGCTGAAGGTTGTCAGTCCTCCAGCCAGGCCCGTGGCAAGTCCGGCGTGCCACTCGTCCGGCAGTCCCAGCCGCCCGGTCAGGCCAAAGGACACCCCGATGATGAGGCACCCCAGCACGTTCACCAGCAGCGTAGCCCAAGGCCAGTGCAGCCTTTCCTGCCCTCCAGCCGTCCGGACGCTGCGGGTGGACAGGTGATGCGCGAACCAGCTGTCGATGGCGAAGCGCAGCAGTGAGCCCAGGACGCCGAAGATTCCCACCAGCGCGGCAGCGGTCATGGCCTGCCGCCCGCAGCGTCAGCCTCCGATGTCCGGGGGAGCAGCCTGCCCACACGCCACCCGAGGCCGGCAGCCCCCAGTCCGAGGAGCAGTGAGAGCGCCAGGTAGGCAACCCAGACGGGATGCTGGCCTGCCCGGGCCAGTTGATCCACCGCGAACACCACGGCAGAAAACGTGGTGAAGGAGCCCAGCAGTCCGGGGCCCAGCCCCGCGCGCAGCCAGGACGCTGTCCCCGGCCGGGCCATCCAGGCCGTCGATAACGCCGCCAGCACAAAGCTTCCGGCGGCATTGATCCAGAGCGTCGCCCAGGGTATTGATCCGGGAATCTCGGGAAAGGCCAGCCCCAGGCAATAGCGGAGTTCACTGCCCACCAGGCCACCGGCGGCCACCGCAAGCCAGGCCCGCGCAGACGGCATTCCCGAAGGGCTCATCCTGCCGGTTGCATCTCAGCCGTCCGACAGGGTGCAGCCGGGATGCGGCTGGTCGCTGTGGACCCACAGGGCCGAGGTAATCTCGTCGGCCAGGTCGTAGTCCCGGGCCCGGCCGGAGTTGCGGATGCGCACCACCAGCGCACCGCCGAACGGCCGTCGCCCCACCACCTCAACCTCGGCGTCGAGGTCTATCTCCTCCGCGGACAGATAGCGGAGCAGATCCGGGTTGTCGTCGCTGATCCGGGTGATCCTGCCGGTATGGCCCTTGTCCAGCTCACCCATCAGGTGGGCCCGGGGCATCAGAACCTTGCCGTCGGCAGTGGGAATCGGGTCACCGTGCGGATCGCGGCTGGGGTCGCCCAGCCTGGCGGCGACCCGCTGAATGAACGTGTCGGA
Organism: Arthrobacter sp. 210 2; assembly: GCF_059093025.1. Taxonomy (NCBI): domain Bacteria; kingdom Bacillati; phylum Actinomycetota; class Actinomycetes; order Micrococcales; family Micrococcaceae; genus Arthrobacter; species Arthrobacter sp. 210 2. The sequence continues at coordinate 164,633 of NZ_JBNHIE010000007.1, forward strand.
GACGGCGTGCTCCAGCAGTTCAGCTTCATCGTGGACTTCGTCCCAGCTGTAGCCCAGCTGCTGCACCAGGTACGTTTCGATCAGCCGGTGGCGCCGGACCATGGACAGGGCCAGCCGCAGGCCGGTATCGGTCAGCGTGATGGCACTGTACGGTTTATGGTCAACAAGGCCCTGGTCCTTGAGCTTGCGGACCATCTCCGACACCGAAGAGTTGGCCACCCCCAGCCGCTGGGCAAGCTGGGAGGACGTGATGGGCTTGTCCTGCCATTCAGTGAATGAGTAGATGACCTTGACGTAGTCCTCGATGGAGGAGGAGGGCGCGCTGGTCTTCACAGGACCAAGCCTACCGGGTGCCGGTGGACCGCAACGGCGACGTTCTTCATGCTTTGACGGCCCGCCACGACAGGGTCAGGTACGGCAATTCCAGGTCCTCATCGTCGGCATGGCCCAGGTGCTCATGCAGGTACCAGTCAAGGTTGGCGAGGACCTTGGCCCGGGTGGCTTCGCCGGCGCGAAGATAGTAGCTGCGGGATTTGGTGAGCTCCATCAGATCCCTGGTGCTGACAACGTCCTGCCAGTGCGTCACATGGCCTTCAAGGTGTCTGAATTGGGGGCCCATCACGGGCCGGTGGTCCGGCTTGTACACGTCCCCTGCATGCATGATGCGGGAGAGTCGGTGAACCCACGGGACGGACGTGTCCAGCTGGTTCCAGACCAGCCCGAGCGTTCCGTGCGGGCGGAGGACACGGGCCAGTTCCGTGCTCGCCGCGAGGGGATCGCACCAGTGCCAGGCCTGGGCAACGGTGACGACGTCGAACGCCGCCGCCGGAAGGCCCGTCGCCTCGGCGGTGCCGAGGACAGCCGTGGTGTCTGGATAGTGAGCCGTCAGCTGTCCGAGCATGTCTGCGGATGGATCGACGGCGGTCACGGCTAACCCAGCGGCCAGCAGGAGTTCGGTGAATTTGCCGGTGCCGGCGCCAACGTCCAGCGCGTCACGGGCCCCGGCCGGAACGAGCCATTGCGCCGATTCCGCAGGATACCCGGGCCGGACCCGCTGGTAATGCTTGCCGCCGTCCTGGAAGCTCTGGCCGAGCTCCCGGCGCCGCCCATGATCAAGCCTGGGGCCACCCCGAACCACCTGCGGCCTCCTTCACTAATGCCCTGCGATATCCTCCGAATTTACCGCATCCGGGTCCGGCAGCAGGGCACGGCCGGTCAGCCGCTGGCGACGGTCAGTCGTCAATGCAGGGAGCAGCCCCCGCGGTTCCCGGCGTGTTCGGAGCCCAGTGCGGGTAGGTGCGGGTGTCGTTCGCGGGAACCCAGCGGCCGGCGTCCACCACGTAGTCCCAGCCCAGCCCGTCGCGGCGGAGTTTGGCGATGCCTGCCAGGAGCCGCTCGGCATCCTCGAGCCGGGAACCGAGGCCGAAGCTGGCACGAAGGGACCCCGAGGGCAGCCCCAGCCGCTTCAGCAGGGGATGCGCGCAGAAGCGCCCGTCCCGCAGCCCCACCCCGTGCTCAGCGGAAAGGTACGCGGCAACGAGCCCTGCGTCGTAGCCCTCGACGGAAAAGTTGACCACGCCAATGGTGTCCGTGTCCGCGTTGGTGTCCTTGAAGATCTGGTGGACCGTGACGCCGTCGATGTCCTGCAGGCCTTCCACCAGGAACGAGCGGATGGCGGACTCGTGCGCGTGCCAGCGGTCCTGGTCCAACCCGGCGATGACCTGGGTGGCGCGGGCAAGGGTGGCCGCGCCCAGGACGTTGGGGGAGCCGCCCTCGTGGCGGGCCGGGCCCGTTGCCCAGCTGACGCCGTCGAGCCTTGCTTCCTTGACGGCGCCGCCGCCGGCAAGGTGTGGAACACCGGCGTCGAGCCAGTCAGGACGTCCCACCAGGACACCGGCGCCGAAGGGCGCGTAGAGCTTGTGCCCGGAGAACGCGACGTAGTCGACGTTGTCCGCGCTGATGTCAATGCGGCGGTGCGGCGCCAGCTGGGCGGCATCCACCACGATCCGTGCGCCGTGCTGGTGGGCGAGCGTTGCCAGGGCGCGGACGGGAAGGATCTCGCCGGTGACGTTGGAGGCACCGGTGATTGCCAGCAGGCTCACGCCGCCCTGCTCCAGCTCAGCGCGGACGGCCTCGATGGTTCCCGCGATGGTGTCGGCGGCAACAATGCTGCGGTGGGGCACTCCCTGCCAGGGCAGCAGGTTGGCGTGGTGCTCGATGTCCAGGTACAGGACGTCACCGGCATGGCGTCCGTCAGCGACGGGCAGGCAGCCGGCCAGCAGGTTGAGGGAGTCCGTGGTGTTCCTGGTGAAGATGACGGAATCGTCCGGCCGGCCGCCCACGAAATCGCGGACGATGCTGCGGGCGTTCTCGTACACGGAGGTGCTGATTTGCGACGCGTACCCGGCGCCGCGGTGGACGCTGGCGTAGTACGGCAGGATCTCGTTGAGGTAGGCGGACACCACCGAGAGGGCGGGGGCAGATGCGCCATAGTCGAGGTTGGCATACCGCACATGCCCGCCGGCGATCAGCGGCGCCTGGATTTCTGCGCCGGTGACGGCGGCGAGGGGACGGCCGGCGATCGCCTGGCGCGCGTCGAGGGCCGCTGCAGCTTCGGTGGTGGTGGCGGCGTTGGGGGAGACGGTGGCAGTTGTCACAGAGACCTCACTTCAAAACAGGACTCCGGCATAGAGGAATCCGCGCTTGCCGCATCCGCTCCGGACCGGCCTGGTCGTCACCCGGGGCACCCCACCGCGAATGGAGGGTTGCCGGCCAGCAAACCGGGGTTTTGCGCTGGCACTCGTGACCTGGTTAAGAGCGTAGAACATGGGGCGGCCAGGTTCGAAGCCGGCGCAACTGTTAAGGCTTTTGTTACGCGCCGTCGCGAAAGGCGTTTCCAGCCGAAGAAAACGACGGCGGGCGCCGCCTTTCGGGGGCGCCCGCCGTCGATTCTTCGGTCAGGTGGTGTTGGGGCCGGAGTCAGAGAAGGTCGTCGAGGCCCGGGTTCAACCGCTGCAGCACCTCGGAGTGCAGGATGGAGTTGGTGGCCAGGGCGTTGCCGCCGAACGGACCGTCCTCGCCCTCCAGCGACGTGAAGCGGCCGCCCGCCTCCACCACGATCGGTACCAGGGCCGCCATGTCGTAGAGGTTGAGCTCGGGTTCGCAGGCGATGTCCACCGACCCTTCGGCCACCATGCAGTATGACCAGAAGTCGCCAAATGCCCGGGTCCGCCAGACGTCCTCGGTCAGGCCGAGGAACTCGTCAAGGTTTCCGCGTTCCTTCCATCCGCCCAGGCTCGAATATGACAGTGAAGCGTCGGACAGGCTGGAGACGTCGGACACCCGCAACCGGGTGGCCGCGGCAAGTGAACGGCCCATGTAGGCGCCCATGCCCTTGGCCGCCCACCATCGCTTGCCCAGTGCCGGGGCACTGACCACGCCAACTACCGGCTCGCCCTCGTCAACGAGGGCAATAAGGGTGGCCCACACGGGCACGCCGCGGACAAAATTCTTGGTGCCGTCGATGGGATCGATGATCCACCTGCGCGAGCCGTGGCCGGTGCTGCCAAACTCCTCACCGAGTACTGCATCCCGTGGACGGGAACGGGAGAGCTGGCCGCGGATGGCTTCCTCCGCTGCCTTGTCCGCATCGGTGACCGGCGTCAGGTCAGGCTTGGTCTCCACGTGGAGGTCCAGTGCCTTGAAGCGGCTCATGGTCTGGTCATCCACGGAGTCGGCCAGGACATGGGCCAGGCGCAGGTCATCGTTGTAGCTCGAAGCGGGTTGGATCATGGTTCCAAACTACCGTCTGCGGGCGGTTCTGCTGGGAGATCGGCGTTGTCAGTTGACGCTGCCGAGCTCCTTGGTCTCCTGCGCTTCCATGCGCGGATCCGCTCCGAGGAGCCTCCGCAGGGACGCAAGCCGGGCTTCACCGGTGGGACCCGCATGGCCTCCGGCCACCCAGGCGTCCAGGCCGCAGTCCACCGCCGTGGCAGTGTGCTTGCAGCCGCGTTCGCAGTCATCGATGCCCGGCGAAAGGTCCGGGAAGGACCGCAGGATCCGGTCCGGATCCACGTGCGCCAGTCCGAAGGACCGGATGCCCGGGGTGTCGATGATCCAGCTGCCGGGAGGGGCGTCCGCAAGCCGCAGAGCCAGGGCCGACGACGATGTGTGCCGGCCCCGCCCGGTCACCGCATTCACTCCGCCGGTGGCCCTTTCCGCACCCGTAAGCGCGTTGACCATGGTGGACTTCCCGACGCCGGAGTGCCCCAGCATGACCGTGACCTTCCCGTCGAGGTGGGCCCTGAGTTCGGCGACCGCTGCGCTGTCCAGCCGGGCGGACAGTCCGTCGTCGGACCGCGCATCGATGCCGGACGCCTTCATATCGGCGGTGCGGCTGATGATCACCGGGAAGTCCAGGTGCGTGTAGTTGGACAGCAGCTCCGCCGGGTCCTTGACGTCGGCCTTGGTGACGAGCAGGATCGGCTCGATGCCGGCGTCGTATGCTGCCACCAGCGCCCGGTCGATGAAGCCGGTGCGCGGCTCGGGATTGGCTGCCGCCACCACGATCACCAGCTGGTCCGCGTTGGCCACCACGGCCCGCTCCACAGGGTCGGTGTCATCGGCGCTGCGCCGCAGGAGGGTCTTCCGGTCCTGGATTTTCACCAGCCGGGCCAGGGTATCGGGTTCGCCGGAGACGTCCCCCACCAGTGAAACGAAGTCACCGGCCACCACGGGGGAGCGCCGCAGCTCGCGGGCCCGCGCGGCAATCACCGTGCGTTCGTTGCCGGAATCTTCGCCCACCACGGCGGTGTAGCGGCCCCGGTCCACGGTGATGATGCGGCCCGTGACGGCGTCGTCATGGCTGGGCCGGTCCTTCGTGCGGGGCCGGGAGCCCTTCTTGCTGGGCCGGATGCGGACGTCCGATTCGTCCCACGAGTCAGTTCGCCGCGCCACCGCTGGAACCTTCCGCCCCGGCGTCGGCCTCCTTTTCGGATGCGCCGCCCTGGGCAAGCATGTCCGCCCACAGCCGCGGGAAATCAGGCATGGTCTTCGCCGTGGTGGCAATATCCTCCACCTGCACGCCTTCGACAGCCAGGCCCAGGATGGCCCCCGCGGTCGCCATGCGGTGGTCCGCATAGCTGCGTACGACGCCGGCGTGCAGCCGTGCGGGGCGGATGACCAGGCCGTCGCTGGTCTCCTCGGCGTCACCGCCAAGGCGGTTGATCTCTGTCACCAGCGCGGCCAGGCGGTCCGTCTCGTGTCCGCGCAGGTGGGCAATGCCGCTCAGCCGGGAGGGGCCGGTGGCCAGGGCGCACAGTGCCGCCACTGTGGGCGCCAGCTCGCTGGTATCGGCGAAGTCGGCGCCCTTGATCTCCGGACCGCCGGTGACCGTCAGGACGCCGTCCGACAGCGTCACCTCGGCGCCCATCTCGGCCAGGATGCTGCGCCAGAGGTCACCCACCTGCTGTGTCTGCTCAGGCCAGCCCGGGATCCGGACCGTTCCGCCCGAAGCCAGTGCTGCCGCGAGGAACGGCCCGGCATTCGAAAGGTCCTGCTCAATCCGCTGGTCAAAAGCGCGGATGGGCCCCGGTGAGACAACCCAGTGGTTGGGGACTGAATCATCAACGGACACGCCGGCGCCACGGAGGACGGCGACCGTCATGTTGATGTGGTCCAGGCTGGGCACCGGCTTGCCCACGTGCTCCAGGTGGAGGCCCTCGGTGAACCGTGCCCCCACCAGCAGAAGCGCGGAGACAAACTGGGAGGAAGCGCTCGCGTCGATGACCAGGTGACCGCCGCGGACTTCTCCGGTGCCTTCCACCACGAACGGCAGAGACGCCGGGGCGCCGCCGCCTTCCGCGGATACGCCTACCCCCAGCGCCTTGAGCGCTTCGATGATGGTTCCCATAGGCCGCTTGCGGGCGTGCGGATCGCCGTCGAACACGCTGTCCCCGTTGCGGAGGGCGGCGAGCGGCGGGACGAACCGCATCACCGTGCCCGCGAGGCCGCAGTCGATCCTGGTGAGGGGCGCAGCCGTGTCCTCTCCCAGCGGAACCACCTCGAGGTCCGGCCCAAAGGCGCCGTCACCGGGAACTTCAGTGATGCGGGCACCGAGCTGGCGGAGGGCCTCGATCATCAGGGCCGAGTCGCGGGAGTGCAGGGGTGCCCGCAGGCGGGACGGGCCATCGGCCAGCGCCGCGAGGACGAGGTACCTGTTGGTCAGTGATTTCGAACCGGGAACCGTGACGGTGGCATCAACGGGCCGCGAGGCGAAAGGCGCGGGCCAATGGGGGACAGGAGCTCCGGAGTCGTCCCGGGTGGCGGCTGCAGCGGTCATTCGTGCTTATGCCCCCGTGGCCTGTTCCACGGCGCGGCGCACGGCCTTGTCCGCTTTGGACAGCTTCTTGTTCGTGGTCTTCCTGGCATCCGCAGCAAAGTGCGAGGCGCCCTTCCGGGCATCGGCGGCCAGGTGCTCGGCGCGCCAGGCCAACCCCGGCTTGCCTGCGGTGTCCACGGAGGCAAGCAGGGCGCCGCCGCTCAGGGACAGGTTCTTCAGCAGCTGGTTGCGGCGCGTCTCGCGGCCTTCCTTGCTGCTGATGTCCGCGCTGCGCCATTCGACGAAGGTGTTGAGCAGGGAAATGACCGTCAGCAGGGTGGCCGAAAGCCTGGAGAACTTGCCCAGCCCAAACAGGACGCCTGCGCCCACCTGCGTTCCGCCGATGACCCGGGCAAGCATCTTCTCGTCAGCCTGGAACGGCAGAGATGCCGCGGCCTTGCGGAGTAGGGGGGAGAGCTGCTGCGCCGTATCGTCAGCGTTCTTGAGCTTATCCACGCCGGCAAGAACGAAACTGGAAGCCAGCATGGGCCGGGCGAGCGTGCGGACAAAGGACATGGATTTCCTCCTGGATGGACGAACCGCGTCGTGAACGGCGGAGTCCGTCCTAGTCTTGCACTTTTGGGGAATATTTGCCCAAGGGCAGGGGTTATGCCAAACGGGTCCGCGAAGGTCGGGTCACGAGTCAAAGTGCGAAAACAATGAGCGGAGCTGGGCCTTGAGGCGGGTGTTGGACGGAATCGAAGCGGCAGGCCCCGTGGCAGTGAGTTCCCTGGAGGTGGAACCTCCGGAGTATGGCTCGCCGCGTGCACGCAGCCTGACAGTAGACTTGAAGGCAATGAGCACCCTGGATCCGGCCGTGTCGGCCATGTATGAGGCTTCGAACAACGAAGTGAAGGGCGCCGCGGATGCGGCGTCCGTGTCCGAAGCGGCTGAGGCCCCACAACCCGGCGCTGAAACCACCGAAAACGTGGTGGATGTTTCCACGGAAACATCCGAACAGCGCCGCCTGCGGTTCGAGCGCGACGCCATGCAGTACGTTGACCAGCTGTACTCCGCCGCGATGCGGATGGCCCGGAATCCGTCGGATGCCGAAGACCTTGTCCAGGAGGCCTATACCAAGGCGTTCTCAGCGTTCCACCAGTACAAGCCGGGCACCAACCTGAAGGCATGGCTGTACCGCATCCTGACGAACACCTACATCAACCTCTACCGCAAGCGGCAGCGTGAGCCCCTCCAGTCCAACTCGGACACCATCGAGGACTGGCAGCTTGCGCGGGCAGAATCGCACACCTCCAGTGGACTCCGCTCTGCTGAGGCTGAGGCGCTGGACCACCTTCCGGATTCGGACGTCAAGCGTGCGCTCCAGGACATCCCGGAAGAATTCCGCCTTGCGGTCTACTTCGCTGATGTCGAGGGGTTCGCGTACAAGGAAATTTCAGACATCATGAACACGCCTATCGGCACCGTGATGTCCCGGCTCCACCGCGGCCGGAAAATGTTGCGGGACATGCTCGCGGAGTACGCCGCCGAGCGGGGATTCAAAACGGCCGCGGATTCACAGGACACGGCTGCAAGCACACAACAGGAGAACAGGAAATGAGCGACTGCCAGGGATTGGGCGACTGCGACGACACCCGGATGCAACGCATCTACGAGTACCTCGACGGAGCGCTGACCCGCGAGGACATTACGGAGATCAAGAACCATCTTGACGACTGTCCGGAATGCACGGAGCAGTACGACCTTGAATGCGTCATCCGCAACATGGTCAAGCGCTCCTGCACCGAAGCAGCTCCGGAAAACCTGAAGAACGCCATCCTGGACCGCATCCACGCCATCAAGCCGGTGGACGCCTAAGTCCAGGCGCTGCCAGAATCCAGCCGCCGCAATTGCCACTGGACAGCAAAGACCCCGGAAGCCGAATGGCTTCCGGGGTCTTTGCTTGAACCGTAGTCCCTGGCATTTGCCTAGGTGTTGGGGCGCTTCCCGTGGTTCGCGCCGCCACGCTTACGGTCACGACGCTTGCGTGCACGCTTGCTCATAGCTGGCCTCCTTACTGTTGGTACTCAAAAGAGCTGCCCTCAAGTCTCGCACATCATCAGACCGCCCGCGAACCGGGAACCGCCGCATGACCTGCGCTCGGACGCATCCACGCCGCCGGGCTCAGGAGTGCAGGGAGTTCCGGATAGCGATGCGGGCCTGCTCCAGCACCGTCCTCATGGTTTCCAGGGTGACAGGACTCAGAGGCTGGGTGCGGGCCGCCAGCCTGAGTTCGGTGCGGACATCGTCGCGAAACTCCTGGAGCATCATTTCCGCTTCCTTAAGGGACCGCTGGCCCACCACGGGGCCCCGTCCGCCCGGAAGCCGGAAGTCCGCCGCCAGCGTAGTGGCACGGGCAGCTTCCGCCGTTGCGGCCAGGTCGGCACGGAGGCCGCGCATGTTGCTGCGAATGTCCTCCCGCAGGTCATCGGCCAGCCGGCGGACCGAGGCTGAAATGTCGTTTTCCACCCCGGCCAGCTCGTCGCGCCGCCGGTCCAGTTCGGCCAGGCCCGCGGCGGTGATGCGGTAGTTGGTGCGCCGGCCGGCTGATTCCGTGGCCACCAGGCCCTCCTCCTCGAGCTTTCCGAGGCGGGGGTAGATGGTGCCGGCGCTGGGGGAGTAGGTGCCGCCAAAACGGTCCTTGAGGGCCTTGATGAGCTCATAGCCGTGCTTGGGGCCTGATTCAAGCAGCGCCAGGAGGTACAGGCGCAAAGCACCGTGCGCGAATACCGGCGGCATCAGTTCGCCGCTTCCGCATTTCCGGGTGTGGGGCTGTGGAAGATCGATGTCTTGCCGGAGACGGAGTTCGTCCGGACCAGCATGAGCTGCCCGTCAGGACCTGCAATGGTCTCCACCTTTCCGCCCACCTGCGCATAGTGCTGGTCGTCGATGACCACGGCCCCGCTGGCAGACTTGGCCACGATGTCCACGCCCACATTGTGCGGCAGCCGGACGGTGAGGTCGCCGGAAACCGAGTTGGAGCCAAAGTCGTGCGTGAAGTCCTGCAGGTCGAAGCTCAGGTGCCCGCTGACGGTGTTTGCCCGGACATGGGTGAAGCGGCCGGAGGCCGTCACCTCCCCGGAGACGCTCTTGGCGGTCAGGACGCCGGCGTGGTTCCGGGCAGCAACCTCCCCGCTGACGGTGTTGACATGCAATTCTCCGCCTGTGCCGTTCGCCATGACGGAGCCGGAGACAGTATTCAGCCGGGTATTGCCGGTAACCCCGGAGACCAGGCCGTCGCCACTGACGATTCCAGCTTCGACGTCAACGTTCTCCGGTACGGCGATGCTGATCACGGCCGAGTTTTCGCTGTTGTGGCTCACGGCTCCCATGAGGTTCTTGAACCAGCCCTGGGCACCGTGAAGCTGGTGCCGGACTTCCAGCCTGCCGTTGCTGATGGAAACCGCCACGGGGTCTCCGTGGACCTCGGTGATCTCAATGCGGGCAACGGGTTCCTGGTGGGTCACGACGTCGAACCGCCCGCGGACCATGCCCAGCTTCAACGACGTCACGCCGTCGACGTCGATGGTTTGCGGGCTGGTGACAGTCCAGTTCTGCTCAGACATGGCCCCTCCAAAAGGCGATATATCGTGTGTAGGCTTCCAACGGTACCGCTGCCGGAAGGGGTGGTCAAGATATATCGCGAGTGATTTAGGCGGGTGCGTCCAGTTTGAGCCACTGGAACCAGCCGCGGTGCAGCACCAGCCACGCCATGAGCCCGTACCCGGCCTGGCCGGGAGTCCCACCGTTTGCCGCGAGGTCCTGGCGCCACTGCTCGTGGTTGAGGAGCGGCGAGAACGTGTCGACGTACAGGTGCTTTCGGCGGGTGGTGACATCCGCGAAGGCGGTGTTCAATTCATCCAGCCGGCGGTTCTGCGCCGGATCCAAAGTGGGCGGCGGCCCCACGACGAAAACCTCGATCCGGTTCTGCGACGCCGAGTCCAGGATGTTTGCCAGGTTGAGCCGGCTCCGTGCAGTGGACAGGCCGAATTCGATGTCCCGGCCGGAGAGCCCGATCACCAGGCGGTTTTCCGCCTGCGGGCTGAACCGCCGCCCCGCTTCTTCCAGCCAGCGCGCGGCCAGACCCTCCGTCCCTTCCTGTGGACAGGGGAGGGCATAACTTTCCATCAGCATGCCGTCCTGGGGAGTGCGGGCAAGGACGCGGCCCAGCCAGCCGAGCGCCCGGGGATCTCCCAGTCCGGCGAGCAGTTCATCTCCTACAGCCGCAATACGCAGCTTCCTGTCTTCCACACGATCCTCTTTACTTCGGTCCTGACTGGCCGCTGCCACCGTGGCGCCGCGGATGCGGGATAACGGGGCGGCGCTGTCCATCCATTAAACAGAACTGCCCGGCCGGAGTCTGGTATTTCGACGTCCGGCCGGGCAGCCTTACTGCTTACTTCCGTGCAAATGCCTGCTTCAGCAGAACATCCTGCTCCGCGGCGTGCCGCTTCATGGAACCGGCAGCCGTAGAGGCTGACGCAGGACGCGACACCAGGCGCACCCGGCGGTCAAGGGCGTCCGGCAGGTTCAGGCCGATGAACGGCCACGGTCCCTGGTTGGCAGGCTCGTCCTGGGCCCAGACAACCTCGGCGTTCGGGTACTTGGCAAGTTCCGCGGCAATCTCGGCGTGCGGCAGCGGGTAAAGCTGCTCCACGCGGACGATCGCGGTGGTCTTGTCGCCGGTCTTCTGCCGGGTGGACAGAAGATCATAGTACAGTCGGCCGGAGACCAGCAGGACGCGTTCGACGGCGTCTGCCGCCAGCTGCTCATGCTCCGGGATGACCGGGCGGAACGTGCCGGTGGTGAAGTCCTCGACCGATGATGCAGCGGCCTTCAGGCGGAGGAGCTGCTTCGGCGTGAAGATGATCAGCGGCTTCCGCGGACGGCTGTACGCCTGGCGGCGCAGGAGGTGGAAGTGCGAAGCAGCCGTGGTGGGGTTCGCCACGATCATGTTCTCTTCAGCACACAGCTGCAGGAAGCGCTCGATCCTGGCCGAGGAGTGGTCCGGGCCCTGGCCTTCGTAGCCGTGCGGAAGCATCAGCACCAGGGAGGAACGCTGGCCCCACTTCTGCTCGGCCGACGAGATGAACTCGTCGATGATGGTCTGGGCGCCGTTGACGAAGTCACCGAACTGGGCTTCCCAAAGGACCAGCGCGTCCGGCCGTTCCACCGAGTAGCCGTATTCGAAGCCCATGGCCGCGTATTCGGACAGCAGCGAATCGTAGATCCATAGTTTGGCCTGGTCATCGGAAAGGTTGCCCAGGGGCAGCCATTCCTTGCCGTTGGCGCGGTCGTGGAACACGGCATGGCGCTGCACGAAGGTACCGCGGCGTGAGTCCTGGCCGGCAAGGCGTACGGGAACGCCTTCCATGATGAGTGAGCCAAAGGCCGCGATCTCGCCGAAGCCCCAGTCGATGCCGCCTTCGCGGGACATCTGCTCACGCTTCTCGAGCAGCTGCTTCAGCTTGGCGTGGACCGTGAAGCCCTCGGGGATCTCCACGTGCGCCTTGCCGATCCGGGCCAGCGTCTCCGCCGAGATGGCCGTGGAGGCCGGGGCGCTGATGCTGGAGTCGGACTGCTGGGCGATGGGCCGCTCGATGTCCGACACTGCAGCGGAGTCTGCGGTGACGATCGGGATCGGGGACGTCTGCGCTGCGTGGGTCTCGGCGAAGACGCGTTCCAGCCGCTCCTGGTAGTCGCGGAGCAGCTGCTCTGCTTCTTCCTCGGTGATGTCGCCGCGTCCGATCAGGGATTCGGTGTACAGCTTGCGGACGGAGCGCTTGGCTTCGATGAGGTTGTACATCAGCGGCTGGGTCATCGAGGGGTCGTCGCCCTCGTTGTGGCCCCGGCGGCGGTAGCAGACCATGTCGATGACAACGTCCTTGTGGAAACGCTGGCGGAACTCGTAGGCGAGCTGGCCGATGCGGACCACAGCCTCGGGATCGTCACCGTTCACGTGGAAGACCGGTGCCTGGATCATCTTGGCGACATCCGTGGAGTACGTGGAGGAACGCGAAGAGGACGGGGCGGTGGTGAAGCCCACCTGGTTGTTGACCACGATGTGGATGGTTCCACCGGTGCGGTAGCCGCGCAGCTGGGACAGGTTGAGTGTCTCAGCGACAACACCCTGGCCGGCGAAGGCGGCGTCGCCGTGGACCACGATGGGCAGGACGGGGAACGATTCACCCTGGTCCAGGCGGTCCTGCTTGGCGCGGACGATGCCTTCGAGCACGGGGTCAACGGCCTCCAGGTGGGAGGGGTTGGCGGCCAGGTAGACCTTGGTTTCCTTGCCGTTGTCCGACGTGAAGGTGCCCTCAGTACCCAGGTGGTACTTGACGTCGCCGGAACCCTGGACGGAGCGGGGGTCCTGGGTGCCTTCGAACTCGCGGAACACCTGTGCGTAGGTCTTGCCGGCGATGTTCGTGAGCACGTTGAGGCGGCCACGGTGGGCCATGCCGATGGCGACTTCGTCGAGGCCGTCGTCGGCGGCGTCGGACATGATCGCGTCAAGCAGCGGAATCAGCGACTCGCCACCCTCCAGGGAGAAGCGCTTCTGGCCCACGAACTTGGTCTGCAGGAACGTTTCGAAGGCTTCCGCGGCGTTCAGCTTGGAAACGATCCGGAGCTGCTCTTCACGGCTCGGCTTGGAGTACGGGTGCTCCAGCTGGTCCTGGAACCACTTGCGCTCGGCAGGCTCCTGGATGTGCATGTATTCGATGCCGGTGGTGCGGCAGTAGGCGTCACGCAGGACACCCAGGATGTCGCGGAACTTCAGCTGCGGCTTGCCGCCGAAGCCACCGGTGGGCCATTCACGGTCCAGGTCCCACAGGGTGAGCCCATAGGTCAGGACGTCCAGGTCAGGGTGCTTGCGCTGAACGTATTCGAGGGGATCGGTGTCCGCCATCAGGTGTCCGCGGACGCGGTAGGAGTGGATCAGCTGCTGGATCCGGGCCACCTTGTTGATTTCGTCGGCCGGGTCCACCTGCTTGTCGGCGCTCCACCGGACAGGCTCGTACGGGATCCGGAGGGCTTCGAAGATCTCGTCGTAGAAGTTCTGCGCCCCGAGCAGGAGCTGGTGGACGAGCTTCAGGAACTCGCCGCTGCCGGCACCCTGGATGACGCGGTGGTCGTACGTCGACGTGAGCGTGAGGACCTTGCTGATGGCATTCTGGGCGATGATCTTCTCGCTGGCGCCCTGGAATTCAGCGGGGTAGTCAAGGGCGCCGACGCCGATGATGGCGGCCTGGCCCTTGGAGAGGCGGGGTACCGAGTGGACGGTGCCGATGCCGCCCGGGTTGGTCAGTGAAACAGTGGTGCCCTGGTGGTCCTCTGCGGTGAGCTTGCCGTTGCGGGCACGCTTGATGAGGTCCTCGTAGGTGTGCCAGAACTCGGCAAAGTTAAGGGTTTCGGCCTTCTTGATGTTCGGAACCATCAGCAGGCGGGTCCCGTCGGGCTTGGGCATGTCGATGGCGATGCCGAAGTTGACGTGGGCGGGCTGGACAGCCGAAGGCTTGCCGTCCACCTCGTCGTAGTACACGTTCATGGAGGGGAACTGCGACAGGGCACGGATCACGGCGTAGCCGATGAGGTGCGTGAAGGAGACCTTCCCGCCGCGGGCACGGGCAAGGTTGGAGTTGATGACAACGCGGTTGTCGATCAGCAGCTTGGCAGGAATGGCCCGGACGCTGGTGGCGGTGGGCACCTCGAGGCTGGTGACCATGTTCGTGGCAATGGCCTTGGCCGGTCCGCGGAGGACGGAGACGACGTCTTCCTCGGGAGCGGTGGGGGCCTTGACGTTCTTGGGCAGCTGCGCGGGGATCGGCTGGGATCCGGTAGCGCCCTCGGTCTTCTTGCCGCCGTCGCGGGCTACGGTGGCGGGAGCCTTCTTCACCGGTGCCGGGGCGGGCGCGGCAGCGGCCGGCGGAGCCGGGGGAGCGGCCGGAGCTGCGGCCGGCGACGGTGCCGGTGCTGCAGGAGCCGCGTTCACGATGGGCATCTGCCGGGTGGGAGGGTTGGCCGTGGCCTGTCCCGAATTTCCGTTGGAAGAAGAACTGCTGCCCGAGTCGAACGATTCAAACAGCGGCCACCACTTGGCATCCACAGCGTTCTTGTCCTGCTGGTACTGCTCGTACAGTTCGTCAACGAGCCACTCGTTTCCGCCAAATTCCTCTGGTAGACGGTGGCTTGGCTGCTCTGGCACTTGAAATACGCCTCTTCCATGAGTTTGATTTCTCTCCGGCCCCACGGTGCTTCAGCACTACGTTCGAACCAGTCTCTGCGTCCTCTGAACCCAGACGTTTGCAAGTCTAGTGAGCATGTCGTCTTAACTGCCAATAAGGGTGACCCAAATCATGAAGTGACGCGCCAAGGGCTGAATATGGCGGCCGGACGCGTCTCAACGGGCGGTTTGTGGGTAAGGGAATCCGCCGCTCGAACCCGTCCTTCGCCCGCCCGGGACAGGGCACCTGCTCCTGTAGACTGAAATTCTTATGGACAGTAAATCTAGGTGCCGGCCTGGGGGCTGTCAGCGGAGCACGAAGAATAGCGCCGCACAGTCCACCCGCAGAGCCGGCAAACCCCGAACACGCGCCCATCACCCACCAGCGGCCAAGCCGGCCGCAGCCCGCAAGGAAAGAGCGTCGGTTTCTGCCGACCATCCTCCGCCGGGCAGATATTCCAGCATCCGCCATCCGCGTAAGGCCGTTGCACAGCTCGACGCCCTCCAGGCGGGATGCTGAATGGAATGGCTACTCCTTGCAGCAGGCCTGCTGCTCATCGCCGGTACAGGTTTCTTTGTTGCCGTTGAGTTCTCCCTCATCGCCCTCGACCAGCCCACCGTCCAGCGCGCAGTGGACGACGGCGACACCGGCGCCGTTGCCCTGCTCACCTGCCTCAAGTCCCTGTCAACGCAGCTCTCCAGCTGCCAGCTGGGCATTACCCTCACCACCCTGCTCACGGGCTACGTCATGGAGCCCTCGGTGGGCCGGCTCCTCGAAGCCCCGCTGGCCGCCGTCGGACTCCCCGACGTGGCCGTGGCGTCCATCTCGCTGGTCCTGGCCATGGTGATTGCCACCCTGCTCTCGATGCTCCTGGGCGAGCTGGTTCCCAAGAACATGGCCATCGCCTTGTCCTTCCCCGTGGGTAAGGCCCTGGCGCGGCCCCAGCTGATCTTCACTGCCATCTTCAAGCCGGCGATTGTGGTGCTCAACGGCTTCTCCAACAAAGTGCTCAACGTTTTCGGCTTGGAGGCCAAAGAAGAGATCTCCGGGGCACGCACCCCGGCAGAGCTTGCTTCGCTGGTCCGCCGCTCGGCGGCGATGGGAACGCTCGACGCCGGCACGGCCAACTTCATTGCGCGCACCTTGAACTTTTCCACCAGGACGGCAGCGGACGTTATGACGCCCCGCATCCGCGTGGAAACGATCGACGCGGACCAGCCTGTTTCTGACATCGTGGCTGCCGCACGCAGGACGGGGTACTCACGGTTCCCCGTCATCGGTGACTCCGCGGACGATATCCGCGGCCTGGTCCACGTCAAGAAGGCCGTGGCGGTTCCGTCCGAGCGCCGGCAAAACCTGGAAGCCGGCGCCATCATGACGGAGGTGCTCCGGGTCCCCGAGACCATCCACCTTGACGCCCTGCTCGCCGAGCTCCGCGAGGGGAACCTGCAGCTCGCCGTCGTCCTGGACGAGTACGGCGGAACCGCCGGCATCGCAACCCTGGAGGACCTGGTGGAGGAGATCGTCGGGGAAGTGGCGGATGAACACGACAAGGTCCGCCCGGGTCTGCTGCAAAGCGCGTCCGGCGACTGGTACTTCCCGGGACTGCTCCGTCCGGACGAACTGTCCGAACAGATTCCGGGGCTGACCGTCCCTGACGAAGCAGCCTACGAAACCGTGGGCGGCTATGTCATGAGCAAGCTCGGCCGGATCGCGGCGGTGGGGGACACCGTACCGGTTGGCGGCGGAACCCTCAGCGTCACCAGAATGGACGGCCGCCGGATCGACCGGATCTGCTTCCGGCCGGCCGGTCCGGAAGCCGGGACCATGGACACCAGCGACAGGACTGAACGATGAGCGACTGGGCCGGAATCCTCTGGCTGGGCGTCCTGCTCCTGGGAAATGCCTTCTTCGTGGCAGCTGAATTCGCTGTCATGTCCGCGAGGCGCAGCCAGATCGAGCCCCTCGCGGAGAGCGGCTCCAAACGCGCGCAAACCACCCTCAAGGCCATGGAAAACGTGTCGCTCATGCTGGCGTGTGCACAGCTCGGCATCACAGTCTGTTCGCTGCTGATCCTGTTGGTGGCAGAACCTGCCATCCACCACCTGCTGGCCTACCCGCTGGAAATGGTGGGACTGCCCATGGAGGTGGCCGACGTGGCAGCCTTCGCCGTGGCACTGATGCTGGTGACATTCCTGCACGTGACCTTCGGCGAGATGGTGCCGAAGAACATCTCGGTGTCCGTCGCGGACAAGGCGGCCTTGTTCCTGGCGCCGCCGCTCATGTTCATCGCCCGGCTGGTGCACCCGGTGATTTCCGTCCTCAACTGGTCGGCAAACCACATCCTCAAGCTGCTGCGAATCGAGCCCAAGGACGAGGTGAACTCCTCGTTCACCCTTGAGGAGGTGCAGTCCATCGTCCAGGAGTCCACCCGCCACGGCCTGGTGGACGACGACGCCGGGCTGATTAACGGTGCCCTGGAATTTTCGGAGCACACCGCCGCCGACATCATGGTGCCGCTCGGGAACCTGGTCATGCTGAAGGCTGCGACCACTCCCGTGGAGTTTGAAAAGGCCGTCAGCCGGACCGGCTTCTCCCGGTTCCCCATGCTTGATGATGAGGACATGCTTTACGGTTACCTGCACGTGAAGGACGTCCTGTCCATCCCGGAGCAGGCGTATGGGCTTCCCATCGCCGAAAGCCGCATCCGGTCGCTGGCGAACCTTGCCCTGGATGACGAGATCGAAAAGGCGATGTATGTCATGCAGCGGACAGGTTCGCACCTTGCCCGGGTCATCGGTCCTGACGGCAATACGCAGGGAGTGCTGTTCCTGGAGGACGTCATCGAACAGCTCGTGGGCGAGATCCGGGACGCCACCCAGGCCACGGGGATCCGGCGCCTGGGGCAACCCAACGGAGGATGACGCTGGTGCCCTTCCCGGCCGACCGGGAAGGGCACCTCTCCATTGCCCGGACCTAAATAGGAATGATTCCCATTTAGGTATAAACTGAACTGGTTGTTTTCCCTCCCCAGTGAACTGAGGTTTTTCGTGCGTCGTTCTGCCGCTGCCCGTTCGTCCGTTGCCGCCCTCGCCGGGCTTGGCCTGCTGCTGACTGCCTGCAGCCCCCAGGCCGAGCCGCCGTCGGACGCTGCCGAGGGAATCAACGTTGTGGCGTCCACCAACGTTTACGGGGATATCGCCAAGACCATCGGCGGGGACAAGGTCAGCGTCACCGCCATCATCAACAAGACGAGCCAGGATCCGCATTCCTACGAGGCGACCGCCCAGGACCGGCTTGCAGTGTCCAAGGCTGACCTCGTCATCGAAAACGGCGGCGGATACGACGACTTCATCCACACCCTGGCGGAGGACAGCAACCTCGACGCCGGCAAGGTGCTGAACGCCGTCGAACTGTCCGGCCTGGCGCACCCGGAAGGGGCAGAAGCCTCAGCCGAAGCAACCGCCACGGAGTCCGGACCGGCAGGCGGGGAAGCCCACGACCACGGCGAACTCAACGAACACGTGTGGTACAGCCTTCACGCCATGGAGCAGCTCGCCGGTGACATCGCAGCCAAGCTCGCGGAGCTCGATCCCGCGTCGGCACAGACGTTCGAGACCAATGCGGCCACCTTCACATCCACGCTGGAAGAACTGCATGGAAAGCTCGACTCGCTGAAGGGCAGCGCCGCCGGCGCCACGGTGGCTGTTACGGAACCCGTTCCGCTGTACCTGCTGGAGGATGCAGGTCTGGTGAACGCCACCCCCGAGGACTACACCGCTGCGATCGAGGAAGACTCCGACGTGCCCCCGGCCGTGCTCAAGGCGGCAACGGATCTGGTGGCATCGAAGTCGGTCCGTTTCCTGGCCTACAACGAGCAAACCGAAGGTCCGCAGACGGAGTCGTTGAAGGAAGCGGCCGAAACGGCCGGCGTTCCGGTGGTGGATTTCAATGAAACGTTGCCCGAAGACAAGACGTACCTCCAGTGGATGACGGACAATGTGGACAACATCAGCAAAGTTCTGGAGAGCAAATAGTTGAAACCTGTCGTCAGCCTCACCGGTGCGTCCCTGAAATTCGGTAAGCGGGCGCTCTGGGAGGACCTGGACCTGGACATCAAGCCCGGCGAATTCTTCGCCGTGCTTGGCCCCAACGGGAGCGGAAAAACAAGCTTCCTGAAAGTCCTGCTCGGATTACAGGACCTGCACCACGGCCGGGCTGCGCTTGGCGGCCGCACTGTTGAACGCGGCAGCAGCCTGATCGGCTACATCCCCCAGCAGAAGTCGTTTGCCCCCGATACTCCGATGCGCGCAAGGGACCTGGTGGGACTCGGCGTCGACGGCCACCGGTGGGGACTGCGGCTGTCATCGGCCAAGGCTAACCGCAGGATCGACGAACTCCTTGACCTGGTGGGTGCCACGGACTACGCAAGGGTTCCGGTAGGACAGCTCTCCGGCGGCGAGCAGCAGCGGCTTCGCGTTGCCCAGGCCCTTGCCACCGATCCCCAGGTCCTGCTGTGCGACGAACCGCTGCTGTCCCTTGACCTGCACCACCAGCAGGCCGTCAGCGCACTGATCAACAAGCAGTGCCACGAGCGGAACAGCGCAGTGGTGTTCGTGACCCATGAGATCAACCCGATCATCGACTACGTCGACCGGGTACTTTACCTGGCGGGGGGCCGCTTCAAGGTGGGAACTCCCGACGAAGTGATGACCACGGAGGTGCTGTCCGACCTCTATGGCAGCCATGTTGAGGTCATTCACGCCAACGGCCGCATTGTGGTGGTCGGGCTTCCTGACGCCACCACCCACCACCACGCAGAGACCCATGCGCTGGCAGGGGAGGCAGCCTGATGGACGCAGACAGCATCCTTGGGGCCATCTTCAATTTCGAGAACTATGGCGAGCTGCTGGTCCTCGTCCAGAACTCCATCTGGGCAGGCGCCGTCCTTGGCCTCCTCGGCGGCCTCGTAGGCACGTTCGTGATGAAGCGGGACCTGGCTTTTGCCGTTCACGGTATTTCCGAGCTCTCCTTTGCCGGCGCGGCCTTTGCGCTCCTGATCGGTGCGGACATCGTCTTCGGGTCCCTCATCGGGTCCGTCGCCGCGGCGCTGTTGCTGGGCCTCATGGGCGTCAGGGCAAGGGACAAGAATTCGATCATCGGTGTCATCATGCCGTTCGGCCTGGGGCTGGGGATCCTGTTCCTCTCCCTGTACGAGGGCCGTGCGGCCAACAAATTCGGACTGCTCACCGGCCAGATTGTTTCCGTCGACACGGTCCAGCTGCAGGCACTCGCCGGGACAGCGGTGGTGGTGATGGTGGCCCTGATCGCCATCTGGCGGCCGCTGAACTTTGCCAGCGTGGACCCTGAACTCGCCGAAGCCCGGGGCGTTCCGGTGCGGACGCTGGCCATCGTTTTTATGGTCCTGCTGGGCATCAGCGTTGCCCTCTCCATCCAGGTAGTGGGAGCACTCCTGGTGCTGGCCCTGCTCATCACCCCGGCCGCAGCGGCCCTGCGGGTTACGTCCTCGCCGGTGGCAGTGGTGGTGCTGAGCGTGGTCTTCGCCGTGACGGCAACGGTCGGCGGAATCCTGCTGGCCCTCGGCGGCCGGATCCCCATCAGCCCCTACGTCACCACGCTCTCATTCCTGATCTACGTGGTGTGCCGCGTTGTGGGCTCGGTCCGTGCCGGCAGGGGCATCAACGGACGGGTCCTGCAGCCCCGGTAAGCGCACCGGGGCCCGGTTGCTACAGCTTGCCCGCAGCCCTCAGGGCCGTGCAGTCGGGGCACAGGCCGAAGATTTCCACGGTGTGGGCGACTTCCGTGTAGCCGTGTTCCGCGGCGGTGCGTGCCGCCCAGGTTTCCACAGCAGGGGCCTCGACCTCCACCGCTTTCCCGCAGTTCCTGCACAGCAGATGGTGGTGGTGGCCGGTGACGGCGCACCGCCGGTACACGGCTTCGCCTTCGCCGTTGCGCAGGACGTCCACGAGCCCTTCGTCGGCAAGGGACTGAAGGATCCGGTAGGCGGTGGCGAGCGAAACCGAGACGCCCTGGTTCTGCAGGATCCGGTACAGCTCCTGCGTGCTGACGAAGTCGTCGAGCTCATCCAGCGCCGCACTGACGGCCCGGCGCTGTTTGGTGACGCGCTGTTCCTTGCCGCCACCCGTAACGGGGGAGGGCGTAGTGGAATCAGCCTTGGCGCCGAGCGGCATGGACGAACTCGCTTCCGTGGGGATGGTGGCAAAGATACAGATTACCAGCCGCAGCCTCGTGGACACCGTTCGCCGCCTAACCCTAGGCTGGCGCTATGAAGCTGACGAAATACACCCATGCCTGCGTGCGGCTCGAGAAGGACAACCGTGTATTGGTGGTGGATCCCGGCAATTTCTCCGAAACAGCCGAGGCCCTTAACGGTGCGGACGCCGTGCTGGTCACCCACGAACACGCCGACCACATCGACGTCGGACCGGTCGTTGAGGCTCTTCGCAGCAACGCGGGCCTGGCCATTTTCGCGCCGGAAGGAGTAGCGGACACGTTGCGCACCAAAGCTCCGGAGGCCGTCGCCCGCGTCAATGCCGTGCAGCCGGGTACAGCTTTCGAAGCAGCGGGCTTCGCGATCCGAAGCTTCGGCGGCCAGCATGCGCTGATCCATCCGCAGATTCCGGTTGTAGCCAACATCGGCTACCTCATTGACGAGAACGTCTACCACCCGGGCGACTCGTTCGTCATTCCGGACGGCATCAGCGTCAAGACCCTGCTGGTTCCGCTGCATGCGCCCTGGAGCAAATCCGCGGAAGTGGTGGATTTCGTCGTCGGAGTGCGGGCCCCGCGGGCATTCCAGATCCATGACGGGCTGCTCAATGAAAACGGCCTGAAGATCGTGGAAGGACACGTGGCACGGATCGGCGCCAAGTACGGCACCGAGTACACGCATCTGGCTGCCAGGGAGTCCGTGGAGATTTAGATGGCCGTGGGGTCCCACTGCCCTGTATCGAAAAACGTCCTGATGACCGCTCCATACGGCTCGGGGTCCAGGCCGTGGGATGACAGCCACTCCTGGTTGTAGTAGTTGCCCGCGTAGCGCTCACCGCCGTCGCACATCAGCGAAACGATGCTGCCCCGCCTGCCTTCGGCGACCATTTCGGCGACGACCTGCCAGACGCCCCACAAATTGGTGCCGGTGGACGGTCCTGCATGGAGGCCGGCCAGGACCCGCAGGTGGCGCATGGCTGCCACCGATGCCGCATCGGGAACCTGGACCATGCGGTCGATCACGGAGGGCACGAAGCTGGGCTCCATCCGCGGCCGCCCGATGCCCTCGATGCGGGACGGCAGGCCGGCCGGAGGATTGGCCGTCCCACCCAGCCAGCCCGGATAGAACGCCGAATTCTCCGGATCCACCACCAGCAGCCGGGTGGGATGGCTGTGGTAGCGGAGGTAGCGGCCGATGGTTGCGCTGGTTCCACCCGTCCCCGCACCCACCACGACCCAGTCGGGAACCGGATGCTCCTCGAGCTGGAGCTGCCCGAAAATGGACTCGGCGATGTTGTTGTTGCCGCGCCAGTCCGTGGCCCGTTCCGCATACGTGAACTGGTCCATGTAATGGCCGTTGCAGGCAGCGGCCACCTCTTCTGCAGCTGCATAGACGTCGGAGGCATGCTCCACCAGCAGGCACGAGCCACCGAACTGTTCGATCAGGGCGATCTTCTCCTGGCTCGTGGTCCGCGCCATGACCGCGATGAACGGAAGCCCCAGCAGCTGGGCGAAGTAGGCCTCGGAGACCGCGGTGCTGCCGCTGGAAGCCTCCACGATAGTGGTGTCCGCCCTGATCCAGCCGTTCACCAGGCCGAAGAGAAATAGGGAGCGCGCCAGCCGGTGCTTGAGGCTGCCTGAGCGGTGGGTCGATTCATCCTTGAGGTAGAGCTGGACTCCCCAGTGTTCCGGCAGGGGCACGGAGTAGAGGTGTGTGTCGGCCGAGCGGTTGTTTTCTGCCCTGATCCTGCGGATGGCCTGGTCAGCCCAGTCCCGGTCCGACAACCCGCGGCCCTCCCAGTCTGAGCCTTCGCTGTTGCCGCCCTGCTTGTTGCCGCTGGTCCCGTTCATCACCGATCCAGCCTACCTGCGGACGGACGGCGACCAGCCTAGAGTGGGATCCGTTGGTTCCACCACCTCCAAAGGAGTGCACATGAACCCCTTGATCGATGTTGCCGGGCTGCAGGCGCGTCTCGCTGATGACCGCGGGCGCACCGTGCTCTTGGATGTCCGCTGGGCGCTGGGTGACCCGCACGGGCACAAGCACTACCTCGCCGGACACCTGCCTGGCGCAGTCTTCGTGGACCTCGCCGCTGAACTGGCGGCACCCGCGGTTCCGGAGCGGGGGCGGCACCCGTTGCCGGCAACGGACGACTTCCAGGCGGCAGCGAGGCGCTGGGGGATCAACGACGGAGACGTGGTGGTGGCCTACGATGACACAGCCAACATGGCCGCCGCCAGGGTGTGGTGGATGCTGCGGAACGCCGGGTTCGCCGACGTCTACCTTCTTGACGGCGGCCTCGCCGCCTGGCGTGCGGCGGACCTGCCGGTTGAAGCCGGCCCGGTGCAGCCGGAGCCCGGGAACGTCACCTTGGCGGACGGGAACATGCCAGTGCTCGACGCCGCTGCTGCCGCCACCTGGGCGGGCAGCGGACTTTTGCTCGACGCACGCGCGGGGGAGAGGTACCGCGGCGAGATCGAGCCCGTTGACCCGCGGGCAGGCCACATCCCCGGAGCGGTGAGCGCGCCGACGTCGGACAACGTGGATGGGAACGGACGCTTCCTGCCCGCGGCAGAACTGCGGCGCAGGTTTGAATCGGTGGGTGTGCGTGACGGCATCCCGGTTGCTGTTTACTGCGGGTCCGGCGTGACGGCGGCGCACGAGGTGGCGGCGCTGGAAGTCGCCGGCATCCGGGCTGCCCTCTATCCAGGCTCCTTCTCGGAATGGTCCAACAATGCCGAATTGCCCGTAGCCACCGGCCCGGAACCCGGCGGCGGGCACCGGTCGGGTGGAAAGTTTGTCGGCGGCAAGGGTAGCGTCGCACTATGACCCCAGGACGTCCCGTACCGCCGCCCCTCGCCAAACCCATAACGCCCGCTTCCGACGCCGGAGTCCTTGCCGCCGCGTATGGCGCAGTATCCAGTGACAGCGGTTTGGTCCCGTTGACCGTCGCCCGGCGCGCACCGAAGCCGGACGACGTCGAAATCACCATTGAATTCTGCGGTCTGTGCCACTCCGACGTGCATGCAGTGAGGGGCGAGTGGGGAGGCCAGACCTATCCGCTGGTGCCCGGCCACGAGATCGTCGGTACCGTCAGCCGGATCGGCGCAGGTGTCACCGATTTCTCAGTGGGCGAGCGGGTCGGCGTGGGCTGCATCGTGGACTCCTGCCGGGAATGCGACAGCTGCCTGGACGGCCTGGAGCAGTACTGCGAAAAGGGGATGACCGGAACCTACGGCGCGACAGACCGGCGGAACGCTGACGCCACCACCCAGGGCGGCTACTCGTCGTCCATCGTGGTGGACCGCCGCTACGTGGTGCGCGTCCCTGAATCACTCGACCCGGCCGCCGTCGCGCCTTTGCTCTGCGCCGGGGTCACCACCTTCTCCCCGCTGCGGCACTTCGATGTGGAAGAGGGAGACGTTGTAGGCGTGGTGGGCCTCGGCGGACTCGGCCACATGGCGGTCAAGCTCGCCAAAGCCATGGGTGCCAAGGTGGTGGTTTTTACGACGTCAGAGTCCAAGGTGCCCGCTGCGCTTGAGCTCGGGGCCGACGAAGTGGTCCTGTCCCGGGACGAAGACGCCATGGCTGCGGCGGACCGCACCATCGACCTGATCATCGATACCGTTGCCGCCCCGCATGACCTGAACCCGCTGTTCCGCACCCTCCGGGTGGACGGCGCCCTTTTCCAGCTGGGACTTCCCTCTGAGGCCATGCCTCCCGTCAATCCCCGGGCCCTCATCCGGCGCAGGATCGCCTATGCAGGCTCCTTGATCGGCGGGATCGCCGAGACCCAGGAGATGCTGGACTTCTGCGCCGAGCATGGCGTTGTGGCCGACATCGAAGTGGTCTCCGCCCGTGGGCTCAATGACGCCTACGACCGCATGGTCGCAGGGGACGTGAAATACCGGTTCGTGCTGGATACCAGCACCTTGCAGGCACCCGCCAAGGAGGCAGACGCATGAGTACGCTTTTTACCAGGATCCTCAACGGGGAGATTCCCGGCCGGTTCGTCTGGCGCGAACCGGACGTGTCCGCATTCCTCACCACCGGCCCGCTTGCCGACGGGCACACCCTGGTGGTCCCCACCGAGGAAGTGGACCGCTGGACTGATGCGTCCCCGGAGACCCTCGCCAGGGTCATGGAGGTCGCCCGCCGGATCGGCGCGGTGCAGGTGGATGTTTTCGACGCTGCACGGGCGGGCCTTATTGTGGCCGGCTACGAGATCAACCACCTCCACGTGCACGTATGGCCGTCCAGGAGCATGGCGGAGTTCAACTTCGCCACGGCTGACCAGAACCCGGATCCGGCTGTCCTCGACGCGAATGCCGAAAAACTCCGCGAGGGCCTTCGGGCGGCAGGCTACGGCGAGTTCGTCCCGACCGCCTAGCCCCAGGATGTCCCGGCGCTGACCGGGACATCCTCCTGTCCTGTGCTGTCCCGTGCTGCTAGGCGGGTGCCAAAGCCTTGTTGAGCACCGCCCGGATGCGCTTTTCGGACACGGAATAGGCCGTGCCAAGTTCGACGGCGAAGAGGCTCACCCGAAGTTCCTCGATCATCCAGCGCACCTGGGTTAACTCGCGGCCTGCGCGCTTGCCCGGCAGGAGCGCGGACACGGCGTCGTCGTAGTCGTCCTCGAGCCGCTGCACCACTGCCATGTTCAGCGCATCACGCTGCACGTTGCCGGGAAGGCGTTCAAGCCGTTTCTCGATGGCAGTCAGGTACCGCGGCAGCTGGCTGAGCTGGGCGTAGCCCGTGCGTGCTACAAAGCCGGGGTAGACGAGCTGTTCCAGTTGGCTCTTCACATCGTTGAGCGCGCTGATCAGCGCCAGGCTGGTGGTGCCCTTCAGCTGCTTTTCGATGCGGCGGGTGCTGGCCAGGATGCGCTCCACCACGGCCGTCACGCTGAAGACCGTGTCGATCAGTTCCGCCCGCACCACCTCATAGAGATCGTCGAAGGCCTTCCGGTCCCACGGCAGCTCAGCCGGCGTGAGTTTGTCGATCGCCGCCAGCGCGCAGTCAGCGATCAGTGCGGACACCGAGCCGTGCGGGTTTTGGCTGAACGTCAGTTTTTCGGTGTTGCTCAGGTGCTCCAGGACGTAGCGGTCCGGAGCGGGAACCCGCAGTGCGAGCAGCCTGATAACACCGCCACGCATCGCGTCCAGCTGCTCCTCCGGGGTCTGGAACACGCGAAGGGATACGGACTTACCCTCGTCCACCAGCGCCGGGTATCCGGTGACGGTGTGGCCCTTGACCATGCTGCTGACTTGCCGCTGGATGGTTCCGAAGCTCCATTCCGTCAGGCCCTCCTGCTCCCTGAACCCGGCCGCGGCGGAAGCACCCTGCACCTGCCCGGACGTCCGCACTGCGGGGGAGCCGCCGTCGTTCGCGGTGCCCTGCCCGCGGGCCCCCTTGGCATCCGATGTCCGGCTGCCGGGGCTCGTCGATGCCGGGGTGGCGCCCAGCGATTCGGCGATGGCGCGCCGGGTGGCGGGGGCAAGCCGCTCCTGCAGCACTGCAAGGTCCTTGCCTTCGTCCAGCACCTTTCCCTTGCTGTCCACCACCTTGAAGCTGACGCGCAGGTGCGGGGGTACAGCGTCCCAGTTCCAGGAACCGGGCGGGATGATGGCTCCGCGGATCCGCCGGAGGGCAAGCTCCAGCGACGGTTCCAGCTCATCGGTGGCCGGATCGAAATCGGACTCAAGGACGGCTACGGCCTGGCGCGCCACGTCGGGTGCCGGAACAAAGTTCTTCCGGACCTGCTTGGGCAGCGACTTGATCAGGGCGGTCACCAGTTCCACGCGCTGGCCGGGTATCAGCCAGCGGAACGGGGCGTCGTCCAGCTGGTTGAGGAACAGGACGGGGACTTCGGCGGTGACGCCGTCGGAGGGGTTGGGCGGTGAACCGGGAGCCACCGGATGGAACTCGTAGCTGAGTGGCAGCTCGAAACCCTTGTGCAGCCAGGTCTTGGGGTATGCAGCCTCGTCGAGATCGTCCGCATCGTCGCTCAGGAGAAGCGACTTGTCGTAGTCCAGGAGGTCCGGGTTCTGCTTCCGGGCGTCCTTCCACCACTTGTCGAAGTGCCTTTCGGACACGACGTCCGGTCCGATGCGCGCATCGTAGAACTCGAACAGTGTCTCGTCATCCACCAGCAGGTCGCGGCGCCGCATCCGGGCCTCGAGCTCCTCCACCTCGTTCAGCAGGGCGCGGTTGCGGTGGAAGAACTTGTGATGGGTCTTCCAATCACCCTCCACCAGGGCATGCCTGATGAAGAGTTCGCGGGCGACGGCAGGATCCACCTTGCCGTAGTTGATGCGGCGCTGCGCAATGATGGGCACACCGTAGAGGGTGACTTTTTCGTACGCCATCACCGCACCCTGGCGGGTGGACCAGTGCGGCTCGCTGTAGCTCCGCTTCACCAGGTCCGGTGCCACCTGCTCGGCCCAGACGGGATCGAATTTCGCTGCCACCCGTGCCCACAGCCGGCTGGTTTCCACCAGCTCGGCGGCCATCACGAACGTGGGGGACTTCTTAAACAGCGCCGAGCCGGGGAAGATAGCGAACCGGCTGCCGCGGGCTCCGGCGTACTCGCGCTTGCGCTCATCCAGGATGCCGATGTGGCTCAGGAGCCCGGAGAGCAGGCTGATGTGGATCCCGTCGTGGTTGCCCACGGGGTCGGCGAGGCGCTTGTTGTCCAGGCTGATGCCCAGCGGGCGGGCCAGTTGCCGCAGCTGGGCGAACAGATCCTGCCACTCCCGCACCCGCAGGTAGTTGATGAATTCGGCGCGGCACAGGCGCCGGAACGCCGACGAGGACAGCTCCTGCTGCTTCTCCTGCAGATAGTTCCAGAGGTTCAGGTAACCGGTGAAGTCCGAATTCTCGTCCCTGAAGCGGTTGTGCTTTTCCGCCGCAAGCTGCTGCTTGTCAGTGGGCCGTTCGCGCGGGTCCTGGATGGTGAGCGCCGCAGCCAGAATCATGACTTCCCGGACGCAGTTCCGCTTTCCGGCTTCCACAATCATCCGGCCCAGCCGCGGGTCGACGGGAAGCTGGGCAAGTTTATGCCCGACGGCGGTGAGGCCGCCGCCGCTTCTTCCGTCACTTTCTGCGTTCTGCGGCCTGGCGGCAGCCAGGGCGCCGAGTTCACGGAGCAGCGTGACGCCGTCGTTAATTGCCCGCGTCTCCGGCGGCTCAACAAAGGGGAAGTTCTCCACGTCCTTGGGGCCGCGGGCAACGCCCATGGCAGTCATCTGCAGGATGACGGCGGCGAGGTTGGTCCGCAGGATTTCCGGGTCAGTGAACTGGGGCCGGGATTCGAAGTCCTCCTCCGAGTAAAGGCGGATTGCAATGCCGTCGGAAACACGGCCGCAGCGCCCGGAGCGCTGGTTGGCCGACGCCTGGGACACCCGTTCGATAGGCAGCCGCTGGACCTTGGTGCGGTGCGAATAGCGCGAAATGCGGGCTGTGCCTGTGTCGATGACGTACTTTATCCCGGGCACGGTCAGGGACGTTTCCGCGACGTTGGTGGCGAGCACGATCCGGCGCTTGTTGCCCGGGTGGAAGACTTTGTGCTGCTCCTGCAGGCTCAGCCGCGCGAACAGGGGCAGCACTTCGGTGCCGGCCAGCCTGCGGTTGCCCTGGATGCGGGCCTGGAGCGCGTCCGCCGCGTCCCGGATCTCGCGCTCGCCGGAAAAGAACACCAGGATGTCTCCCGGGGCTTCCGCGGCAAGCTCGTCCACGGCGTCGCAGACTGCATCCAGCGGGTCGCGGTCCTCCTCGAGTTCGTCGTCGGAGGGATCGTCCTCGTCCGACTTTGGCTGTGAGAGCGGGCGGTACCGGATTTCCACCGGGTAGGTCCTGCCCGACACTTCAATGATGGGTGCAGGCTTCTCCGTGGTGCCGAAGTGGTTGGCAAAACGCTCAGGATCAATGGTGGCAGAGGTGATGATCACCTTCAGGTCCGGGCGCTGCGGCAGGATCCGCTTGAGGTAGCCGAGGATAAAGTCGATGTTCAGGCTGCGCTCATGGGCTTCGTCGATGATGATGGCGTTGTATTTGCGCAGCAGTTTGTCCCGCTGGATCTCGGCCAGCAGGATGCCGTCGGTCATCAGCTTGACCTTGGTGGCGCGGCTGACCTCGCCCGTGAAACGGACCTGGAAGCCCACCTCCTGGCCGATGTCCACCCCCAGTTCCTCGGCGATGCGCTCGGCCACCGTGCGGGCTGCAAGCCGCCGGGGCTGGGTATGGCCGATCAGGCCGTTTTCGCCCAGGCCAAGTTCCAGGCACATCTTGGGAATTTGGGTGGTCTTTCCGGAGCCGGTCTCGCCGGCGATGATGGTCACCTGGTTGGCGGCGATGGCGGCCATCAGGTCCTCGCGGCGCTCGGAGACCGGCAGCTCGGCGGGATAGGAGATATGAAAAGTCATGGCTGCAGACAGTCTACTGCGGTGGGGCCGACACCCCCGGGTCGACCGCCTGCGGCGTTCCTTGCGTTCCTAGAAAATGCGGAGGGTATAGCTGGTGCTGGGAAGGTCCAGGGCGGACCATTCCTGGTGCGACTCGACGGGAGGTGTGTGCCCTCGCCCGTCGCGGAGAAGGGCTGCGATGGTGGCGGCAGCCACGAGGAGGAGCACGATGACGATGATGGTTGCGAAGATTTCCATGCCTCCATGCTTCTCCTGGCGCGGCGAATTAAACAGTGGCAGAAATGCCCAAAAAGCTATAATTCCTGCCACAATGGATACATGCTGAAAACAGTCGCTGTGATTGTGGTCCCCAACTTCTCGATCTTCGAATTCGGGACCGCCTGTGAGGTCTTTGGGATCGACAGGTCCGCCCGGGGGAGCGGTGTCCCGGCCTTCGACTTCCGCGTGTGCACGCCCGTTCCCGGGAATGTGCAGATGAAATCCGGGCTTTCCCTGAACGTCAGCCTCGGGCTGGACGCCACCAATGATGCGGACCTGGTCATCATGGCCCCCTACGGCCGGGACCAGGAGATGCCGGAGTCCGTGCTGGAAGCACTTCGCGCCGCCCACGCCAGGGGTGCATGGGTCATGTCCATCTGCTCCGGAGTCTTCGCCCTTGCCCGCGCCGGCCTGCTCGATGGGCGGCGCTGCACCACGCACTGGCATTACTCCAACGAGCTGGCGGCGGCCTATCCGGACGTCCACGTGGATGAGAACGTCCTGTATGTCCAGGACGGCACCATTATTTCTTCGGCAGGAACCGCTGCGGGCATCGACGCCTGCCTGCACCTTGTGCGGGTGGAACTGGGCGCGCAGGTGGCTGCCGCAATCGCCCGGGACATGGTGGTTCCTCCGCACCGCGACGGCGGCCAGGCCCAGTTCATCGACCGGCCGATGCCCACCTGCGGCTCCGCCCCCATGGAGGAACTGCTGCGCTGGATGGTGCAGAACCTGGACCGTGAGCATACGGTCAATGAACTGGCTGCCCGGGTGCACATGTCCGCCCGGACATTTGCCAGGCGGTTCCGCTCGGAAACGGGAGCCACGCCCGCTGCGTGGCTGAATTCGCAGCGGGTGCTCCGCGCCCAGGAGCTTCTGGAATCCACTGACCTGAATATTGACGAGGTGGCCAGGGAAGCGGGCTTCGGCCATCCGGTTTTGCTGCGGCACCACTTTGCGAAGGTCCTCGACACCAGCCCGCAGTCCTACCGCCGGGCCTTCCGCGGCCAGTTGGCTGAGGTCGGTTAGCCGGGGCCTGCGTTGGTCGGCCATGCCCCTGACCGGGCCGAAGCAGTCTATCTCTCTAACGAGCTGCCCTACAGGTTGCTGTTGCCTTGCCCCGTCCGGTATTCCTGGGCTGCGGCCCGGGTGCGGTCCACGAGCACCCGCCAGGGGCCCGTCACGGCCCGCTCCGGCAGTGCTGCCCGG
The DNA here is from genome assembly GCF_059093025.1 of Arthrobacter sp. 210 2. NCBI lineage: Bacteria > Bacillati > Actinomycetota > Actinomycetes > Micrococcales > Micrococcaceae > Arthrobacter > Arthrobacter sp. 210 2. Next base: position 195,377 of record NZ_JBNHIE010000007.1, read on the forward strand.
CGCTCGCCCGCACGGATGGAGTAGATGAACCGGTCCGGCTGGTTGCCGGCGAACTCTGCGGCCGCCGCCCGGGGAGTCCGGGGCACGGCGTCCCACGGGCAGGCTTCCACGATCGGTTGCCACTGGTTTATGGCGTTTTCCGACCGGGCGTCCACGGTCCACACTCTCGTCATCGCCGCTATGCCGCCGGTGCGCTCCACGCTGATCTTCATGGCCTGGTTCCTGGGCTTCCATGCAGCCCGGCGGCAGAAAGTCCGGCAACCAGGCATCCGTTAAAGCTTGACCTTCACAGTTTCCCATGCCTGCCGCACGGCGTCATGCTCTTTCGAGTCGGATCCGAAGAGCTCTACGGCAGTAGAGGCTGTGGCCCGCGCGAAGACGCTGAAGGTTGCGGTTGTGGGCAAGGAGCCTCCCGTGAGGGTTTCGTACCAGATGAGGCCCGGGGCGTCCCAGGCGTTTCCGCCCAGCGAATTCGCCACGAGGTAGAAGGCGCGGTTGGGGATGCCGGAGTTGATGTGGACCCCGCCGTTATCCGCACTGGTCCGGACGTAGGAGTCCATGGAGTCCGGCTGCGGATCCTTACCCAGCACATCGTCGTCGTAGGCAGTTCCCGGAGCCTTCATGGAACGTAGGGCGTCCCCTTCAACCTCGGCGGTAAAAAGCCCTTCGCCGATGAGCCAGCTCGCTTCCGCCGTGGTCTGGTTTTTCACGTACTGTTCAACGAGCGCGCCGAAGACGTCAGACATTGATTCATTCAGGGCCCCTGCCTGGTTCCGGTATGCGAGGGCGGCCGAATGCTGCGTCACGCCATGGGCAAGCTCGTGGCCGATGACGCTGAGGGACGCGGTGAACCGCTCGAAGACCTCTCCGTCACCGTCGCCGAAGACCATCTGGGTTCCGTCCCAGAACGCGTTGTCATACAGCGCGCCAAAGTGCACGGTGGCGTCCAGGCGGAGCCCCCGGCCATCAATGGAGTTACGGCCGAAGACGTCGGCGTAGAGGCGGTGGGTATGCCCCAGCCCGTCGTAGGCTTCATCCGTTGCGGCGTCCCCAATTGCCGCTTCTCCCTCCTTGCGCACCAGCTTTCCGGGAAGGTTTTCCGAGCCGCCAGCATCGTAGATAGTGCGGTTGGCCGGGCCGGGCTTGGCCTGGCGGACACCCGAAGGAGCATCCGGCATGGCCTGGGTTCGCGACGCGTGGACCGACTCCACATGGCCCAGGGCTTCCCGGGCAGCCCTCGCGGCGGCAGAGAATTCCGGCGCATCCTGCCGGGCCAGCCGCCTCAGCAGGTAGGGCGGGACGATGGAACAGAATGGAACGTGCATGGCGTACCCCCTCAACTTGGTGAATTCAGACTACGAGGGGGCACCGACAATGCGTGGCAGGCGCACGCTCCGATAGGGACTGTTCGCGTCCGGCTGTATCGGCTGCCTGAGTACGACGCCGGCTCTCACCTTGGGTGGCCTCGGCACTTATCGAGGTGCCTGAGTCCTTCGTTCGGGATGGGTAGGAAGGTTTCCGGCAGCCGGCGCTTTCGATCCGGTGCCGAGGACTGATCAAAATGTCAGTGCCTCCGTAGAGGATGTTGGCATGGGAAACGAAGCGGGCGCGGCGGCAGGCGGGGTGGGGCTGATTTCTGCGCCGACCGCCGCTGCGGGCGGCGCCTCAGTGACGCCACTTCCGTCGGCTCTCAATGTCAGTGCCTCCGCAGATGATGTTTGTATGGTTCAGGGCGAGGTTGTATCGGCAGTGATGGAGGGCGTTTCTGCCTCCGTTGCTGCCATTGATGCGCTGTTCGTTGAGGATGCGTCGCTGCGCGGCGGTGCTACAGGCGCTGTGGCTGGCGGCGGGGTTGATGTGCTGGAACGGCAGTACGAGCTCCGGCTGAAACGTATGGGCCTCGTTTCCCGGTTGGAGGCGCAGGTCGCGGCGATTAAGGCGCGGGACGCCGCCGATGCCCTTGAACTGCAGGAGGCGGTGATCCCGCCCGAAGCGTCTATACAGGAGCGGGCTTTTGTTGAGATGTCCGTCGTGGAGGAGATCGCCGGTGTCCTGACCATCGGTTCGGGGGCCGCCGGGGCGTTCGTCCGTCAGTCCCGGCAGTTGTGCGCGCTGCCGCCGGCCATGGATGCCCTGGTTGCCGGGAACGTGTCGTGGCTGCACGCGCGGATCATCGCCGACGAGACCGAGGGCCTGGACTCGGCCGCTGCCGCCGTGCTGGTCGCGCATTTCTTCAATCCGAATGCGCCTCATCCGGCGCGCGGGGCCGCGCCCGGGGACCTGGTGCCGTCACGGTTCCGGCACAAGGTGCGCACCTGGCGGGAGCGGCACCACCCCGAATCCCTCGAGAAGCGGCACGCCAAGAGCGTGGCCGACCGGCGGGTGGAGCACTGCCCGGACCGCAACGGGATGGCCTGGTTCTCCGCCTACCTGCCCGCCGACTCGGCGTCAGCGATCTGGAACAGCACCACCGCCATGGCACGCGGCCTTCAGGGGCCTCACGAAACCCGGACCCTGCCCCAGCGACGTGCCGACGTCCTGGCCCACCGCCTCCTGACCCACACCACCTTGGCTGGCGCGGACACGGCAGGCAGCGGCCAACCCCACACCCGCAGCCAGGACCAGGCTGGCATTGATGAACAGCTCCCCGAGGCCTTCATCGGGCTCGCCACGCTCGTCGGTTCGGACGAAGCAACCGCGGACCTGGGCATCCCGGACACCGGCCACTACCCAACCAACGGGCACATTGTCGCGAGCGGCAATTCAGACACCACAGCACCCGCTGGCCCCCTCACCGGAAAAGTGCCCGCCCCTCGGACGGACGTGCTGGTCACTGTTCCGGTGTTCGCGCTGCTCGGCCTCACCGACGAACCCGCCATCCTCGATGGCCACGGCCCCATCCCGGCCTCGATGGCACGGGAACTCGTCGCGGACGGGGCAACCTCTTTCTACCGGGTCCTGGTGGACCCGCGGGACGGGGCACCTTTGGAGATCGGCCGCACCAGCTACCGGCTCACCAAAGCAATGAAACAGGCACTCCGCCTTCGGGATGGCAGATGCACCTTCCCCGGCTGCAACAACCACAGCCTGGACAACGACACCGACCACCTCACAGCCTGGCAGCACGGCGGAACCACCGGAATCAGCAACCTGGCACAGCTCTGCCCCAAACACCACCGGCTCAAGCACAACAGCGCCTGGACACCATCACCGGCCACCAAAGATCAACCGCCCGGCTGGACCTCACCCACCGGCCGCACATATCAAAGCGAACACCCCGACTGGGAACCACCACAGTGGCCTGCAGGGTTGGCTGACTGTCAGTCCGAGCCTGACGTGCTGCCCGGGGACCGTTTGTACGAGTTGGTCGTGCTTGAGGATCTGGAGCTGCTTGAAGACCCGGGTTTGCCGGGTTGGCTTGAGCTGCCAGAGGATGTGCAGCCCCCAGGATGGTTTGATCTGCCTGAAGACTTGGCACTGCTTGATCTGCCGGACGACCGGGACGTGCCTGAAGACCCAGGAGTTCCGGACGTCTGGCTGCCACGGGACCCGGACCCCGACTGGCACCTCTCGTTGGCATTCGAGACGTGTGACGCCTAACGGGCAGAATTGAGCTCGAAGTCAGCTGGATAACGCAAAACCGTTGGGTTTAGCCAGGGGCAAAAGGAAAGCACCCCGATCAACAGACCGGGGTGCTTCACATGGTGCCCTCGATAGGATTCGAACCTACGACCTTCTGCTCCGGAGGCAGACGCTCTATCCCCTGAGCTACGAGGGCAATCCGGGGTTCCTGCCGTTGCTGGCGGGACGTCCTAGAGCTTAGCAGCAAGGTGGCCCGCAAGCGAAAATTGGCGCGTCCCCGCCGGCCCTGGAGCCATATCCAGGGGCAATCAGTAGCCGGAGAACGAGTCCACATGCACCCGCCGGGCCCCCGCTTTCCGCGCCGCACGGCGAAGCGACGCGACACTGGCGGGCGAACCGGAAACATAAACGTCCCGGGCGGCGATGTCCGGCACAAGCTGGCCAAGAGTCTCCCCGTCCAGTCGTCCGCCATGTCCCGAAACGGCGGCCATTCCAGCCGGTGGCTCTGAACCGTCCGCGAGATGAACCAGGACCCGGACGCCGGAGGCCCTTAGTTCGTCCGCGTAGGCCACCTCGTCGGCGCTCCTGGCCAAAAGAAGCATTACAGCGTCGCGCTCCCGCAACTGGCCGGACGCCAGATGGGAGAGGAAGGGAGTGATGCCGATTCCGGCCGCGATGAGCAGGACAGGCTTGTTGGGGTCGCCGGGCAGGATGAAATCGCCGCCCACGGACGTGGCGGCCAGCTCGTCGCCAGGCTTCAGGGCGAGGAGCACTTTTTTTGCGGCGGACAGCGGCTCGGCGGTCCGCACACCAAACTTCACAAGGCGTTCCGTAGGCGAACCAGTCAGGCTGAACACCCGGCGTCGTCCTTTCCCATCAGACTTCGCGTGCGGCAGGTCCAGCTCCATGTACTGGCCCGGAAGGAACCGCACGGCCCTGGCGGGCTCGAACGAGAACTCGGTGGTGCTGGGGGTCAGTTGGCGGCTGCCTGCGAATCGCAGCTTCACGCCCCCGCGCTGGCCCACCAGGAAAGCCAGGAGATTGCCCAGCAGCAGGGCTGCCTCGGGCGAGTTGGCAATAAAACCCAGGTTGTAGGGCACCGCAAACACCACACCCACCACGGCTGCCAGCGCCAGTTGCTGCCACCGGCGCGGCGGCAATGTCAGGGGTTCCGTGAGCATGAAACCTACAAAGAAGAGCAGCGGCCGCTGGGCCAGCGCCTGGTAAATGCCCATGCCCGCCGTCATCCCCGCGCGGAGAAGCTCCACAGTGATGATGGATGTGGCAACAATGGTAAATACCGTGGCCATCAGGAATTTCCGGGTCCGGTACAGGACCAGGAGCACGCCCGGAACCAGCAGCCACAGCATTGCCGGGGTGGCCGCCCACCACGTGGCAATGTTCAGTCCCGTAAGGCCGGCAACAAAGGCGCCGGCGGCTGCAGGATTGAAGATGTGCCGGCCGCGCCAGGCAAGCGCATATTTCGACGCCGACGCCAGCACACACGCCAGCGCCACACCGGCCACGTCCAGAGCCTGAAACGAGGGCCAGAACAGGAAATAGAGCAGCAGCCCGGTGATCAGCGAGGACTCCGAATGCGGACGCACCCGGAAAAGCGCCGCCAGTACACGGTTGGAGGTGTATGTCAGACCAAGGCAGAGCACCAGGTGCGCCAGCATCTCGGGGATCCCGAACGTCAGCCACCCGAGGACATCCAACAGCAGGCTGTAGGCGGCCAGGGCTACGAGGACCAGCAGGATGAGCCGGTACATGGTGAACCGGCCAAGCATGGTGTCCAGGCGGCCTGCGACGGAGGGAGCCGGACCGGTCTTCGGCGTTTCAACAGGGCTCATGTGAACAGTGTCCCTTCAAATTCTTCCGAATAGGCGGCACTTCCATCGGAAAACACCGTCAGCCACGAGAACGGGAACGTCTCCTGGAGCTCTGACCCGGGTACGAAGAAGAGTGCCGTTGCCAGCGCGTCGGCCAGTACGGCAGTGTCCGCCATTGCCCAGGTGGCGACGGCGGTCCGGACGGGCTGTCCGGTCATTCCGTCCAGCACGTGGTGCAGTCCGTCGCCCCAGGCACGGCGGTTTGCCGCCGAAGCGCACAGCGAACGGCCGTCGAGTTGGACAATCCCGATCGCCTGCTCAGGGTTGTACGGGTGTTCCAAACCCACCTGCATCGCCCCCACGCCGTGCGCCAGGAGGTCCCCGCTTGCGTCGATGACATAGGAGTCGACGCCGTCAGCCGCCAATTCAGCAGCGAGCAGGTCCACCAGCAAGCCCTTGCCGGCAGCACCAATGTCCAGCACAACGGGAGCGTGGGCCGTGATGGCAGTCCCGGTCCAGTCCAGGACGGCGTCCCAGGCCGGCGCCGGCAAGGCGCTACCGGCAGGCCGAAGCGAATAGTCCGCGTCGTAGCCCAGGCGTTCCAGGCTGGCTCCGATCAGCGGCGTCATCGCACCACCGGACAGCCGGTACAGCGTCCGGTAGAGCTCTCCGAGCTGGTCCGCTTCCGCGGGGAAGTCATAGCGGCCAGGTTCCCGGGCCATCGCGGTCACTAAGGAATCGCTCCGGAAACGGGACCAGTCGGCGTCGAACTCTTCCACCCTGGCCAGGAGGCGCGCCCGCAGGGACGGTCCGAGCGGGAGCGGCGTTGAGATTTCCCAACGCGTGCCGATCCCGTCGAACACGAAGTCCTGCCAGTTCCCGCCCGGCACCGCCTACTGCGCCTCCGACTTGATCTGTTCCACTGCCTGGTTGAAGCCTCCGCTGGTAAGGGATGAACCGGCAACCTTGGAGACCTTGAGCTCGTCAATGCTCTTGCCCACCACCTGGGAGGCGATACCGCCGGCAAACTCGCCCTGGAACTTGCGGGTGTTGGGGTTGGAGGGGTGCTGGGTGATCTGGACGTCCGTCACAGTGCCCGAAGCAAGAGTCAGCTGCACTCCCACCGTTTCGGTTCCGTTGGGGGAAACATAGTTCCCGTCGGCGCTGTAGGTTCCGTCCTTGTAGCTGGAGCCGCTGCCGGCCAGGGAAGATGCGGCCGCCGACGGCGTGGCGGCCGCCGTTTCCGACGTGGCGCCACCGGTGGACACGGGGACGCTTTCAGTAGCGGACGGCGCGCAGCCGGCAACGGTTCCGGCGAGGGACAGGCCGGCGATGCCGGCGTAAACACTCTTGCGGACTGACGGTCTCATAAAAAGGCTCTCATTTCGGTTAAGTGTTCAGGACGGTGCTTACGCTGGAGTCAACGCTGAAACCAGCGTATTGGTTCAACTTGTAGCCGGCTTGTGGATTCCCTGTGGAATGCCTAGGTCGCCGGACCAGTCCCAATTCTTTGCTGTCAGCGGCCCCCGGTAGTCTAGAGGGGTGACTCCCGAAGAACTCTCCCTCGCCATATCCGCCTGCCTGAAAGACGCCGTCGCCACCGGTGACATTGCCCTTTCAGCGTCAGCTCTGCCTGATGAGGTACGCGTGGAGCGGCCCAAGAACCGGGACCACGGCGACTGGGCCACCAATATCGCGCTGCAGCTGGCCAAGCAGGCGGGCACCCACCCGCGCGAATTCGCAACCGTCCTGAGCACGCGCCTGAAGGCCATCGACGGCGTCGCCGGGGTGGAAATCGCCGGACCCGGCTTCCTCAACATCACTGTTGACGCCGCCGCCGCCGGTGCGCTCGCCCGGATGATTGTCGAAGCTGGCACCCAGTACGGAACCAATTCCGCGCTCGCCGGCCACACCGTGAACATGGAATTCGTCTCCGCGAACCCCACCGGGCCCCTCCACATCGGGCACACCCGCTGGGCCGCCCTTGGCGACTCCATTGCCCGCGTGCTGCGCGCCTCCGGTGCGGATGTCACGGCTGAGTACTACATCAACGACGCCGGCTCCCAGATGAACGTCTTCGCCAACTCCGTCTACTCCCGCCTGCACGGCCGCCCGGTACCGGAGGGTGGCTACCCGGGCCAGTACATCGCGGACCTGGGCCATGAAGTCCTCACCGAGCACCCGGACATCCGCGAACTCACCGAAGTTGCCGCGCTCCCGGTGATCCGCTCCGCCGCGTACAAGGCACAGATGAAGGACATCAAGGCCACGCTTGCGGACTTCGGCGTCGAGTTCGACGTCTTCTTCTCCGAGCAGGAACTGCACGACGCCGGCGCGATTGAAAGTGCCGTTGCGCGCCTTCGCGAGCAGGGCCACGTGTTCGACGACGGCGGCGCCGTCTGGCTGCGGACCACGGACTTTGGGGACGACAAGGACCGCGTGATGATTCGCGCCAACGGCGAGCCCACCTATTTCGCCGCGGACGCTGCCTACTACCTGTCCAAGAAGGACCGCGGTTTCACCGAGAAGATCTACCTGCTTGGCGCCGACCACCATGGCTACATCAACCGGTTGAAGGCCATTGCCGCCTGTGCCGGGGACGATCCCGAGAAGAACATTGAAGTGCTGATCGGCCAGCTGGTGTCCGTCAACGGTGCCAAACTGTCCAAGCGCGCCGGAAACATCATCGAGCTCAAGGACCTGATCGACTGGCTGGGCAAGGACGCCGTCCGCTACTCCCTGGCCCGGTTCCCAGCCGACTCGCCGCTCACCCTTGATCCGGAGCTGCTCAAGAAGCACAGCAACGAGAACCCTGTGTTTTATGTGCAGTACGCCCATGCCCGTTCGCGCGGTGCAGCCCGCAACGCCGTGGCCGCCGGAGTGGACCGTTCTGCCTTCGACGCGTCCCAGCTGGACCACGCCACGGAGAACGAGCTGCTCTCCCACCTGGGCAGCTACCCCTCGATCGTCGCCAAGGCTGCGGAGCTGCGCGAACCGCACCGCGTGGCCCGCCACCTCGAAGTCATCGCCGGCGCCTACCACCGCTGGTATGACGCCTGCCGCATCGCGCCCATGGGCGATGAAGAGGTGACCGACGTCAACCGCACCCGGCTGTGGCTCAACGATGCCACCAGCCAGGTACTCGCCAATGGCCTCGACCTGCTTGGCGTTTCCGCGCCGGAACGGATGTGACGGCAATGTCTGTGCAGACCGGAAACACCGCGTCCCCGCTGGCGCCGGAGTGGCTGGCAGTTCCTGCTGACCTGAATGCCCTGCAGGAGCCGATGTGGGCAGGAAGCGTGCAGCGCAACGGCCTCGGCGAACTCACCGTCGGCGGGCGGTCAGTGTCCGAGCTGAAGCAGGAGTTCGGCACGCCCCTGTTCGTCATGGACGAGGCCGACTTCCGCGCCCGGGCGCGCGCCTTCAAGGATTCCTTCGACGCTGCCTTCGCTGACGTCTGCGGCGGCGTGGATGTGTACTACGCCGGAAAATCCTTCCTGTGCAGTGCCGTGGTGAAGTGGGTGGAGGAGGAAGGGCTCTGCCTGGACACCGCCTCCGGCGGCGAGCTGGCTGTTGCCGCCCGCGCCGGGATCGCGGGGGAGCGGGTGGCGCTGCACGGAAACAACAAGTCCGACGCCGAACTCAACCGTGCGCTCGACATGGGCCTGGGCCGGATCGTGGTGGACAGCCTGTCCGAGCTCGTCCGGGTGGGAGACATCGCCCAGTCCCGCGGTGAGCAGGCGAAGGTCATGCTGCGCCTCACCCCGGGCGTCCACGCCCACACCCACGAATTCATCGCCACCGCCCACGAGGACCAGAAATTCGGACTCTCCATGGCGGCCGACACCACTGAGCAGGCCGGCCTGTCGGCTGCCGAAGAAGCGGTGGCGGTGGCATCGGCGCATCCCGGCATCAACCTCCTGGGCCTGCACTGCCACATCGGCTCCCAGATCTTTGAACCGGACGGCTTTGCGCTGGCGGCGGAGAAGTTGCTCCGTTTCCTCGCTGCGATGCAGGAAAAGTACTCCATCATGATGCCGGAGCTCGACCTCGGCGGCGGCTACGGGATCGCCTACACCCCGGTGGACACCCCCCGCCCCGCCGCGGACATCGCGACGGCGATGGCCGCCGTCGTGCGTTCAACCTGCGCTGAGCTGGGCATTGAGTCGCCGCGGATCTCCATTGAACCCGGACGCGCCATCGTGGGCAGCACAACCTTCACGCTGTATGAGGTGGGCACGCTCAAGACCGTGCGCGTCGACGCGCCGGCCGCTTCCGGCGGACGTGAGGACGGTAACAACGTTACGTATCCGCGCCGCTATGTTTCAGTGGACGGCGGGATGAGCGACAACGCCCGCCCGGTGCTCTACGACGCGGATTACTCGGCAATTCTCGCGTCCCGCACGTCGGCCGCGGCCCCGCAGCTGTCCCGCGTGGTGGGCAAACATTGCGAGAGTGGCGACATAGTTGTTAGAGATGTATATCTGCCCGAGGACGTGGCAGCCGGTGATCTGCTTGCTGTACCGGGGACCGGCGCCTACTGCTGGGCCCTCTCGAGCAACTACAACTATCTGGCCCGGCCGGGCGTTGTCGCGGTGCGCGACGGATCTGCCCGGCTGATTGTCCGCGGGGAAACCGAAGAAGATCTGCTGAACCGCGACATGGGAGTCTGAATGACTGAATTGCGAACCCTGAAAGTGGCCCTGCTGGGCTGTGGCAACGTTGGGGCCCAGGTTGCGCGGATTCTCATTGAGGACGCCGACGCCCTGGCCGCCCGCACCGGAGCCCGCCTCCAGCTCAGCGGCATCGCCGTGCGCAACGTGAATTCCAAGCGGGACGTTGAGCTGCCGCAGGACCTCTTCACCACCGACGCCGAGACCCTGGTCAAGGACGCCGATCTGGTGATCGAGCTGATGGGCGGCATCGAGCCTGCCCGCACGCTCATCCTTTCCGCGCTGAGCAACGGCGCCTGCGTAGTCACCGGCAACAAGGCCCTGCTGGCCCAGGACGGCCCCACCCTCTACGAGGAAGCCGACAAGGCCGGCGTGCAGCTCTCCTACGAAGCTGCCGTGGCCGGCGCCATCCCCATCCTGCGCCCCATCCGTGACAGCCTTTCCGGCGACCGGATCACCCGCGTGCTGGGCATCGTCAACGGCACCACCAATTTCATCCTGGACCAGATGGATTCCACCGGGGCCCAGTTCGCCGACGCCCTGGCAGAAGCCCAGCGCCTCGGCTACGCGGAAGCGGACCCCACGGCCGACGTCGAAGGCCACGACGCCGCGGCCAAGGCCGCCATCCTGGCCACGCTGTCCTTCCACACCCGGTTCGCCCTGGAAAACGTCCACTGCGAAGGCATCACCAAGGTCAGCGCCGCGGACATCGCCGCGGCCAAGGACGCCGGCTTTGTCATCAAGCTCCTGGCAATCGCCGAGAAGCTCACGGATGCCGACGGCAACGAGGGCGTGTCCGTCCGTGTCCACCCCACGCTCCTGCCCCGCGAACACCCGCTGGCCGCCGTCCGCGGCGCGTTCAACGCCGTCTTCATCGAGGCCGAGAATGCGGGCGAGCTGATGTTCTATGGCCAAGGTGCAGGCGGTACCCCCACCGCGTCCGCGGTGCTAGGCGACCTCGTCTCCGCGGCGCGGCGCCTGGTCCTCGGCGGACCGCAGCGCACCGAGACCACCACCGGGCATGTTCCGGCGCTGCCCATCGACGCTGCCGTCACCAGCTACTACATCGGCCTGGATGTTGCCGACCAGCCGGGGGTGCTGGCAAGGATCGCCCAGCTGTTCGCCGAGCACGGCGTCTCCATCGAAATCATGCGGCAGACCATCCACCGCGACGCGGAGTCCAACGTGGAATCCGCGGAACTGCGGATCGTTACCCACCGCGCGTCAGAGGCTGCCCTCGCGGCCACCGTTGAGGCCGTGAAAGGCCTGGACGTCATCAATTCAGTTACATCCGTTCTGCGGGTAGAAGGAGTCTAAGTGGCTCACCAATGGCGCGGCGTTATCCGCGAATACGCTGACCGTTTGCCCGTGACGGAATCCACCCGGGTCATCACCCTGGGCGAGGGCGGCACCCCGCTGGTGCACGCGCAGAAGCTCTCCGAACTGACCGGTTCCGAGGTTTACCTCAAGGTGGAGGGCATGAACCCCACCGGCTCCTTCAAGGACCGCGGCATGACCATGGCCATGACGGCCGCCGTCGAGTCCGGTGCCAAGGCCGTTGTCTGCGCCTCCACCGGCAACACCTCCGCCTCCGCTGCTGCCTACGCCACCGCGGCCGGCCTGAAGTGCGCCGTCCTGGTGCCCGAAGGCAAGATCTCCATGGGCAAGCTCAGCCAGGCCATCGCGCACGGCGCCACCCTCCTGCAGGTGGACGGCAACTTTGATAACTGCCTCGACATCGCCCGGAAGCTGGGGGAGTCCTACCCGGTTTTCCTGGTGAACTCCGTCAACCCCGCCCGCATCCAGGGGCAGAAAACCGGCGCTTTCGAGATCGTGGACGCGCTGGGCGATGCTCCTGACATCCACGTGCTTCCGGTGGGCAACGCCGGCAACATCACCGCTTACTGGAAGGGCTACAAGGAGTACTCCGCGCCGTTCGAGTCCGCGACGGCCGGCACGCTTCCCGCGGTTTCCACCAAGACGCCCGCCATGTGGGGCTTCCAGGCAGCGGGTGCCGCGCCCTTTGTCGCAGGCCACCCCATCACCGAACCTGACACCATCGCCACGGCCATCCGTATCGGCAACCCCGCTTCCTGGGATGGCGCCATCGGCGCCCGCGACGAATCCGGCGGGCTGATCGACGCCGTCACCGACGAGGAAATCCTCAACGCACACCGCTGGCTGTCCTCCCGCGAAGGCGTCTTCGTGGAGCCCGGCTCTGCCGCCGGCGTCGCGGGCCTGCTCAAAAAGCACGCTGCAGGCGAGGTTCCCTCGGGCAAAACCATCGTCATCACCGTCACCGGCCACGGCCTCAAGGACCCCCAGTGGGCCCTGCGCACCGAGGATGGAAGCGACGTGCAGCCGGTCAAGGTTTCCAACGACGTTGTCACCGTTGCTGCTGAACTGGGACTGGAAGAAAAATAACCTTGGACACCACCTCGCAGGCCACCGTCGGACTGCAACTCATCGAGGCCGGCCAGCGGGTCACGGTCCGGGTTCCGGCCACCACGGCCAACCTTGGCCCCGGCTATGACAGCCTGGGGCTCGCCCTGGCCATGCACGACACCCTGACCGTGGAAAGCCTGGACACGGACGAGCTCCTGTTCGATCTCCGCGGCGAAGGTGCGGAGACTTTGCCGCGGGACGCCAGCCACCTGGTGGTCCGGGCCATGGACGTCGCCTTTGAGCGCCTGGGATTCCGGCACGCCGGCCTCAAGGTGACGGCTGACAACGTCAACCCGCACGGACGGGGCCTGGGCTCGTCCGCCTCGGCAGTGGTGGCGGCCGTATCGGCCGCTAACGCGATGGTGCCGGCAGAACACCAGCGCGGACAGGAATGGATCCTGCAGCTCACCAGCGAGCTGGAAGGGCACCCGGACAACGTCGCACCGGCAATTTTCGGCGGACTGGCGCTGTCGTGGCAGGACAGTGACCAGTACAGCAGCACCAGCGCCACGGTCGCGGACCCGGTCATCCCCATCGTGGCTGTTCCGGATTTCGAGCTCTCCACCGAAGCGGCCCGTTCTCTGCTCCCGGCCTCGGTGGGACACCACGCCGCAGCCATGAACTCCGGGCGGGCGGCGCTGCTGATCCACGCGTTGACGCAAAAACCGGAATTCCTGCTTGCCGGCACCGAAGACTACCTGCACCAGAGCTACCGGGCGGAGGCGATGCAGCCGAGCGCAGCGCTGATCGCCGCCCTGCGCACGGCGGGGCACGCGGCAGTGGTTTCCGGCGCCGGACCCACCGTCCTGGTCCTGGCCAACGGCGAAGCGGAAGCCTCAGATGCACTGGCATTCATCGAGGCGTTTACCTCCGCCAACACGCCTGATGTGGCCTGGCGTGTTCTGAAGCTGGCAGTGGACGTTGAAGGTGCTAAGGTGGACTTGCACCGGCGGTAATTCCGCCTATCTGATCTGGTCCTGCATTCACTTGCTCTTTGATCTCCTACTGCGAATGTATTCCGGTGCCGCCTGCTTGGTCTGTCGCAGGAATCTGCAGCATCCAACTGCCCCTAAAGCGTCAGTCCGGCGTTCCGCCATGGGCGGAGCGGAAGGTGAATCAGTATCCGGCCCTGCTGGCCGATATCCAACCGGCAAGGCCGAAATCCGGCTGCAGATCTGAACTGCAGCCCAGATCAAATCATCGCGTCCAGCTCCCAGTCTGGACGCCGTCGAGGGGGAAGGATCCTTCGTGACCGAAACCACTGAGCTGTCGCCAGCTGTGGAACTATCAACTTCTGCTGCCGAATCACCGGCAGCACCCGCCAAGAGCAGCGGCCTGGCCGGCCTGAAGCTCGCCCAGCTGCAGGCTCTTGCCAGCCAGCTGGGGATTTCGGGCGGTTCCCGCATGCGCAAGGGAGACCTGGTTTCGGCCATTTCCGCCCATCGCGCCGGCACCCCCACCACCAAGGCTCCGGCCCGGAAGGCGGAAAAGGCTACCGAGAGTGTGGCTGCTCCGGCTGTCACCGCTCCTGCCGCTGCTGCACCCGAAACTGCGGAGGCTCCTGCTGAAGCAAACCGTGCACGTGGCCGTGGCCGCAGCCGCCGGGCTGTCAGCGACGGCGTTGTAGCTCCTGCCGCCGGCGAAGCCGCCGAGGCTCCGGCCGCCCCCACCCAGGTGGAACTTCCTGCCGTGGCCGAAGCCACGGAAACGGAAGGCGCCGCCGAGCGCCGCCAGCCGCGCACCCGCAACCGCCGCCGCGGCGAAGCGGCCGCCACAGTCCAGGAAGCACCTGTTGAGGCCCCGGCCGAACAGCCCGCACCGGAACAGGCTGTTACCGAACAGCGTTCCACGGAGCAGCGTTCAGAGGCGACTGCCGCTGACACGGTCGACGCCGGCCAGCGCACCGACCGCCGCGAAGGCCGCACCCGCGGTGGCCGGGACAGCGCAGCCCGCGACTCCGACGGCGGGCGTGACAACGCCGGCAGCCGTGAGGCAGGCCAGCGCGAAGGCAACCGCCGCGACGATACCCGCGACGGCGACGATACGGACGGCGGCAGCCGCCGGAACCGCCGCAACCGCCGCGACCGGAACGACCGCAATGAGCGCTCGGGCGGGCAGGACCGGGACAACAGCTCCCGCAACGACCGCTTCCGCGACCGCAACGACCGCCGTCGCGGCCGTGCTCAGGGACCCGACGTCGACGACGTCGAGGTCACCGAGGACGACGTCCTGCTGCCGGTTGCCGGCATCCTGGACGTGCTGGAGAACTACGCCTTCATCCGCACCTCCGGCTACCTCCCGGGCCCGAACGACGTCTACGTCTCCCTGGCCCAGGTCAAGAAGTACAACCTGCGCAAGGGTGACGCCGTGGTAGGTGCCATCCGTGCCCCCCGCGACGGCGAAGACCGCAGCCAGCAGTCCAACCGCCAGAAATTCAACGCGCTGGTCCGCGTCACCTCGGTCAATGGCAAGACCGCCGAAGATCTCAAGGACCGCGTCGAATTCGCCAAGCTGGTTCCGCTCTACCCGTCGGAGCGCCTGCGCCTGGAGACCGATCCCAAAAAGATCGGCCCCCGCGTCATCGACCTCGTGGCTCCCATCGGCAAGGGCCAGCGCGGCCTGATCGTCTCCCCGCCGAAGGCCGGTAAGACGCTCATCCTGCAGTCCATCGCGAACGCCATCACCACCAACAATCCTGAGGTCCACCTCATGATGGTTTTGGTTGACGAACGCCCCGAAGAAGTCACGGACATGCAGCGCACCGTCAAGGGCGAGGTCATTGCCTCCACCTTCGACCGGCCCGCCGATGACCACACCACCGTGGCCGAACTTTCCATCGAACGCGCCAAGCGCCTCGTGGAAATGGGCATGGACGTGGTGGTCCTGCTGGACTCCATGACCCGCCTGGGCCGCGCCTACAACCTGGCAGCACCGGCCTCCGGACGCATCCTGTCCGGTGGTGTGGACTCCGCAGCCCTCTACCCGCCCAAGCGCTTCTTCGGTGCAGCCCGCAACATCGAAAACGGCGGCTCGCTCACCATCCTGGCAACGGCCCTCGTGGAGACCGGTTCCAAGATGGACGAGGTCATCTTCGAAGAGTTCAAGGGCACCGGCAACATGGAACTGCGCCTGTCCCGCCAGCTGGCAGACAAGCGCATCTTCCCCGCCGTGGACGTCAACGCGTCCGGCACCCGCCGCGAGGAGAACCTGCTCTCGGCCGAGGAAGTCAAGATCATGTGGAAGCTGCGCCGCGTCCTCTCCGGACTCGAGACCCAGCAGAGCCTTGAACTGCTGACCAACAAGATCCGGGAAACCCAGAGCAACGTTGAGTTCCTCATGCAGGTCCAGAAGACGACGCTTGGTGCGAAGTCGGATAACGACAAGTAGCTGAGTTCAAGGGCGGGGTGCGGATGCCTCGCGTGGTTCGCCGCGCGGGGTTTTCCGCCCCCGCCTTCGTCGTTCGGTTTTGCCGCCCCCGCCCCTACGCTGGGCGGCTTCCGATCTTCGATCGTTTGCCGCCCAGCTCCGGCAGGCCCGATGCCACTCCCGGGGCGGCAAAACCGAACGCCTCTCAGTAGGGTCACCTTCCCGGTTCCCCACCTTGGTCGCCGCATTACTAGACTTGTACAAGTCGAAAGAGGTTTATAGATGTTTGAGTCCGTACAGGGCCTGCTTGATGAGCATGATTCCATCCAGGCGCAGCTGGGGGATCCTGCTGTTTATGCTGACCAGCGGCTTGCCCGGAAGCTGGGGCGGCGGTCGGCTCAGCTCAATGGCATTGTTGAGGCCTACCACAAGTGGGAAGCGCTGCGCGATGACCTCGCTGCGGCCAAGGAGATGGCTGACGAGGATCCCGAGTTCGCTGCCGAGGTTCCTGAACTTGAAGCTTCGCTGGAAGCTGCTGCCGCCAAGCTCCGGCGCCTGTTGATTCCACGTGACCCTGACGATGCCCGCAACGTGATCCTTGAGGTCAAGGGCGGTGAAGGCGGCGATGAGGCCGCGCTGTTCGCCGGTGACCTCCTGCGCATGTACACCCGCTACGCGGAATCACGTGGCTGGAAGACCGAAATCATTTCCGCTACCGAGTCGGATCTCGGCGGTTACAAGGACGTCCAGGTGGCCGTCAAGGGCAGCTCGAACGATCCCGCCGAGGGCGTCTACGCGCGGCTCAAGTTCGAGGGCGGCGTGCACCGTGTGCAGCGCGTTCCTGTCACGGAGTCGCAGGGCCGCATCCACACGTCGGCGGCTGGTGTGCTGGTCCTGCCGGAGGTGGATGAGCCCGAAGAGCTCGAAATCAACCAGAACGACCTGAAAATCGACGTCTACCGGTCGTCCGGTCCGGGCGGGCAGTCCGTGAACACCACCGACTCCGCCGTCCGCATCACCCACCTGCCTACGGGCATCGTGGTGGCCATGCAGAACGAAAAGTCGCAGCTGCAGAACCGCGAGGCCGGCATGCGCGTCCTGCGGGCCCGCATCCTCGCGCACCAGCAGGAGCAGATCGACGCCGAGAACTCGGCCCAGCGGAAGTCCCAGATCCGCACCATGGACCGCTCCGAGCGCATCCGCACCTACAACTACCCGGAAAACCGCATCGCGGACCACCGCACGGGCTACAAGGCGTACAACCTGGACCAGGTCATGAACGGTGACCTGGAGCCCGTCATCCAGTCCGCCATCGAGATGGACGAACAGGCACGCCTGGACGCCATCGGCGACTAGCCCGACGGATGACCATCGGGCCAGGCCAGTCCCTCGCTGCCGCGATCAGTGAGGCCACTGCCATCCTTCGGGACGCCGGCGTGCCCAGTCCGCGCGTTGACGCCGAGCTCCTCGCCGACCATCTCCTGAAGGTCGGCCTGGGGCGGCTGCGCGCCATGATGCTGGGTGATTCCCCGGCTCCCGAGGGCTACGCCGACCTGGTGGCGGAGCGTGCGGGCCGGATACCCCTGCAGCACATCACCGGGGTGGCGCATTTCCGCTACCTGGAGCTGGCGGTAGGGCCGGGCGTGTTCATTCCCCGGCCCGAGACGGAATCGGTGGTCCAGCTGGTCATCGACCATGTCAAGGGCATCCCGTCACCCCGGATCGTCGATCTGGGAACCGGGTCGGGCGCAATCGCCGGCTCCATCGCGCATGAAGTGCCCGGTGCCGAGGTGCACGCCGTCGAATTCAGCCCCTTCGCCCACGCCTGGGCGGCGAAGAACCTCGCCCCCTTGGGCGTCCATCTCGTGCTGGGGGACCTGCGCAACGCACTGCCGGAGCTCAACGGAACGTTCGATGTCGTGGTTTCAAACCCGCCGTACATCCCTGCCGAGGCCATTCCCAACGAGCCCGAAGTTGCGCTTCATGATCCGCCGGAGGCGCTGTACGGCGGGGGAGCGGACGGCATGGAACTTCCGACGGCGGCAGCGGCCACCGCTGCCCGGCTGCTGCGCCCGGGCGGCTACTTCGTCATGGAACATGCGGAGGTCCAGGCCGGCTGGATCGCGGCCATGATGGGCCGCGCAGGGAAGTGGAGGAGGATTACGACGCATCTGGACCTCAACGGCAAGGAGCGCGCCACCAGCGCCGTGCTCGCGGATCCAGACCTTACGGAATGAAAGAATAGGCCAGTGACCACAACCTATAACTGCAGTACGGACGATCAGCGCGCCCTGGGACTGGAGCACGCCCAGCGTGCCATCAGCGAGAAAAAGTGCGTGGTGTTCCCGACGGATACGGTCTACGGGATCGCTGCCGACGCGTTTTCGCCGCAGGCTGTCACCATGCTCCTGGTATCCAAGGGGCGCAGCCGCACCATGCCCCCGCCGGTGCTGATCCCGCGCATCAACGCCCTGGACGGACTGGCCACGGACGTCCCGGCGGACGCCCGGAAGCTTGCCGAAGCGTTCTGGCCAGGCGGCCTGACCCTGATCCTGCATGCCCAGCCGTCACTGGACTGGGACCTCGGAGAAACCAAGGGAACCGTTGCGCTGCGGATGCCCGCCGACGATATCGCCCAGGAGTTGTTGACCCTCACCGGGCCGCTGGCTGTGTCCTCCGCCAACCGTACGGGGCAGGCTCCTGCTCAGACCGCCGCAGCCGCCCGGGAGCAGTTGGCCGACTCCGTGGAGGTCTACCTTGAGGGCGGTTTCCGGCCCGCCGAAGGCGAAGCCGCAGTGCCTTCAACGATCGTGGACGCCACCGGGCCCCGGCTGCGGGTGGTGCGCAACGGCGCCGTAAGCCTCGACCAGCTGCGCGAGCATGTTCCCGGTGTGCTGGGGCTCGGGGAGATTCCAATGGCCGAGGAGGAACCGGCGGAGGAAGAACCGGTAGTTGCGGAACCGGCGTCCGTACCCGCCCCGGAAGCGTCCGGCGCCTCCGGTTCATCCGTGGTGGAGCCGGCGACGCCCGACTCCGGCACGCCGGCCGGGAATCCGCAGCCTTGATGATTTTGGAGCGCCAGCAGATTCCCGTACTGGAGGTCGACGCTACCCCGCTGCGGGTTCCCGAGCTGGTGGAGGAACTCAGCCGCTACATCCAGGACGGATCCACCCGGACCGTCCTTGGCCACAACCTGCACAGCGTCACCCTCACACTGTCCGACGACGGCTTCCGGAACCTGTACGAGCGCAGCGACGTGGTGCTCCTTGACGGCGCCCCCGTGCTTTGGCTGTGGGGGAGGACCGGCAACGCCGAAGGCCCCGTCATGGATTACCGGCTGGGTTCGACGGACTGGCTTCCGGCACTGGACCAGGTCCGGGGCCTGGAGCGGATCGCCGTGGTGGGCGCCGGCGCGGAAGCCAACGCAGGAGCGGTCAGCAGGCTGCAGGCAATAGTCCCCGGCGCCCGCGTCAGTGGTTTCCCGGGCGCAGGCTGGGACGCGGAGCTGGAGGAAGCAGCAGTTGCATGGCTCCACCGTGAGCAGCCGCAGCTGGTCCTCCTGGGCCTGGGCATGCCGCTGCAGGAGGAAGTCCTCCAGCGCAGGCTCGGTTCGTTGCCGCCCGCCGTCTACTGTGCCGTGGGCGGTGCCATCGAGCAGTTGGCAGGGATCCAGAAACTCGCCCCCCGCTGGCTGGGCCGGCTTGGGCTGGAGTGGGCCTGGCGGCTGCTCCTGCATCCCAAGCGGGTGGCCTACCGCGTGTTCGGCGAACCGTGGGTCCTGCTGTGGCTCCTTGCCGCCCGGCGGCTGAAGCGCCGGGCGTGACGCCGGAACTGTAGTCCGGAGCTAGAACTTTTGGTCCTCCAGCGGCGCAAAGCCCTTGCCCCGAAGGCCCTTGCTGAACGATGCGGCCCAGCCAAGGAACCCGGCAAGGTCGCGGCGCTGGAGGAAGTAGCCCAGGTAGCCGCCGACGTCGGCCACCAGCGAGCGGACCCGGAAATAGCGGCGGATCAGGTAGCCGCGGTTGCGGTAGTAGTAGTACCGCTTGAAGGCGGATTCCGGAACAATGACGTGCCAGCGGGCACCGAAGACATGCTGCGTCTCTGAAAATGCGTGCGGGTGGGTGATGGCCGTGGTGGTCACCGTTCCGAACCGGATCCCGGCCTTGCGCAGCCGGATGGTGAAATCCACTTCGTCACCGCGGATGAAGAGGCGCATGTCGGGCAGCCCCACCTTGAAGAAAACATCGGAGCGGATCAGGGCGCCGTTGAAGAAGTGCCCGTCATTCGCCAGGAAGCCACGTTTCTCCACCTCTGCACGGTCGTGGGTGACCTTGCCGTCCAGGCGGAAGAAAAAGGACAGCCGGTCCGGATGGCCAGGCGCTGTCACCAGCGGGACCACTGCCTCAAGGTCGCGTGCCTCAGCTTCGCGCAGCAGTGTGGCGAGGCATTCGGGATCAGCCGGCTCGGCGTCGTCATCCATCATCCAGATCCACCGTGCGCCGCTTGCCACTGCCTTCAATGCAGCGAGGGCGAATCCACCGGCCCCGCCGAGGTTGGCTTCGGAGCGGACGTAGTCAACATTGGCGTGTCCTGCGGCGACGTCCCTGGCCGGGACGGTACCGCTGTCCACCAGGCAGATTGTGTCCACCGCGGCGGTCTGCGCGTTGATGGAATCCAGCAGCACGGCCAGTTCCCTGGGCCGGTCGAAGGTGACGGCGGCGACTGCAATGCGGAGTGTCATGGGGGTCCTTTCAGCATGGCTGTCAGGGATTTCCCCGCTCGTAATGCGCCCGTGTGGCGCGAAGCCATGAAGCCGGTGGCGCTAGTATCTTTGACTAGAGTCCACTGTAATACAGCCCTGTAAGGCACCGCGTCCACGTAAAAACGCACTGCCTGCTGCGCGCTCGGCGACGGAGAAGTTTCATTTATCGAAGAACAGATTCCCGGCCCGTGAGCCCACCCACCACCAGGCAAAGGCTAACGCCGGTGCCCTGCTTCACCACCACACCTGAAATGACCAGCACCCCATGATCATGTACCTGCTCATGGGCCTGACGGCTGCCGTCGTTTCCTACGCCGCCACCTGGGCCGCCCGCGTGGTGGGCCACCGGCTCGAGCTGCACCTGCCCATCCGCAGCCGCGACATGCACTCCACACCTGTTTCCCGGCTCGGCGGCGTGGCCATCTTCCTCGGCATCATGACGGCGCTGATCGTGGCAAGCCAGTCCTTCTTCGTCAAGGACATCTACCGCAACAACTTCTCGCCGTGGGGCGTCCTCGCGGGAGCGGCCGTGATCGTCCTGGTCGGCGTGGCGGATGACCTGCTGGACATCCGGTGGTGGGTCAAGCTCATCGGCCAAAGCGCAGCCGCCCTGACCGTAGCGGTCTGGGGAGTCCAGATGACCGTCGTGCCCTGGGTGCCGGAGCCCATCTACCTGGAGAACGAAACAATCCGGGTAGTGCTGACAGCCGGGCTGATCGTCACCACCATGAACGCGTTCAACTTCATCGACGGTCTGGATGGCCTGGCCGCCGGAGTGGCCATCATCGGCGGCACCGCTTTCTTCTTCACGGCCTACTGGGTCCACCGGAACGCAGTACTGCTGGACTACTCGGACCTTGCCACCCTCATCACGGCGGTCCTCGTGGGAAGCTGCCTGGGCTTCCTGCCCCACAACTGGTTTCCCTCGAAGATCTTTATGGGGGACTCCGGCGCCATGCTGATAGGGCTGCTGATGGCATCCGCCGGTGTTGTCTCCACCGGCCAGATCACCTCCGGGCTTTACGACCGGGTCAACGGTATCTCCACCGTGATTCCCATCCTGCTGCCGTTTGCCGTGCTCTTCCTGCCGCTGCTGGACCTGGGCCTTGCGGTGGTGCGCAGGACTGCCCGCGGCCGGTCGCCGTGGTCCGCGGACCGGGGCCACCTGCACCACAAGCTCCTGGACATCGGCTACTCGCACAGGACCGCCGTCATCCTGATGTACCTCTGGACCGGCGTCCTGTCCTTCGGCGGCCTCGCGTTCGCCATCTTTCCCTGGCAGATTGTCCTCTCGCTGGACCTGTTTGCCACGCTGGTGATGGGACTTGTCACCGCCTGGCCCTACCTTGCCCGCAGGGGCGAAGAATCGCAGGCGTAATGCCGTGCGGAAACATTTCTATCTCGTGTAGAATTTGAGGGCAGCCCAAGCTGCCCCTCACACACCTGCCAATTGGCTGACTGCCTCTTGGTGCCGACGATTGGGATCGACATGACCTCCAACGCCGAGTCCGGACCTGCGTCCGGCCACGGACACGTTGGTGCTTCCGGTCCCACGCGGTCCCTCTGGCTGCATCTGTTGAAACTCAGTTCCGCGGCCTCCGCTGCGGGCCTGGCGCTGTGCGCAGTTCCTGCGGCGCTGCTGGATGGAGCGGGGGGTGCCCTTTCAAGTTCCGCAGGCGGCCTGCTGGTGATGCTGTTCTTCGGAATCAGCCTCCTGGTGGGGCACTTCGTGGGGCGGAGCAATCCGTCCGGGGCGATCGGAGTATTCGTGGCCACCTACTTCATCAAGGTTGTGGGCTTCGCCGCCGTCCTGTTCGTCGTAGGAGCACCCCAATGGCTGCACGCCCGCTGGTTCGTGGCCGGGGCCGTCACCGCCGTCGTCTTATGGCAGGCCGCAGAAGTCTTTGGTTTCAGCAAAGCCCGCCTCCAGATCTACAACGATCCAGAACCCAAGGAAACTCCTGATGCGTGATCCGAAGAAGCCCGGTAAGGCCCCCAGCGGCAGCCGCGCATCCGGCAGCTCCGCCCCAGGTGTATCCGGGGACAACTCCGACGGCGGATACAACGCCGGAATGGCTGTCTTCAGCTACATCATTGGCGGGATCATCGTCTGGAGTTTGATAGGGTGGGGACTGGATTATCTGTGGGGAACGCGCTGGATTGTGCTCGCAGGCGCTCTGCTTGGAGCCGTCGGAGGTTTTTACCTTTCCCACATGCATGGCCTCACCAGTTCTCGCAAAAATACTGGCGAGCGTCCTGCTGCCAGCGGGCCGTCCAAGGACGGCGACAGTAATGCCAAATAATTTCACAGGGGGAACAGCAAGCCGTCAGGCTGCCGGTCCCCGCCCAACGCCCAATGATGGACACTGCAGAGAGGAAACGCGTTGATCGCGCTTGCGCTCCCGGCCCAAGATTCAGGAGAGTTCGCTCCTCCTGGAATTAACGAAATGCATTTGCCGGCAATCCTGCCGTGGGGTGCCGCAGAAGGATTCTCCAAGCAGATGCTGCTGGTCCTCCTCTCTGTCGTCATTATCGGCGCTTTCTTCGTGCTCGCCGCACGTAAGCAGCAGCTGGTTCCCGGCAAGCTCCAGTTCGCCGGCGAGGCCGCCTATGGCTTCGTCCGCAACGGAATCGCCAAGGACATCATCGGCGGCAGGGACTTCATCAAGTACGTCCCGCTGCTGTTCAGCCTGTTCTTCTTCATCCTGGTGAACAACATCTACGGTGCCATCCCGCTCATCCAGCTCCCCACGTTCTCGCACGTTGGCGGCGCCTATGTGCTCGCAGGCATCGTCTACGTCACCTGGATCGCCATCGGCATCAAGAAGAACGGACTGCGCTACTTCAAGCTGGCCACCGTACCGTCCGGTGTTCCCTGGTTCATCCTTCCGATCGTGATTCCGATCGAGATCATCTCCAACTTCCTGGTCCGGCCCGTGACGCACAGCCTCCGTCTGTTCGCCACCATGCTCGCAGGACACCTCATCGTGATGATCGCCGGTTCCGGCATCGAGTACCTCGTGATGCAGGAGAACATCCTGCTCAAGGGAACGTCGGTCCTGGTTCTTGCAGGCGCCATCGCCATGTACATGCTTGAAGCCCTGATCATGGTCCTGCAGGCCTACGTCTTTACCCTGCTGACTGCGATCTACATCGAAGGCGCGCTTCACGCCGACAGCCACTAGGCACAGCCCCGCGGCGGACGCCGCCAGGCACACACAGACTTCCCCTCACGGGGAAAGAGCAACCCAAACAACCTGCCACATGGATGGCATCTTGAAAGGAAGAAAAATGGAAGGCAATCTCAACCTCGTAGGTTACGGTCTGTCCGCAATCGGCGGTGGTATCGGTGTTGGCCTCGTATTCGCTGCCTACATCAACGGCGTCGCACGCCAGCCGGAAGCACAGCGCGTGCTGCAGCCGATCGCATTCCTCGGCCTTGCACTGACCGAAGCCCTCGCCATCCTCGGCCTGGTCTTCGCCTTCGTTCTCTAGTCCTAGAGCGAAGCGAACTTTCAGAACCGAGTAGAAAAGGACGGGTGAAATATGAATCAGCTGATCATCTCAGCCGCCACTGAGGGCGAAGTCAACCCCCTGGTTCCCAACGTCTGGGAAATGGGCGTTGTCCTCGTGGGCTTTGCCATCCTCATGTTCATCGTGGTCAAGTTCGTTGTCCCGATGTTCGAAAAGACCTTCGCCGAGCGTGCCGAGGCCATCGAAGGCGGCATTGCAAAGGCTGAAAAGGCCCAGGCTGAGGCGTCTGCTGCACTCGAAGAGTACAAGCAGCAGCTGACCGACGCCCGCACCGAAGCCAACCGCATCCGTGAGGAAGCCCGCGCCGAAGGTGCCCAGATCCTTGCGGATCTCAAGGAGAAGGCAGCTGCAGAGTCTGCCCGCATCACTGCGCAGGCCCACGCACAGATCGAATCCGAGCGCCAGGCGGCCGTTGTGTCCCTGCGTTCAGAGGTGGGCACCCTGGCCACCACCCTCGCCGGACGCATCGTGGGCGAATCGCTCAACGATGATGAGCGTGCAGCGCGGGTTGTGGACCGCTTCCTGGCAGATCTGGAGACCCAGAACGCAGGTGCAGCTAAGTAATGGCAGGCGTATCGAGCGAATCGCTGGCAACAGCCCTGGCTGCGTTGGAAGCAAAGCTTCCGACGGCGTCGCTGCAGCTGGCAAAGGAACTCTTCGGAATTCTGGGAAT
Source organism: Arthrobacter sp. 210 2 (assembly GCF_059093025.1). NCBI lineage: Bacteria > Bacillati > Actinomycetota > Actinomycetes > Micrococcales > Micrococcaceae > Arthrobacter > Arthrobacter sp. 210 2. The sequence continues at coordinate 220,244 of NZ_JBNHIE010000007.1, forward strand.
GGTGGACAGCTCGGCTGGCTTGCGCCGCGCCCTGACTGACCCGTCCCGCTCCGGCGACGAGAAGTCGGCGCTGGTCAGGCAGCTGGTTGGCGGAAAAGTCTCCGCTGATGCTGCAGAGATCGCGGGCGGACTGGCCAGTTCACGCTGGGCATCGGCGCGGGATATCGGCGATGCACTCGAGACTCTTGCCGCAACGGTGGTCATTTCCGTTGCTGAAAACAAGTCGGCCGTTTCTGCCTCCGGAATCACTGGCCTGGAAGAGCTGGAGAATGACCTGTTCTCCTTCAACCAGGCTGTTGCCTCCAGCCACGAGGTACAACGTGCTCTGTCCGAGCCACAGGCCAGCGGAGCCGCCAAGGCTACGCTCGCCGAGAAGCTGGTGCCCGGCGTCAGTGAGGAAGCAAAAGTCCTCATCACACAGGCCGTCACCCAGCCCCGCGGCATCAAGCCCACCCGGCTCGTGCAACGGTTCGCCGAACTGGCAGCCAAGCGGCAGCAGCGCTGGATTGCAACGGTCAGCGTGACCCGTCCCCTGACGCAGACGCAGCTTGCACGCCTCCAGGCGGGCTTGAATGCCATGTACGGACGGGAACTGAAGGTCAACATCAACGTTGACCCGGCACTCATTGGCGGCATCCGCGTCCAGATTGGTGACGAAGTGCTCGACGCTTCGGTCCTCACCAGGCTGGGCCAATTGCAGCGCCAGCTGGCCGGCTAGCCGGACAAGCACAACCCAACTGATAGAAACCCCGGTCACCTTAACGGTGATCACAAAACAGGAGAGCAGGGACTGCAGATGGCCGAATTGACCATCAACGCCGACGACGTCCGTAATGCGCTGAACGAGTTCGCGGCGTCCTACGAACCCGGAAACGCAGAACGCGTAGAGGTCGGCCGCGTAACCACCGCTAGTGACGGCATCGCCCGTGTTGAGGGCCTTCCCTCGGTCATGGCGAACGAGCTGCTGCGCTTCGAGGACGGCACCCTGGGCCTGGCCCAGAACCTCGACGTCCGCGAAATCGGCGTTATCATCCTCGGTGACTTCACCGGCATCGAAGAAGGCCAGGAAGTCCACCGCACCGGACAGGTTCTGTCCGTTCCCGTGGGCGACGCCTTCCTTGGCCGCGTTGTCGACCCGCTGGGCGTGCCCATCGATGACCTCGGCGACATCAAGGCCGAGACCACCCGTGCCCTGGAGCTCCAGGCGCCCGGCGTGACCCAGCGCAAGTCGGTGCACGAGCCGATGCAGACCGGACTCAAGGCAATCGACGCCATGATCCCGATCGGCCGCGGCCAGCGCCAGCTGATCATTGGTGACCGCCAGACCGGCAAGTCCGCCATTGCGATCGACACCATCATCAACCAGAAGGCCAACTGGGCTTCCGGCGATGTGACCAAGCAGGTCCGCTGCATCTACGTGGCAATCGGGCAGAAGGCGTCCACCATCGCCGCCATCCGCCAGACCCTCGAGGACAACGGCGCACTGGAGTACACCACCATCGTGGCGTCTCCCGCTTCGGACCCCGCAGGCTTCAAGTACCTGGCACCGTACGCCGGTTCGGCCATCGGCCAGCACTGGATGTACGGCGGCAAGCACGTCCTCATCGTGTTCGATGACCTGTCCAAGCAGGCCGAGGCTTACCGTGCAGTGTCGCTGCTGCTGCGCCGCCCGCCGGGACGCGAAGCCTACCCGGGCGACGTCTTCTACTTGCACTCCCGCCTCCTGGAGCGTTGTGCAAAGCTGTCCGACGAACTGGGTGCCGGTTCCATGACGGGCCTGCCGCTGATCGAGACCAAGGCGAACGACGTTTCCGCCTACATCCCGACCAACGTCATCTCCATCACCGACGGCCAGATTTTCCTCCAGTCCGACCTCTTCAACGCCAACCAGCGCCCCGCTGTTGACGTGGGTGTCTCGGTGTCCCGCGTGGGCGGTGCCGCACAGGTGAAGTCCATGAAGAAGGTCTCCGGTACGTTGAAGCTGGACCTGGCCCAGTACCGCGACATGCAGGCATTCGCCATGTTCGCCTCGGACCTGGACGCCGCATCCCGCCAGCAGCTGACCCGTGGCGCCCGCCTGATGGAACTGCTCAAGCAGGGCCAGTACTCACCGTTCCCGGTTGAGAACCAGGTTGTTTCCATCTGGGCCGGCACCAACGGTTACCTGGACGACGTTCCGGTTGAGGACATCAGCCGCTTTGAGGGCGAGTTCCTGGACCACCTGAGCCGCAAGTCCTCGATCCTCACCACGCTGGCGCAGACCAACGTGCTGGATGACGACACCGCAGCAGCTCTGAAGTCGGCAATCATCGACTTCAAGAAGGGCTTCTTCGGCGAAGGCGACAACCACCTGGTAGGCGCTGGCCACGAGGAACATGACGCCATCTCCGAGGGCGACGTTGACCAGGAAAAAATCGTCAAGCAGAAGCGCTAATTCCACTGACCGGGTCAGCCGGGCCGCAAGGGCCCGGCTGACCCGGTCTACGGAATGTTAGGAAAGGATAAGTATGGGAGCCCAGATCCGGGTCTACCGCCAGAAGATCAGCTCGACCACGTCGATGCGCAAGATCTTCAAGGCGATGGAACTGATCGCTACCTCGCGCATCGGCAAGGCCCGTGCGCGCGTAGCAGCTTCACTGCCTTACGCGAACGCGATCACGCGCGCCGTTTCTGCTGTCGCCAGCCAAAGCGAAATCGACCACCCGCTGACCACTGAGCCGGAGCAAATCCGCCGCGCCGCCGTCCTGGTAATCACCTCGGACCGTGGCCTGGCTGGTTCCTACTCCGCGAGCGTGCTCAAGCAGGTGGAGGGTCTCAATGAGCTGCTCCACGCTGAAGGCAAGGAAGTCAAGACGTACCTCGTCGGACGCAAGGCGCAGGCCTACTTCGAATTCCGGAACCGTGAATATGCACGGGTCTGGACCGGAGGCACCGACGCACCCGAGTTCACAACCGCGCGCGAGGTCGGCGAAGCACTGCTGGCCGATTTCGCTACCGATTACGAAGAGGGCGGCGTGGACGAGATCCACGTGGTGTACACCCGCTTTAAGTCCATGGTTACCCAGGAGCCCACGGTCATCCGCCTGCTTCCGCTGGAAGTAGTGGAAGAACAGGCAGCTTCTGAATCTGACCTGTTGCCGCTGTACGAGTTCGAGCCGGAAACCGAGCGGGTTCTTGACGCTCTGCTGCCGCGCTACATCGAATCACGCATCTTCGCGGCCATGCTGCAGGCAGCGGCTTCCGAGCTCGCTGCACGCCAGCGGGCCATGAAGTCCGCAGGCGACAACGCCACGGACCTCATCAAGAAGTACACGCGTCTGCGCAACACGGCCCGCCAGGCTGAAATTACGCAGGAGCTTTCCGAAATTGTTGCCGGCGCCGACGCTCTCGCGTCCTAGCCTGCACCGCCTTCGGATCCGCTGGACCTGCACCACAGATAAACTTAACCCCACGCCATCTACTGAGTGAAGTGAGAGAGATGACTGCCACTGCTACCGAACACGTAGCCGCAACGTCCGGTGCCACCGGCCGCATTGCGCGCGTAATCGGCCCGGTTGTCGACGTCGAATTCCCGGCTGACGCAATCCCGTCCATCTACAACGCACTCACCACCGAGATTACTCTCAACGGTGAGACCAAGACCATCACGTTCGAGACCTCCCAGCACCTGGGCGACAACCTCGTTCGCGCCATCTCCCTGCAGGCGACTGACGGACTTGTCCGCGGTACGTCCGTGGTGGACAGCGGTGCCCCGATCTCCGTCCCCGTAGGCGACGGCGTCAAGGGCCACATCTTCAACGTCCTGGGCCAGCCCCTGGATGTTGCCGAATCGGAACTGCAGATCAGCGAACGCTGGCCCATCCACCGCAAGGCTCCGAGCTTCGCTTCCCTCGAAGGCTCCACCGAGATGCTGGAAACCGGCATCAAGGTCATCGACCTCCTCACCCCGTACATCAAGGGTGGAAAGATCGGCCTGTTCGGCGGCGCCGGCGTGGGCAAGACCGTTCTGATCCAGGAAATGATCACGCGTGTGGCCCGCAACTTCGGTGGTACCTCGGTATTCGCCGGTGTTGGCGAGCGTACCCGTGAAGGTAACGACCTCTGGGTTGAAATGGAAGAGGCAGGCGTCCTCAAGGACACCGCCCTTGTGTTCGGCCAGATGGACGAGCCGCCGGGAACGCGTCTGCGCGTCGCCCTGTCTGCGCTGACCATGGCGGAATACTTCCGCGATGTGCAGAACCAGGACGTGCTGCTCTTCATCGATAACATCTTCCGCTTCACGCAGGCAGGTTCCGAGGTTTCCACCCTCCTCGGCCGCATGCCTTCGGCTGTGGGCTACCAGCCCAACCTGGCGGACGAGATGGGCCTCCTCCAGGAGCGCATCACGTCCACCAAGGGCCACTCCATCACCTCGATGCAGGCCATCTACGTTCCCGCAGATGACTACACCGACCCGGCGCCGGCAACCACCTTCGCACACCTCGACGCGACCACGGAACTTTCCCGTGAAATCGCCTCCCGTGGTCTGTACCCGGCCGTTGACCCGCTGACGTCCACCTCCCGAATCCTGGACCCCCAGTACATCGGCAAGGACCACTACAACACGGCTGTCCGCGTGAAGCAGATCCTGCAGAAGAACAAGGAACTCCAGGACATCATCGCCATCCTCGGCGTTGACGAGCTCTCCGAAGAGGACAAGATCGTCGTGTCGCGTGCACGCCGCATCCAGCAGTTCCTCTCGCAGAACACCTACACCGCCAAGCAGTTCACCGGCGTTGAAGGCTCCACGGTTTCCATCAAGGACACCGTTGAAGGCTTCTCGGCCATCTGCGACGGCGAACTCGACCACATCGCGGAGCAGGCGTTCTTCAACGTCGGCGGCCTCGATGACGTTGAGCGCCAGTGGGCCAAGATCCAGGAACAGACCAAGTAATATGGCTGAGCTTGAGGTTGAGATTGTCGCAGCGGACCACTTCGTGTGGTCCGGAGCGGCCAAGATGGTCAAGGCCCGCACCAGCGATGGTGAAATCGGAATCCTGCCCGGCCACTCGCCCCTGCTGGCGATCCTGGCCGAAGGTGAACTGGCCATCCAGCCGGTTTCCGGGGACCGTATTGCCGTAGATGTTGACGGCGGATTCTTCTCCGTCGACAACGACCGCGTGGTTATTGTTGCTGACAACGCCCACCTGGGCGGCTCGGCTACCGCTGGGATCCGCTAGCACCACCTTGATGGACGCTCCGAGTCTTCCGTTCATCGCCATGGCAATCGCTTTCGGATTGCTGATCTTTGCACTGTGCCTTCTGGGGGTGCGCCGCTTCAACCTGCGGCGTGCCCTCGGCACGGTGGACGCCTCCATCTGCATGGCTGGAAACAGCTGGCGGATGGGGGTTTGTCGTTATCAGGACAACGACCTTGAGTGGTTCAGGCTGCTCTCGTTGAGCGTCCGGCCCAAGCACAAGTTCAAGCGGCATTCCCTTGAACTCCTTGGCCGGCGCAAACCTACGGAGGCTGAGGCCGTCAAGGTCCAGCCCGACGTCGTGATTGTCGAACTCCGCTACGAAGGCCAGGACTTCCGGCTCGCCATGAAGTTCGACGCCTATACGGGACTGTCCTCCTGGCTGGAGGCCGGCCCGGTCATCGGCGTGGGGACCTGGCGCTAACCGGCGTGGACTGGCTTTTTGGCGTCCGGCTCACCGACGGCCCGCTCTATTGGGCAATCCTGGTCCTCGGCCTGGCGGGCGCCGCCTACCTCGTGCTGCCTCCTCCGCACAGCGCGGGCAGGAGCTGGATCCTTCGGCTCATCACCGCCGCCGCTGCCGCTTTCGCCCTGGTGGTCACGGTGCACTGGGCACTCATTAACGTCTTCTCCGTCTTCCCGGAAAACATTCCTGACGCTGTCCTGGTGTGGGTGGTCCCCGCCGTTGGTGCCGTGCTCCTGGTGCTGATGCGCCTGCCGCGGAGCAGTTGGCGGCGCCGGGGGACCGGGATCGCCGCGGCGCTGCTGGTGGTCGCCCTGTCGTCAGTCCAGATCAACGCCTACTTCGGGCTTAACCGGACCATCAGCGACCTGCTGGGCACCGCTTTGTCCCGTATCCCCACGCTGGAGCCGGCCCTTATGCGCCAGGCCGGGGGGTCCGACGGCGTCACCCTCCAGGGCTGGAGCCCGCAGGGCGCGTTGCCGGCAGGGGGAGTCCTTCGCAGGTCAGCGATCCCGGGCACCGCCTCGGGGATGAACACCCGCGAAGCCTACATCTACCTGCCCCCCGCCTATTTCGCCCCCAACCGCCCAGCGCTTCCCGTGCTGGTCCTCATTGCCGGGCAGCCCGGTGGCCCTGCAGACTGGCTGACCGGCGGTTCGCTCCAAGGCCACATGGATTCTTTTGCCGCCTCCCATGGCGGGCTGGCGCCCGTGGTGGTGGTCCCGGACCCGAACGGCTCCCAGTCCGCCAACACGATGTGCATGGACAGCCGGATAGCCCGCGCGGACACATACCTGTCCCAGGATGTGACCCGGTGGATCAGCGATACCCTCACCGTGGACAGCAACCACAGCCGCTGGGCTGTTGGCGGATTCTCCTTCGGCGGCACCTGCGCGGTGCAGATGGCCACGAGGCATCCCGACCTGTTTCCCGCTGCGCTGGCCTTCTCGGCAGAGGCCGAACCCGCCATCGCCAAGGAACGGCAGAAGACCATTGAAGGATCCTTCCCCGGGGATCCGGAAGCGTTCAACCGGCAGACCCCGCTGGGCATCATGAAGCAGCAACGGTTTGACGGCAGCCTCCTGTACCTGACTGCCGGGCAGGATGACCCGGAGTTCGTTGCCTACCTGCGCACTTTGGCGGTTGCGGCGAAGGACGCGGGCTTCGATGTCCGCGCCTACGAAGTGGAGCACACGGGCCATTCGTGGGACACGTCGTCGCGGCGTTTCGCGGATGCGCTGCAGCTCCTGGCCGACAGATGGGGGCTGCGGAAGTGAGCGCCGAGAGGCAGGTCCGGACCGCTGCCCTTGCGTGGGACACCGTGGGGCGCCCGGCGCTGTTCCGTGCACTGGGCTCATTGAAGTCGGTGCCCTTCTCGCTGACGGTTCTTGCCCTGTTCCTGGGAGCCGGGGCGGTCACCGGCAGCTATCTGGCCGGACCGCCTGAACACTTGCTGGAGCTGGCCGGGGTCAGTGGTCCGGGCCTCCGTTCCGGCCACTGGTGGTCACTGTTCACCAGCCTCTTTTTCGCCACCAACCCCCTGGCGTACCTGGCAGCCTCCTTCATGATCATCGTTCTGCTGGGGCTTGCGGAGCGGAAACTGGGATGGCGTGCCGCCGCGGCACTGTTCTTTGGCGGACAGTTCGCAGCCGTCACGCTGTTCCTGCTGATTACCCAGCTGGCCGCATATGCCGGCGACGGGTGGCTGGACCGGATGGCGGACCACATCCTCATCGGACCCTACGGGCCGGTCCTTGCTGCCGGCATGGCGGGGAGCGCGCGGCTGCCGGTGCTGTGGCAGCGGCGGCTCCGGACAGCGATGGTGTCCATTTCGCTCCTGCTGGTCCTGTACGTGGGGCATGCCGAAACCGTCATCGGTCTCCTAGGGGCACTCCTTGGCCTGCTGGTCGGGTGGTGGATCCAGGGTGACCAGGGCCAGCTGCACCGGCACCGCTCCACCGGCCGCGAAACCCGGAACCTGCTCGCCCTTACAGTGGCCGTTTTCGCTGTGGGCCCCATCCTTACGGGGATTGCGCGCGCGCCCACCGGACCGCTGGCGCTGCTGCGGGACGTGGTCCTCAATCCAATGCCTACGCTGGGGCAGTTGGCATTCAACTGCGGGGCAACCGTCGAAGCCTCGTGCCTGGAAGCGGGCCGGGCCGGGTTCGCTGGCCCCTTTGGCCTGGCGTTGGCCGTGGTTCCGGTGGTCCTGTTGCTGATTTGTGCCGACGGGATGCGCCGCGGCCGGAGGCTCGCGCTGAACATAGCCATCGCCATCCAGCTGGCCGTCACAGCGCTGGCGGCGGTGTACCTGGCGCTGTTCGCGCTGGTCCCGTCACGCCCGCAGGGCCCGCAGGCTGCACCCATGGGGTCGGCCTTCGCCCATGTGCTTCCGCTCGTCGTCGTGCCCCTGCTGCTGGCTGTGGTCCTCTGGCTCAACCGGCGGCAGTTCAGGGTGCAGACGATGCCAACTGCCCGGCGGACTCTGGCTATTGTGGTTGGCGGTTGCTGGGCCCTGCTGGCGGGCGGCTACGCCGTAGCCTGGTTCTGGTCGGACGGTCTGGCACGCGACGGCGGGCTGCTGGGCCTCTTCGCGGAACTGGCACGGCAGTATGTCCCGGTTCCCATTCCGCAGCACTACCACCGCGTGTTTGCTGACCGGAACAGCGTGGAAGCCGTCCTCTTTGCCTACTCCGGGCCTGGCTTCTGGGTCGTGGCGCTTGCTGCAGTGTGGTGGGCGCTCATCGGCGGGCACTACGGCCACGATTCCGGCCGGCAGGACCGGTCGCGGGCCCGGGAACTGCTGCACCAGGGCGGTGGCCCGCTGTCATGGATGGCGCTGTGGGAACCCAATACCTACTGGTTCAGCCCCGACGGGCAGGGAGCCGTGGCCTACCAGCAGCACGGCAGCGTGGCGCTGACCCTGGGCGGTGCCTTCGGGCCCCGGCAGGCGCAGCAGGCAGCCACCGAGGGATTCCTGGCTCACTGCCGCAGCCACGCACTCATTCCCGCGCTGTACTCCTGTGACGATTCCGTGTGGCCTGCGCTGCGGGAACGCGGCTTCGCCAGGGTGGCCGTGGCGCAGGAAACCCGGCTGGCCATCCGCGAACTCGAGTTCAAGGGGAAGGAATGGCAAAACGTCCGGACCGCTCTGAACCGGGCGGCGAAGCTCGGCGTCGAGGCGGTCTGGGGCCCCTATCATGCACTGCCGGCGTCGCTGCGCTCCCGCCTGAATGAGGTGTCGGAGGAATGGGCGGCCAACAAATCCGTTCCTGAGATGGGCTTCACCCTTGGCGGGGTGGACGAACTCGACGACGAGGAAGTGCTGTGCTGCCTCGCGGTGGACGGCAACGGAACGGTCCACGGGGTGACCAGCTGGCTTCCGGTGTACGACGGCGGGCGGCTGGTCAGCAGGACGCTTGACGTGATGCGTCGCGGTGCCGAAGGGTTTCCTGGCGTTATGGAGTTCCTGATTGCCTCCGCAGTGCTCGAGCTGCGCGACTCCGTGGAGGTCATCTCACTGTCCGGCTCTCCGCTTGCCAGCCGCCCCCAGGAGGCCCAGGAGGCCCGTGCGAAGGAGCAGGCCCAGGCCAAGGACAACATCCAAGCCGACAGCCAGCAGCATGCGCCGACCGGGGAGGAAAGCCGTGCGGCAGGGGATGGTGCCCAGAACCTGGTCCGCATCCTGGACCTGGTGGGGCATGCCCTGGAACCGGTGTACGGCTTCCGTTCCCTGGCCGCCTTCAAATCGCGGTTCAAGCCCGAGTACCGGGCGCTGTACCTCTACTACCAGGACCCGCTGCACCTTCCCGCAATCGGCCGGGCCCTGACCCGGGCGTACCTGCCGGGGCTTTCCCTGCCGCAGGGCGCCCGCCTGGTGCGCAAATTGGTCAAGTAGGGCAATTCCAAAGCGTGGGAAAAGGCCGTCAAGCCGGTGATGGCACACCCCGCAACGGGGCTTAACAACAAATGATCCCCGGCAGAATTGCCGGGGATCATTTGTTTCGCTGAGAGCCGCGGACGGCTCAAAGGCGGGGGACTAGACCAGCGTTACGCCGGTAGCCTGGGGGCCCTTGGCGCCCTGGCCGATCTCGAACTGAACGCGCTGGTTCTCGTCGAGGGTCTTGAAGCCACCGGTCTGGATTTCCGAGTAGTGAACGAAGACATCACCGTCGGAGTCATCCGGGGTAATGAAGCCGAAGCCCTTTTCAGCGTTGAACCACTTGACGGTTCCCTGTGCCATTTATTTCTCCTCATTGTGGAACTTTTTAAGATCGGCACACCTCGTGCCGGCCTTGGTCACTCCGCGAGAAGAATCCTGAATTACCCGCCCGAATTACGGACCGGTGTTGCAGGAGCTTCGCGCTCGCAACATGTCTTGCGAGCATGAAAAACACCTACACAAAGACTGAGACAAGAATTTCATGCCCGTTCCCGCAGGTCAACGGTTTGGACGTCGAAAGAAACAAAATTTAGGTAAAGACCGGGTTAAATGCCTCGTCAGGGGCGAATTCGGTAAAAGGCCCGAGGGATAGGTACTTCTAGAAGAGCCGGGATTCGCTGTCGTCAACGCCGCGCATCGCGTCATAATCCAGGGTGACGCAGTCAATCCCGCGGTCGTTGGCCAGCACCTTGGCCTGCGGCTTGATTTGCTGGGCTGCAAAGATCCCGCGGACGGGGGCCAGGAGCGGATCGCGGTTCAGAAGCTCGAGGTAGCGGGTCAGCTGCTCCACGCCGTCAATGTCGCCACGGCGCTTGAGTTCGATGGCCACGGTGGCTCCGTCAGCGTCGCGTGCCAGGATGTCCACCGGACCGATGGCCGTGAAGTACTCGCGGCGGATTAGCGAGTACCCGGTGCCCAGTGTTTCGATCTGTTCAGCCAGGAGCCGCTGGAGGTCTGCCTCCACGCCGTCCTTGATCAGTCCGGGATCAACCCCCAGATCGTGCGATGAGTCGCTGAGCTTTTCGTGGATGTTGATGATCAGCCGGTCATCGGTCTTGGCTGACTGGACGGTCCACTGCTCAACGACGCCCAGTTCGAGGTCCACGTCCTCCGGCGAGGAAACCCGGAGGGTAGCCGGCGGACTCATCCAGTTGAGCGGCTTGTAGGAGCCGCCGTCCGAATGGACGAGCACGGAACCGTCCGCCTTTACCAGCAGGAGCCTGGTGGCGAGGGGGAGGTGGGCTTTGAGCCGGCCAACATAATCAACGGAGCATCGGGCTATGACAAGTCGCACGCCGTACAGACTACCGTCTGCCGCTGCCAGGGCTGATCCCGACGGCGGCGCTGCCGGCAATCGGGGACGCGCGGCGACGGCGGGTGGCTGGGGCAGAATGGATGCATGCCGCGTTCCAACCGTCCCCGCCGTCCTGTCTCCGGCAAGGGTGCCGCTTCGGGCCGGGGCGGTGGCAGGAAGGGTGGCGGCGAGGTGCCCGAGCTTGACCTGGAACGGGCCCGGGCAGGCATCGCCCGGCGGGAGAGCGCGCCGGACGGTGAGTGGATGGTCCGCACCATGACCGCCAAGAATGCCGAGAAGACCTACATCTGCCCGGAATGCTCCACCGCGGTGTTGCCCGGCGTCGCGCATTTGGTGGTCTGGAAGGACGACCATCTCTTCGGGGCGGCAGCCGGCCTGGCGGAGCGGCGCCACTGGCACACCAACTGCTGGATGTCGCGCAGTTACCGCTACCGCTAAGTACCGCGAGCGGCCGGACCCCTGCTGTCGCTAAGCTGGCATGCATGACTTTTGATCCGGCGTCGTACGAATTCAGCTCCTCCGGCACCCCTGTTCCCATCCGGGCCTCCACGGTCCTGCCCGCGCGGCGCGAAAACGTGCAGTTGCAGACGGACGACGGACATACCCTGATTGGGGAACTGGCGCTGCCCGAGTCGGGGCCGGTCCATGCCACGCTGATCACCCTTCATCCGCTGCCCACCCACGGCGGATTCATGGACTCGCATGTCTACCGCAAGGCCTCCTACCGTTTGCCGGCCCTGGCAGGCATTGCCGTGCTGCGGTTCAATACCCGCGGGACCGCCTCTCCGCATGGGACAAGCACCGGCACCTTCGAGGAGGGCATCGGCGAAAAGTACGACGTCGAGGCCGCCGTCCGCTTCGCCGTCGGGCGGGGCCTGCCCAACAGGTGGCTGGTGGGCTGGTCCTTCGGCACGGAACTGGCCCTGATGTACGGGGCAGTGGAACCGGTTGCGTCTCAGGTGGAAGGCGCGGTCCTCCTGTCACCGCCGCTGCACCGCGCCACGGACAAGCACCTGCAGCAGTGGGCTGAATCGGGCATGCCCCTCACGGTCCTGGTGCCGGAGCACGATGACTTCCTGCAGCCGGCCGAGGCGGCGGAGCGGTTCAGCCTGGTGCCCCAGGCGCGCGTGGTGGGCGTGGCAGGAGCCAAGCACCTGTGGGTGGGGGAGAAGTACGCTTCCCGGGTCCTGAACGAGATCGTCGACGAGGTCACCGAGGCAGGCTCCGGCACTGCCGGGCTGCCGCAGGAGTGGGACGGGCCCGCCGCCACCGCGTCCGCCTAGGCGGACCGGCCGCTAGTGCTGGTCCTGCCTGACGATGTAGATCTCCCGGATCAGCAGCAGGACGGCGGCTGCCGTGGGAATGGCGATCAGGGCGCCCAGCACGCCCAGCAGGCTGCCGCCGGCGATGACGGAAATGACGGCAACGGCACCGGGCACTGCCACGGCCTTCTGCATGATGCGCGGCGAGATGAAATAGGCCTCGAACTGCAGGTACGCGAAGTAGCAGATGCCGTAGATTGCGGCGGTCTGCCAGCCCTCCGTCAGCGAGACGAGCAGCACCACGATGCCTGCGATCATGCCGCCCACCAGGGGGATGAACGCGAGCAGGGCAACTACGAACGCGAGCAGCAGGGCGAACGGGATACCCACGATGGACATCACGATGAAGGCGAACGTGGCGTTGAGCAGTGCCACGCAGGCCTGTCCGATCACGTAGTTTCCCACCGAACGGGTGATTTCCTCGGACAGGGCCTCCACCCGGTTGCGGCGGGAGCGCGGGGCCAGCCGGTATCCCCATTTCTTCATGGCAGGCAGTGCGGCCAGGAAGTACAGGCTCAGGACCAGCACAATCAGGGTTCCGAACAGGCCGTTGGCAACTGTGGATCCAAAGCCCACCACGCCGCCGAAGATCCCGCCCACCGCGGCGGGGTCATTGACGAACTTGTCCAGCTCTTCGGACACGCGGTCCCGCACCCCGAACTGGTCATCAAGGCTGCGGAAAAACTCGGAGTCGATGAAGTCCCGGATCCAGACCGGTGCCTGCTCCACAATTTCCGTCACCTGCTCCACGATGGTGGGGATCAGGGTGGCGAAAAAGCCGACGACGGCGCTGATCAGCACGGTGACCGAGACCAGGATGCCGGCCGGGCGGGGGATTTTGCGGTTCTCCAGCCAGCCCACCACCGGTTCCAGGCCGAGGGCGATGAACAGCGCCGCCACGATCCACAGCAGCAGCTGCGTGGTGTTGGAGCCGATCCAGTACACGAGCAGGGCAAGCCCCACGCCCACCGTTCCCATGAACCCGAGGTACAGGGGGTGCTGCGGCGACATCCGGGGGCCCGGGCGGCCGAACTGCGGCCGCACCTCGCTGTCAAGGTCAGCTTCATCCTCGCCGGCCTGGTGCTCCTGGACGTACTCAGGCGGCATTTCGAACCGGAGCCTCGGCTGCGCACCCGGCAGCGGCTGGCGAAGCCGCCGGGCCACCAGGCCAAGGGCGGACGCCGCGGAGCCTTTCCGGCGCACAGCTTCGGGTCCCGGGGGGACGGCAGCCGGAGGCTCCTGGCTTCGAGGATTCCCGTCTGCCGCGGAGGACTCGTCCGTCTTGTCAGTCACTGGTTTTTCGGGCCTGTTCCGTGCGTGGCACCGCGTCGGCGGGCCGGTGTGATGATCATCGCAAACACTATCAGCCGCCTTGTCAATAGCCGCGGAGGAGCCGCCGCCCGGGCCTGCTGCAGGCGGCTCACGGGCCGTCCATCCGGGGCCGTGGTAACAAAACGGTTACTATTGAAGGTAAACCCCGCTGATGATAGGTGTTCCCTTGCGTTTAAAGACTGCAGTCGCACTCGTGCTGCTCGGCCTCCTGACACTTTTGGCCGGCATCGGCCAGAGAACCATCTGGGCCCCCTCCGAGACCTTCACGGCGTCCGCGCCGGCCGATGCCGCGGAGGCGCCGCTGACCGTCATTGACCAGAATCTGCGCACCCTTCACGGCGGCACCGTCAAGATCACCATCGAAGGTGACGGGAACTTCATGCTCGCCGCCGGCCGTCCCGATGACGTGGACGCGTGGGTGGGCCAGGCAGCCCACAACACCATCAGCGGCGTTTCCGAGGACGGCAAGTCGCTGCAGGTTGAGCATGCCGACGGCGAAGCCACGGCACCCAATCCGGCCGGCTCGGATCTCTGGGTTTCCACCGAGAACGCCAGCGGCGAACTGGAGTACTCCTGGACCCCTCCGGCTGACGGCGACTGGACCCTCCTGCTCGCGTCGGACGGCACCAAGGCTGCTCCCGCCTCCGTGTCCATGACGTTCCCGAACGACACCTCCACTCCCTGGGCCATCCCGCTGATCGTCCTGGGCTCCCTGCTGATCCTCGGCGGCATTGCGCTGGCGCTGCTCTCGGCCCGCAAGCCCAACGGTGAAGGCGGAGGCGACGGCGCGGGCAGCGGCTTCGCCCAGCGTGCCCGTGCCAAGAGCGAAGCCCGGACGGCGTCGCGCGCCAGCATGGTGGCCGCCGGTATCACCGCAGCTGTCCTGGCGGGTACCGGTACTGCCGCGAACGCCGCGACACCCGCCCCCGAGCCCTCCGGCTCCTCATCGGCCGCCGCGCAGGAAGAGGCTGCGTCCCCGGTCCTGCTGGACGCCCAGTTCCGGCGCATCCTGGAACAGGTTTCCAGCGCTGCCGACGCCGGCGATGCGGCCAAGGATGCTGCACAGCTCACCGAGCGCGTGGCCGGCACCGAACTGGAGGTCCGCACCCAGAACTACAAGATCCGCTCGCAGGTGGGTTCCTACGAGGCCCGGATGCCGGTACGGTCCACCAAGCTGCTCACCACGGTTGTCACCAGTGACCGCGACTGGCCCCGCTCGGTGCTGGCCGTCACGCAGGGCGACGGCAACGTGGTCCCGCAGCTGCTGACCCTGGTCCAGCAGTCCCCCCGCGAGAACTACAAGCTGATGGAAACCACTCCGCTGCAGCCCGGCACCACCTTCCCCACGATCAGCCGCACGGGGACCGACACCCTGGCAGCCGGGGACAAGACCGGGCTCCTGTACAGCGGCGAAGAAGCCCTTTCCGGGCTGGCAGACCGCCTGACCACCCCAGACTCGGCCTTCAAGGACAAGCTGGTGGAAGGCGAGTCCTCGCCGTACATCGCTGACACGCTGTCCTACCAGGCTGAAGTGGTCAAGGCCGGCGAGAACGGCAACTTCTCCTTCACCCACAAGGTGGCTCCGGAAAGCACGGTTGTCTTCCGGACCGAAGACGGCGGCGCGCTGGTCCTGGGCCGGATCAACTTCAGCTTCGAGGGGACGCCCAAGGCGGCCGGCGACAAACTGACCATCGGGGACGACGCCGCAGTCCTTGCCGGCGGCAAGGAAACCACCACCGGGATGGTGCTCAGCTTCGCCGAATCCATGGCGGTGTATGTTCCGCCGGCAGGATCGACCGATCCCATGAAGCTCGTCGCGGCAACCCGCGGCCTGGTGGGGGCCAGCTTCAAGTAACCCGACGACCGCAGTACTTCCGGCAGCGGCCGGAGTGGCTAAAGTGGAAAGCATGAGTTCGCCAGCTTCCCGCCCTGTCCCTCCAGCCGCTGCCAGCCTGCTTAACCTGCGTGGCGCCGTCGACCTTTCCACCTTGAAACAGCGCCCTGCAGCGCCGGCCGCAACCGGAGTACCTGCCGGGACAGGCGCGCCGGCCGGGAACGGGCCGGAGGGGGCGCAGGGCGGCGGGCCCGAGCTGAGGGTCAACGTCACCGAAGCCAACTTCCAGCAGCTGGTGGAGCTGTCCGCGCAGGTGCCCGTGGTCTTTGCACTGTGGGCCCCGTACTCGCCGGAATCCACCGGCATGCTGGACACCCTGGACCGCGTGGTGGCAAGCTACGGCGGCCGGCTGGTCCTCGGGGCCGCAGACATCGACGCCTTCCCGCAACTGGCCCAGGCGTTCCAGGTGCAGGCCGTTCCCACCGCCGTCGCGGTCCTGAAGGGACAGCCTGTGCCGCTCTTCCAGGGCAGTGCCGACGAGCAGCAGGTGCGCAGCCTCTTCGACGAACTGTTGAAGGTCGCCGCCGCAAACGGCGTGACCGGCAGCCTGAACGCGGGTGCCGCCGGGGAACCGGAGCCCGCACCGCTGCCGCCGCTGCACCAGGCCGCCTTCGATGCCATCGAGGCCGGCGACTACGAGGCTGCCGCCGGTTTTTACCGGCAGGCGCTGAACGAGATGCCGTCGGACCATGACGCCAAGGCCGGGCTTGCCCAGGTTGAGCTCATGGCGAGGCTGCAGCCCCTGTCCGCCCAGGACAGTGAGGCGCTCCGTACGCTGGCCGCCAACGAGCCGGACAACGTGGAGGCCCAGCTGGGCGTTGCCGACCTGGACGTGGCAGGCGGGCACGTGGAGGACGCGCTGAACCGCCTGGTGGCGTTCATCGGGAGGAACTTCGGCCCTGAACGCGAGACCGCGCGGGTCCGGCTCCTGGAACTCTTCGACGTGGTGGGGGCATCGGACGAACGCGTCGGCAAGGCGCGGCAGGCCCTCGCGAGGGTCCTCTTCTAGTGCCGGCGCTTTTCGAGCCGCTGAAGCTGCGCTCACTCGAGCTTCAGCACCGCGGCTGGGTGTCGCCCATGTGCCAGTACAGCTGCGACCCCGACGCCGCCCCCGGCGTGCCCAACGACTGGCACCTGATGCACCTGGGTTCCTTTGCCGCCGGCGGTGCGGCGCTGATCCTCGCCGAGGCGTCCGCCGTGAGTCCCGAAGGCCGCATCAGCCCACGCGACGCCGGCCTGTACGACGACGCCCAGGCGGAAGCGTGGCAGCGGATCACCACGTTCGTGCACCGGCACGGAGCGGCAGGCGCCAAAATCGGAGCCCAGCTGGCGCATGCCGGCCGTAAGGCATCCACGTGGTGGCCCTTCTCCGGCAAGCACGGCAGCGTCCCCGTATCCGACGGCGGCTGGACCACTGTGGGGCCGTCGCCGCTGGCGTTTGAGGGGTGTGCCGCTCCCGCCGCCATGACGGCGGAACAGATCCAGGAAGTGATCTCCGATTTTGCCGCGGCGGCCGTGCGCGCCGTTGAGGCGGGCTTTGACACGGTGGAGATCCACGGTGCCCATGGTTACTTGCTGCACCAGTTCCAAAGCCCGCTGGCCAACCTGCGGGACGATGAATGGGGCGGTGACGAAACCGGCCGCAACCGCCTGATGCTGGCCGTCGTCGATGCCGTACGGGCGGTCATCCCGGACTCGATGCCGCTGCTGCTGAGGATCTCCGCCACCGACTGGGCAGAGGGCGGCATCGACCTGCCGGCATCGGTCCGCCTTGCCCGCGAAGCCGCCGCCCGGGGCGTGGACCTGATCGACGTTTCCAGCGGGGGAGCCGTGGCCCACCAAAGCATTACACCCCGCCCGGGGTACCAGACAGGGTTCTCCGCCGCCATCCGGGAGGAAGCGGGTATTCCCACCGGAACGGTCGGCCTGTTGACGTCGGCAGGCCAGGCCGAGCACGCCATCGCCACGGGCCAGGCCGATGCGGTCCTCATCGCACGGGCAGCGCTCCGGGACCCGCACTGGTGGCTGCGTGCGGCCTTCGAGCTGGGCCATGACATTCCGTGGGCCCCGCAGTACGAGCGGGCCCTGCCGAGGCGCACGTTCTAGTTGGTGCGTGGATGATGACGGACCGGCAGCCCGACGGGGCGCAAGCCCCTGGCAACCCAACAGGGCAGAAGCTCGAAGCCGCCATCCTGGAGCTCCTGGCGGCCAGGGCGGCGTCGTCCACCATCTGCCCGTCGGACGCAGCACGTGCCGTGGGCGACGAAAACTGGCGCGACCTCATGGAGCCTGCCCGGCGGGCCGCGCGCCGGCTGGTTGACGCAGGCGAGGTGCAGATCACCCAGGGCGGCTCGGTGGTTGATCCCTCCACCGCCAAAGGCCCCATCCGGATCCGGAAAGTGCGGTAGCAGCGCGCGCTTCGGAGGCATCAGCAACGGATCCCTTCGTACGCCTTTTTTGCTACTCCTGCGGGAGGACCCCCGGACCGGACGGTGAGGGCTAGTCTGGCTTCATGAGCGCTCCGATACCTGACCCGGCACCGCAACCAGGGCCCGTGGCGGCCCTGTCCATCCGGGGACTTGCCAAACGGTTTGGCGAAAAAATCGCGGTGGACGGCATCAGCCTGGATGTTCCGGCCGGCTCCTTCTTCGGCATCGTGGGACCAAACGGTGCCGGCAAGACCACCACGCTGTCCATGGCCACCGGGCTCCTGCGTCCTGACTTCGGCACGGCGGTGGTGCACGGCGTGGACGTCTGGACCCGGCCCCTGGAAGCCAAGAAGCTCATGGGCATCCTGCCCGACGGCGTCAGGCTGTTCGACCGGCTGACGGGCGAGCAGCTGATCACCTATGCCGGCCTCCTGCGGGGCATGCAGAAGGACGTCGTGGCATCCCGGGTGGGCGAGCTGCTGGCCGCCATGGACCTGTCGCAGGACGCCGGAACGCTGGTGGTGGACTATTCAGCCGGCATGACCAAAAAAATCGCTCTCGCTTCCGCCTTGATCCACGCGCCGCGCCTGCTGGTCCTCGACGAGCCCTTCGAAGCCGTGGATCCCGTGTCCGCAGCCAACATCCGCTCCATCCTGGACAGCTACGTGGCGTCCGGCGGCACCGTAATCGTGTCCAGCCACGTGATGGACCTGGTCCAGCGGATGTGCGACCACGTGGCCGTGGTGGCAGGCGGCCGGCTGCTGGCTGCCGGCACCGTGGATGAAGTCCGCGGCGGCGCATCCCTCGAAGACCGGTTCGTCCAGCTGGTGGGCGGCCGCAGCCACACGGAAGGGCTGGAATGGTTGCGCACCTTCTGAGGCTGAAGCTGACCCTGCTGCGCAACGGCCTCCGGCGCAGCCCGTGGCAGCTGGTAGGCATGGCTTTTGCGGGACTCTATGCGCTGGGCATTATCGCAACGCTGGTGGTGGCCCTGGTCCTGCTGCGCACGGCCGACCCCGAACTCGCACAGACCGCCGTGGTGCTCGGCGGGTCCGCCGCTGTCCTTGGCTGGGGAATCATCCCGGTGGTGGCTTCCGCCACCGACATGACCCTGGACCCGGCCCGCTTCACCACCTTCGCCATACCCATGAAGCAGATGCTGGCGGGGCTTGCCCTGGGCGGACTGATCGGCATTCCGGGCCTGGCCACGGCACTGGTGGCCCTGTCCACGGTGGTGACCTGGTTCCGGGGTGTACTGCCCGCCCTCGCCGCCTTGCTGGGAGCTGCGCTGGGAGTCCTCACCTGCGTTGTGCTCGCCAAAGTGGTGACCACGGCCACCGCCAGCCTTGCCGCCTCCCGGCGGTTCAAAGACGTCAGTGCCATCGCGTTTATGGTGCCACTGGTCCTGATGGGGCCCATCGTGGCGGGAGTGGGCCAGGGAATCTCGGCGTCCACAGGGTTCCTGCCGGAATTCGCACAGACATTGTCCTGGACTCCGCTGGGCGCGCCGTGGTCCCTCGCCGGTGATGTCCATGCCGGCCAGTTTGGGCCGGCGGCGCTGAAGCTCCTG
Source organism: Arthrobacter sp. 210 2 (assembly GCF_059093025.1). Classification (NCBI taxonomy): domain Bacteria; kingdom Bacillati; phylum Actinomycetota; class Actinomycetes; order Micrococcales; family Micrococcaceae; genus Arthrobacter; species Arthrobacter sp. 210 2. The sequence goes on from NZ_JBNHIE010000007.1 coordinate 239,749, forward strand.
GTCTCCGTTGCCGCGCTCGCTGCCCTGACATGGTGCTGGAAGCTCCTGCTGGAACGTGCCCTCGTCACGCCGCCCTCTGCCGGCAGCGGCAAGCGCAAGGGCGGCAAACTGGGGCTCCTGGGACTCCTGCCGGCGGTACCGTCCGGCGCGGTGATGGCACGGTCGCTGACCTACTGGTTCCGCGACCCGCGCTACTCCGGGTCCCTGGTGGTCATCCCGCTGCTGCCCGTGGTGCTGGGATTCCAGGGGGCCCAGACGGGTGACTACTCCAGCCTTGCTGTCCTTGCCCCCCTGTCCGCCTTCATCCTCGCCTGGTCCATCTCTGCCGACGTCTCCTATGACAACACCGCCTTCGCCCTGCACGTCGCAACGGGCGTCCGGGGAGTGGCGGACCGGCTGGGCCGCGCACTTGCCTGCCTGGCGTTCGCCCTCCCCGTGGTGCTCGTGTTCGCCGTGGGCCATTCGGCATTCACCGATGACTGGTCCGGGCTGCCGGGCCAGCTCGGGCTGAGCCTGGGGATCCTTTTTACGGGCCTGGGGCTGGCCTCCGTCGTGTCGGCGCGCTATACCGTGGCCGTTCCGCTGCCCGGGGACAGCCCCTTCAAGAAGCCGCCCGGCAACGTGGGGCAGACACTGGCTGTGCAGTTCGGCGGAATGCTGGTCCTGCTGGTCCTGGTGCTGCCCGAGGCCGCACTGCTGATCGCACAGCTCGTGACGGGAAACAGCGTCTTCGGCTGGATCAACCTCGCGGCAGGAACCGTCCTGGGCCTTGTCCTGTTTGTGGTGGGCGTGCGGCTGGGCGGAAAATGGCTTGACGCGCGCGGCCCGGAGCTTTTGGCCCAGGTGGCCGTCAACCGCTGACGTAAACCGGCACGGCAGGGGAGGAAACAGCATGGAAATCGTCATCCTGGGCAGCAGCAAGCAGATTGGAAAGCTGGCGGCGGACGCCATCGAGGACCTGGTCCGGCATAAGCCCAACGCCGTGCTGGGCCTCGCCACGGGTTCCTCGCCGCTGCCGGTCTACGACGAGCTGGCCGACCGGCACGAGGGCGGCCTGGACTTCAGCCAGGCCTCCGCGTTCACCCTCGACGAATACGTGGGCCTGCCCGCCGGTCACCCCGAGTCCTACCGGGAGGTGATCCGGCGCGAATTCACCAACCGGGTCAACATCGCTCCGGAGAACGTCCACGGACCTGACGGGACGGCGCAGGACATCCCCGCCGCGTGCCAGGCCTATGAGGAAGCCATCGCGGCCGCCGGCGGCGTTGACCTGCAGCTCCTGGGCGTGGGTACCGACGGCCACCTCGCCTTCAACGAGCCCGGGTCCTCCTTTGCCTCCCGCACCCGGATCAAGAGCCTGATCGAGCAGACACGCCGTGACAACGCCCGGTTCTTCAACAGCCTGGCCGAGGTCCCGCACCATGTCCTCACGCAGGGGCTGGGAACCATCATGGAGGCGCGGCATGTGATCCTGCTCGCCACCGGCGCGCAGAAGGCCCAGGCCGTGCGCGACTTCGTGGAGGGCCCGGTCTCGGCCATTTGCCCGGCCTCGGTGCTGCAGTTCCATCCCCACGCCACCGTCCTGCTGGACGAAGCGGCGGCCTCGGCGCTGAAGCTTGCCGATTTTTACCGGCACACCTATGACAACAAGCCCGCCTGGCAAGGCCTGTAGCGCCCCGGATTCCTGCCTGGAGCAGGGCTGCAACGCCCGACGGCGGGAGGTTCCGGAGGGCGCCACGGCGGCGCCGCCGTCGAACGCCTGTTCCCCGGAACGGCTAAGATGGTAGGCATGACTAGCATGACGGACCCTCTCGAAAACGACCCGATGCGCGAGCTTTCCGGGGCTGGAACGTCCACAGCCACCATCGAGCGCGAGGAACTGCGCCAGGAGGTGGAGCCGGGCGACCGGGAGCGCTTTGCGCATTATGTGCGCAAGGAAAAGATCATGGAGTCCGCGCTGACCGGTGAACCCGTCATCGCCCTGTGCGGCAAGGTCTGGACGCCGGGCCGGGATCCGAAGAAGTTCCCGGTGTGCCCGATGTGCAAAGAGGTCTACGACGGCCTCCGCCCGGGCAACGACGGCGGCAAGGGTCCCGGAGGGGACTCAGGCAACAACAAATAGTGACGGAAACACTCTTTGGCGGCCCCACCCTGCCTCCGGCTTATCCGGAACGTGCAGCCTGGGGAACCGCCCCGAAACTCCGTGCCTGGCAGCAGGAAGCACTCGACCTCTACCTGCGGAACAACCCCCGGGATTTCCTGGCGGTAGCCACCCCCGGCGCCGGTAAGACCACCTTCGCACTGCGGGTGGCGTCCACGCTCATCGAGTCCGGTGCCGTCAACAGGGTGACCATCGTGGCGCCCACTGACCACCTCAAGAGGCAGTGGGCGGACGCGGCGGCCCGGGTGGGCATCGCCATCGACCCCAACTTCAAGAACTCCGACGGGCAGCACGGCCGCGGCTTCATCGGGGTTGCCGTCACGTACGCCCAGGTGGCCAGCAAGCCCCTGCTGCACCGGGCCAAGACCGAAGCTGCGCGCACGCTGGTAATCCTGGACGAGATCCACCACGGCGGCGAGGCACTGTCCTGGGGCGACGGCCTGCGCGAGGCCTTCGACCCCGCGGTGCGCCGGCTGTCCCTGACGGGTACCCCGTTCCGTTCGGACACCTCGCCCATCCCGTTCGTGGAATACGCCGAGGACCGGGATGGCATCCGCCGCTCAAAGGCTGACTACACGTACGGCTACGGGAACGCGCTGCGGGACCACGTGGTCCGGCCCGTGATGTTCATGGCCTACTCCGGACAGATGCGCTGGCGCACCAGCGCCGGCGAGGAGATGGCAGCGTCGCTGGGCGAGGCCGCGGTGACCAAGGACATCACCTCCCACGCGTGGCGGACGGCATTGAACCCTGCCGGCGAATGGATTCCGGCCGTCCTGGCCGGGGCCGACAAGCGCCTCAGCGAGGTGCGCCGCACCGTTCCCGACGCCGGTGGCCTGGTTATTGCCACGGACCACGAGGATGCGCGTGCCTACGCAGGGCAGCTGAAGAAGATCACGGGCCAGTCGCCCACGGTGATCCTCTCCGATGACGCCAAGGCCTCGAGCAAGATCGAGGAGTTTTCAGCGGGGGAAACACGCTGGATGGTGGCTGTCCGCATGGTGTCCGAAGGCGTGGACGTCCCGCGGCTGTCCGTCGGGGTCTATGCCACCTCGACGTCCACGCCGCTGTTCTTCGCCCAGGCCGTGGGCCGCTTCGTGCGTGCCCGCAAGAGGGGCGAGACGGCGTCCGTCTTCCTGCCGTCCGTCCCGCAGCTGATGGCGCTGGCCAACTCCATGGAAGCGGAGCGGGACCATGCCCTGGACCGCCCCGAGAAGGAGGACGGCGACGGCCTGTTCAACCCGGAAGACTCGCTGATGGCGGAGGCCAACCGCGAGGACAAGGCCTCCGACAGCCTCACCAAGGGCAAGTTCGAGGCACTGGACTCGCAGGCGTCGTTTGACCGGGTGCTTTTCGACGGCGGCGAGTTCGGCACCGGCGGCGAGGTGGGGTCCGACGACGAGATGGACTTCCTGGGCATCCCCGGCCTGCTCGATGCAGAGCAGGTGGGCACGCTCCTGCGCCAGCGGCAGCACGAGCAGCTGAACCGGAAGAACCGGAAGGCGCCCGCCTCGGCCGCGGAAAGCCAGGCCCCGGCCGTCCCCGACCACCGGATGCTGATGGACCTGCGGAACGAGCTGGCCAAGAACGTGGCAGCCTGGTCCGCCCGGACGGGTACGCCGCACGGCGTGGTCCATACCAAACTGCGCACCGTGTGCGGCGGTCCGCCCGTTGCGCAGGCCAACGAGGAGCAGCTGCAGTCGCGTTTGCGGAAGCTCCAGGACTGGTTCATCGGCCGGAAATAGCGGTGATGCAATAACGGTGGCCCGGGTGCTGAGCACCCGGGTCAACATTTTGTTCTGCCTCTTGTACCTGGATGTTGGGAGGCCGACGTCAGGCGA
>NZ_JBNHIE010000008.1:0-234512 GCF_059093025.1 Arthrobacter sp. 210 2
CACCCTGGGCTCCCGCGCACATGCACTTCGGCGTGGGCCGTAGTAACCGCCGGGTCTGCCCCCGCGCCCTTCCGACACTGTTCCACCCGCACCCTGGATTCCCGCATACGTTCACTTCGGAGTGGCAAACGCTCGCTTTCCTACTGCTTCGACGCGGCCACCAAACCATCAGATACCAAACTGCTCTATGAAGTTCTCAAGAAAACGCGCCTGGATAGTCTCCGGTGCTGGAGTGGTGGCGCTGACGCGGCCTCACTCTGCCATTGACCATGCGTAGGCCGAACCAGTTCAGCTGCTCGCACCGCTGTTGGATGTCTCATCCACCCATTTCCCGGGATCCAAGCAGCAGGGTTTCGATGCTCGAGAACGGGGGGGAGGGACCCAACACGACGTGGATCATGCTTCGCGATGAACGGCAGGGACTTCGGGAAAGCGCTGTTCGGCACTTCGATCGGGAGTTGGTCATGCCCGTTAGTGTGCGGCCGATCCAAGTTGGAGGCGGACGGTGAGAAGCCGTTTGAGGCCAGAGCGGTCGTCGCCGAAATCGCTGGCTGCGGGCTCCGAGCGTTCCTGCTGGGCCGGGAAACGGCTAGTCGGTGTCGAACCGACCGGAACCGACCAAGACCGACCGGGGGGTAGGAAGAATTTCGGGATCAAAAAGCCCGGAAATAAAGGGCGAAAGGGCCCTTCTATCTATCTATACCTACTTACCTACCTTAAAACACACACATATAGGGGCTCTCAAAGTGTTAATGTTCCCTCCTCCAAAACACAACACATCATTGTTCCCTTATGGAGATGTTGTTCCCCGGTCGGTGTGGTCGGTTTACCCCTCTTGCGACACCCAAAACCCCTAGAATCCGCGGCAAAACGGGTATAAATTAGACCGACCGGGGGTCGGTTTGGAGCTGGTAAGGGGTGGGATTCACCCCACAAAAGTAGGTTTCAGGGCGCCAGCGCGACTTTTTGCAGGTTCCTCTGCCGTTCACCCGGGAGCCGAGCTAAACCGACCGAGGTGGGTTCAGGGATCTCGATGCTTCCCTGCGCACCACTCCGGTCGGGTACGTGACCTTGTTTAGGAGGTGACGACACTGGCGAAGTGGGCACAGGCGGAGCCCGGCGCCTAAATTGCTGCTGTTCGGCTTTGTGGTCGACTGGGCGGCGCCCTCGTCCGGCCGTTCCAGACGTGGTCATGTCGTCTCGAGCTTCATTTCGTGGCTGAAGCCGTGGAGGTTTCCATGAGCCGTAGCTGGGGTCCGAAGGTCAGATGCTTGCCCTCGACACCCTAGCCATCGTTGCACGTGCCGCTGCAGGGCCTCACGCAACCTGTGAGATTGGCTCTTGGATTCCAACCAGTCGTAGGCCCGCGAAGTAGCCGAATCTTGCATCGTCCACGCTCATGCCGGGCACGGACTTCTGCCCTTGTCCAGGGCATACAGTTCTTCGGCCCGGTCGATGGAGTAGGGCAGGACGTTTGGCCAGGTAGGTCCGGCACATCGTCGAGCTGGTGCTTCCCTGCCTGCGACGTCGGCCCAGTACTGGTCCTGCTGGTAAGTCCCCGGAACGATGTCCACGCTCTGCGTCATCCCAGCTTAGACTTCACGATCTCGCTCACGGCCTTGCCGTCAAAGCGGCCGGCGATCTTGGGCGTCACGGACGGCAGTTCAGCTTCCAGGGGTCGCCGTCTGCGTCCGGGGTGACGTGGAACTGGAAAATGGTGTGGCACGGCGGCAACGCCATGTCGTTGATCCGGGCGACGTTCCAGGCGTTCACGATGTGCCGGCGGCTGAGCGGGGCCTTCACCAGACCCTCCAGCAGCACCTCGATCTGATCGATGTAGCCGCCACCCTCTGCTCCCGGAACGTCCCAGGGGCGCGACTGGTGGTCATAGACGGGTCCGAGGCTGCCGTTTCTTTGGCCCATTCTTTCCAGATGTTCAGGTTCTTGTCCCGAAGGGTGTGTTCGTTGGTGTCGCCGTCCAGGATTCACAGGAGCTCTTCGATGATGCCGCGGGTGAACACCTTCTTGGTAGTGATGAGCGGAAACGCCTTGCTCAGGTCATAGCGGATCGGGGCGCCGAAGATGCCGATCGTGCCGGTGCCGGTGCGGTCGCTGCGGTGGGGTGCCGGTCTCCACAACATGGCGGAGCAGGTCCTCATAAGGGGTGTTGGTCATGATGGCTTCCGTTGGGGGTCTCCTTGCTTCATGCAGACTCTTGGCTCGTTGCCGATGCCGGCGCTTCCCGAATGGGGTCAGTAAACAGTTGACCCCATGATCACCTCGGCGGATACTCCGCATATGAGCGCTAAGCCAACCGGCCAGGCTCGCCCGGATGATTCCGGCGGGAGGGTCACCTGGTCGAACTTCTGGAAGCGGCCAGAAATTATCTTTCCTGTCGCCATCGGCTTAGCTGCCTCGGTGTGGGGTGTTATGGCTGCACAGCCAGGGCCTGATCCCGTAGCAGAGTGTCGAAAGAAATATCCTGACGCGCAAGGGAAACCAGTCCGCATTGGAGTGAACACGCCCCAGACGTACAGCATCGAAGGCTGCAGGAGTCCAGGTATTCCGGGCGTCGGCGATGACGGGCTTTGGAAGGCCGACCTGCGCATCTACGGAATACCTGGATCTGCGCTAGCTGATCTGTACACCCAAATAGAAGTCTTCACGACCGATTGCTCGGCTGTTGGGCTCGACTACCTATTCGATAACCAAGGAACAACCGTCCATCACCGGATGACAGTTCAGAACGGGCAAACGGTATCGGGTTACACCGGCGGGGCGGAAAACGTCTTTTACCCGGCCACTCCAGATGATGTGCAGAACATGTCACCCTCCAAAGATCGACTGCTTGTCTACATCAACGGCAGGTATCAACTTGAGACTGTCAGCTGTGAAGAGGTCAGCGCTGTGACTCCGGTAATCAGACCTGAGGAAAGGTAGGTCTGCACGGGCACCGTCTCACCTCTGTGCCCTGGGCTGGACTTGAACCAGCGACCCGCGGTTTAGGAAACCGGCGCTCTATCCGACTGGGCTACCGAGGCATGTGGTGTGCAGATCATCACGATGGCAGCCCCGAGACTCCGCCGTGGACCCCCACGGTGGGGTGATGTGCGGCATTCCGTGGCACCAGCGACCACGGCCGGCCAGTTTGCTTCCCCGGGGCCCTGGTCGGACGGCTTCCCTCGGCCCGGGGCTGATCGCTTGATCCCGGCGCGTGCAATCTTCTATGCGGGAACTTCCGCGACGGCGGTCACTGGTGCTGCCGTCTTCGCGGCCTCCTCCGCCATGTAGAGCTGGTAGCAAGCTTCCATCGACTGTTCGGTGGTTTCAGCCTTGCCGTCGCGCAGGTCGCGAAGGTACGCCAGGACGCGCTGCTTGGGTGTCTCCTGCTGGTAGACCGAGCTCTCTCCGTCGTTGATCGGGTAGATGCGGTATGTGGTCGACCAGAGTTCCTCGAAGGTGTTCCACAAGGCACTGCCTTCGGCGTCGTTGGAGCCCATGTGGAACAGGTGCCCGAAGAAGCAGTTGGTGGCCCCGTCGGCTGAACGCACAGTCTTGACCCGCCAGGAGTCCTCTGCCGTGGCTTCCATGTAGGCGATGACCAGGTCCAGGGTTTCCAGCTGGCCATGTACCCACCGCCCGGCGCGGAGGTGCTCCGCCTTTTTCCTTGCGTCCATGGGGCCCATGTGTGCGGGCGCCGGAGGCTCCTTCACCGGAGGCTCCTTCACCGGAGCCTCAGTACCTTCGTCAAAGTTCTGGCGCTTCGTCCCTCAGGTCGTGCTTCCTCCAGTACAGGACTCACCTGTCACGACCAGCACGCCAAGGATTCGGGCGATGAAGCCGCCAGCGGTGGTCTCGGCATCTGATGCCTGGTTTCCGTCAACGGCCCCAGTTGATGTGGTAGCCGCAGGAGTGGCCTCCGCTGCGGAGACGTCTGTTGGACCTTCGGCGGCGGCTTCGGCCGGGGCAACAACGGCAGCAGCTGCACCACGGAGGACCATGGCCGCGGCGAGGAGCAGGGAGGCCAGCCCAGCGCCTCCGGCGGCGATGCGCTCACGCACGGTGGCCTCCAACTTTGCGGGCGAGGCGGCGCGGACGAATGATGAAGGCGTAGGCCGCAGCTGCCCCCACGGCCAGGATTCCGAGAACGGAGAACACCAGGACAGCTCCTGTTGGGGCTTCCGTAGATGCCGATGCGGTGTCCGCCTTGATCACGAGCCGCGCGGCGCTCTCTGAAGCCGTCGCAGAACCAATGGCTGACGGGCTGGCAGATGCGGAGGGCGCCTCGGAGGCAGCTGCCGTGTCAACGGTCGACTCTGCCCCGGCTTCCGCCGCCCCACCAGCTGGGACCTCTGCCTCGGCCGCAGGCGCTTGACCTGCAGGTTCGACGGCAACAGGAGCGCCGGGAATATTGGCCGGTGCCGGTACGCGGACGACAGCCGGGGCTGGCACCTGGGCGACCGGCCCAACGGGCTGGAGGTTCTGCTGCACATTGGCAGGGACAGGCACTGGTGCAGGAGCGGCCGGAGCTGGGGCAATGGGCGCAGGGACGTAGGCCGGCGGCGGAGCAGGTGCCGCAGATGGTGGGGCGGCTGGAGCAGGTGCCGCTGGCGGCGGGGCAACGATGCCACCCCCTCCCCCAACACTGCCCGTGCCCGGAGCCACACCGCCGGAACCGTCGACCCAGCAGTACTGGGCCCCGTTGGGCGCTATGGCGCAGACCTCGGCGGCGGAAGCAGGCGTGGCCAGGAGCAGTGGTCCGGCAAGGATGGCGAGGCATAGTCCGGCCCCGGTTTTGATGCGCATTGTTCCCCCAATTACGTGCCGGTAACGGACCGGCTAGGGATAGCGTATCCGACCTCGCCTTTTCTATATCCGCCGGTCAGACGGTTACAGGGGGCAAGCTCAACCAACGCATCGACCCATAGCGAGTGTGCCGGGACACCTCAGCCCCAGTACATCCTGCTCCGCCTGCATTCGGACAACAGTCCCTACCGGATTTCAGTACACCCGCGCTGTCCATCCAACGAGCGGGGCAATCAGTCAACCAGCCGATAGTCGTGCACCGATGGAGTCCCTTGCATGATGTCTTTGGTCCACACTCTGGAAAACCAACCCATGTCGAACTCGTATTCGCTGCCAGCTTTGAAGGATGCAGCCACTTCGTCTCGATTATCGAAAGTCACCCCAGGAGAGACGTAAATACTCCCGCAGTTAGTCGTCTCAACCATGACGCTTGCTGTTGAAGCCGAACCTCTGGAGCCACCAGAACTTTTATCGGGCTTTGCCGAGCTAACCTCGCATCGGATGCTCTCAATCCCTACAAAGTCCAGAGGGAGCATCACCATATAGAAAATGGTGTAGCCGAAGAACACTAATCCAGCCAGCTTCCAATACCATTTCATTTTTGGTCTAGGTGCCTTTTGGCTCTCGGCCCCGCCTTCTACGTCACTGCCGGTATGCGTCATTCCGTTTCCATCCCGGTTACCAGCCGTCCGCACGACGACCGGTGGAAGAACCAATCGCATGCCACATGCACTTTAGGCCGCCCTGGGTTTGGTAAGTGGCGGGTGAATCGGTCGGTCCGTGGCCGTGAACAGGGTGGCCGGGGCCCCACCTCCTGCACTGCGGGTTTTCCGTCCGGTGTCTTCGAGCTGGGGTGTCATCTTGCGGGTGAAATTCCCGGGGGCCAACTGGGCATTCCAGACCGCCTCGTACACAGTACGCAGCTGCGTCATGGTGAACTCGTCCGGCAACAGTCGGGCGGCCACCATGGTGTATTCCATTTTGCCGGCCAGCCGGTCCAGCCCATCCTGGAGAATGGCGCGATGGTCGAACGCAAGATTATTGCTGGCCAAGACTTCGTGGACGGGGTGCCAGGCGGCGGCCGCGGCGTCCGTACCGGCTGCGATCTCCGGCAACTCCTGTCCGTCGGTGGCGAGCAGGACAAGGTGGGCGACGGAGACAACCCGCATGCGGGGGTCCCTGTCCGGGGCGGTGTACGTGGCGAGCTGCTCGACGTGCACAGGCAGCTGGCCGAGCTCCAGCCCCGTTTCCTCGGCAAGTTCCCGGTAGGCTGCCTGCTCGGCTGATTCCTGGGGCCCTACGAAACCGCCAGGCAGGGCCAGGGCGTCCTTGAACGGGTGGCCGCCCCTGCGGACAAGGGCAGTGTTCAGCACTCCCCCGGTCACGGCGAAGACCACCAGGTCCGCGGTCAGGGCGATTGAGGGGTAGTCCTTGGGCTTGTAGTTGTCGAGGAATTCCTTCTCGGCCTTGGCTTCGGGCGTCATGCCGCGGCTCCTTCCAGGACAGTGCGGGTGGCCCACGGCGGGGAGCTGAAGCTGTTCCGCTGGGCGAGGATCAGGTCGATGATCTCGACGGCGGTCTTCATGCGCCGGTCGTGATCACCACTGACCAGTATCCATGAGTGGCCCTCTTCGGTCAGGGTTTCCTTGAACCATTCGGTCATCTCGGCCCGGCGATGTTCGCCTTCACGCCAGCCGTCATCTTCGAAGTCCACGCCGTCGTGGTCAGTGATCAAGTAGAGGTCGCGCCGGGGCAGGTTGTCCATGGCGTGGTAGGAGCCGTAGCTGCGCTCCCCCACGTAGAACCGCTCCCACAAGGTGGTGGCCAGAGTGTCGGTGTCGGCGATGACCAGCGGGCAAACGTCGGCTGCGGCGTTCTCCATCTCATTCTGTTTGGCGCCAATGATGCTGAAGTCCTGGGCTGTCCATTCCATGTCTGCCAGCTCTGCGTCCGGCTTCTCGGCGCGCAGGGCATCGAACTTCTCGTAGGTGTAGTCCCGGCCATATTCGGGGACATCCGCCAGCCGGGGGAACCGTGGCCGGTAGTGGTCCATCAGGGCTTTGGTGAGGGTGGTCGTGCCGGTGGATTCGGCGCCGACGATGATGATCCGGGTGGCCAGTTCCTGCCGGGCCGGGGCGATCACGTACGGCCAGGCTGCGCCGAGGTCGTCCCGGCAGAGCGTACCGCTGACCGGGTACGTGGTGCGGGACAGGTCCACGAGGACGTGCTCTGCCCCGAAGTACGCGGCCAGCTGGGTGCCGTATTCCTCCGAGCTGAAGACCGCGTCGATGGCATTGATCCCGTTGGTTTTCAGGGCCAGGCGCATGAGTTCGTTCTGTGCTTTCCAGATCTCCTCGGAGTGGTAGTCCTCCGGGCAGTCGTTCCGCATCGCGATGACCTGGACGTTGGTGTCCTCGAACTCGGTGGCCAGCCACTCGGCCCGCTCGGCGACCGTGACCGACTCGAAACGGTTGCCCAGGACGAGGACTGCGACTTTTTCGGACCGGGCAGCGGCGGAGGCGATCAGGTGGGCGTGGCCTGCGTGCGGCGGGTAGAACTTGCCGATGACCATGGACTGCTTGAACATTTCAGGCTCCTGCGGGGACGGTGGCGACGGTGAGGGTGGTTTCGGTGGCACGGGTGCGCTTCCAGTCGATTAGCCCGTAGATGCACAGGGCGAGGAAGCCGATGTAGAGGATGCCGGTCAGTGTCAGGCCGCGGCTGAAGTAGAGCGGGATGGAGACCACGTCGATGAGGATCCACACGTACCAGTGCTGGAAGATCTTCTTGGCCTGGCCGTAGGTGGCAACCAGGGAGGCGGTCAGGACGAAGGCGTCCGGCCAGGGCACCTGAGAGTCGGTGCCGTGGGTGAGGACCATCGCGACGGCGGCGGTACCGGCCAGGGTGGCGACGATGCCGAGAACGGCTTCCCTGGTGGTGGTGTCCCGGATGGGAAGGTCATTCTTTGCGGCGGTGGCTTTGCTGCCGCGGATCCAGTTGATCCAGCCGTAGATGGCGACGGCGGCGAAGATGACCTGCAGAACGGTTTCACCGTAGAGGCCGGCGCCCAGGAACAGGATGATGAACGCGATGTTGTTCAGGATCCCAATCGGCCAGTTCCACAGCTTCTGCCTGGCGACCCCGTAGACGCAGGCTGCTCCGGTGACGAAGCCGATGATTTCGATCCAGCTGACGGGAGCGCCAAGGAGGTTGGGAATTGCTGCGGAGTTCATCCAGTCGAGCAGGGCTGTCATCGTCATTCCGATCGTCGGTCTTCGTTATTCTCATACTGAGAATAACCTAGTTCTTATCAGAGTGACAAGAACTAGGGGCGTGACCTCCGTCGCCGACAGATGGCCGGCTGCGCAACCTCTGAACCCACGTCAGAGCTTGAGCGATTTGAGGTACCGCTTGAGGAGCTTGCGGAAGAGCTTCTCGAACTCGTCGCTGGTGAGTGAGCCGGCGTAGTCGTCCCCGGTCACCCCGCTGATGCCCACCTGCTCCGCTTCTCCGACGGACAGCGAGGCGTAGTCGTTGCGGAAGCGGAAGTAGAAGCTTTGGCCGAGGATGGTTCCCTGGGCCTGGAAGGGGCAGGCGCCGCCCTGCTCCGTGATGGTGCGGGTGGCCAGGACAAGGTCGGTGAGCTTCGGGACTGTTTCGGTCATGACTGCCTTCGATTCCGGGCGGCCATTCCGCCCGTTCCAGTCCCATGTGTGCGGAGAAGGACGGCGACCTCGTCGGCGGCCAAAGCCGGAAGCGTCTAGGCCGCGAGGAGCTGCACCTCGCCCTTCCCGAGCGGGTTGGCCTCGGGGAGCCGCATCCCGGGGCCCAGGACCAGATATTCAGTCCCGACGCGGGAACTACCGGCCGTGTAAGGGATGTCGAACTCGACGACCTCTGAGCGTGGGTAGAGCAGAGGTATCTGCGGATGGGCGTCGTAGGTGAGCAGCCATGGGGCGGTAAGCCGGTTCAGGGCACGGGCCAGGCGCTCATGGAGGTCGTCATTCATGCCGATGGCATAGAGGGCGTTGCCCACCCCGATGTAGGGCGGATCCACGAAGCAGAAGACCTCGTCCTGGATTCCCGATGCCGGCAGGTCCTCCAGGAAGCTGATGCCGTCCCCTGTGAACACCTTAAACCGGTCCCCCAGTGCGTGGACGGCGCGTATGCGATCCGCCAGGGCCGGGGCGTTGAACCGTGCGCCGATGGTGTCGCGACCCGTCTGCGCGGACATGTGCGTTTCTGTCGGCCGTCGGGACTAGGGCGGACCACCCTTGGTCCAAGGTGGTCCACAACCGGTCCAATGTGGTCCACCACTGGCCCACGGATGGTCCACGGGGTGGGCCACAACTACTGGTCCATGGGTGGGCCAGGCCGGTCCACAGCCCACTGGATGTGTGAACCAGAACGGCCCCACACTGCTTGAGGGGTGTCCTCGTACGGCTGAACGGCAACGTGATTTTCGGTGCCTTCCCCGCCTCGATCATGCCGATCAGCCTGTTCTTCGCCGCGAGACTACAGGACAGCTGGCTGTTGCTCCCCCGGTCGGCACAATGTCCCAACGGCGCAAACGGGCCATGACCCGACTGATCCAAGAAAGGGTTGGACCAGAACCGTGGACCAGCTTGGGGCAATTGCCGGACCACCTGCGGGGCAGCGGTACCAGTTAGTGGACCGTCCGTGGACAACTTGTGGGCCACCCCTCTGGACCAACCGGGCCAAGGCTGAAGTGAAGCCGGAGCGCATCCTGGAACGGGCCGGCCAGAAGCTCTCTCAGCGGGCCATCGCCCAGCAGTTGGGAACAGCAAAGTCCACAGCTGCACGGGTCCTCGCGGAGCATGCCGAGTCCCACGGTGGATCCTCAGAAAAGGCGACAGCGCTGTCCAAGGCCTAGGGGTTGTAATTCACAGCAAATTGGGCACGACCAGGGCGCGTCGCGGGAACGCACATGCGATGTTTCATATTTGTGCTGGTTCCGCCACGAATATGACATGGCGGCCCAAGGCAAGCTCCTGGGCGGACAGAGGCAATCAATAAGCCATCGCGGAGCATCCGTATTGCGGACGTGGTGGAGTGTCGCCATCCACGTGGTTGGAAGCTGAAACCTCCGCACAGGACTCGGGACTTGCGCATTCAAGACTGGGCTAGCTCAACTCCGACAGATAGCGCTGTACGACGTCGTACTTGACCCGGCCGCGGGGGTTGACCTCGATGCCGTTCTCTGCCGCCCAGGCACGCACGGCCTTCACATCAGCCGCAGGCGCAAGGCGACGGATGGTAGGGACAGACTTTGTGTTGCCCGCCGCCTTCCGGCCGGCGCCTACAAAACGTGCCAGAACGCTGCGCAGCTCGTCGGCATTCTGCCCGGCCAGGTCAATCTCGTACTCGGTTCCGTCCAGACTAAAGCGGACGGTTTCGGTCGCCTGGGATCCGTCGAGGTCATCAATCAGTTCAATCACAGTGCGTGTAGCCATCCGAAGATCCTAACCATCCTGCCTGCTCAGCGGCGGGTGCAACGCTGATGAGGGTGCACATGATCCCGAGCACAACCGGGCCTGCGGCTACGCGCGAGGTATGCTGGCACCGGATGATGTCCTCATCGGCACGAACCATCCTGCTCGTCCTCCCAGCCGCCGTCGAGCGGCGCCGGCTATTCTTGCGCCCACCAGTTTCGGAATCGGCAAGGCAAAGAGCCGACATATCCCGCTGGACCGTGTAGAGGCCACCGACAAGCTATTCCGACCAAACCGCTCCCGCACGGCGGCGAACCGCTACCATCGGGGCATGGGTGGACTTGAAGATGCCGTGCAGCGTCAACTAGCGGCGCAGGCCCGTGCCGAAGAGGAAGCAAAATTGGAATCGCAACACCGCGACCAAACAAGGGAACGAGCCGAGGACTATCTCTTCTCGCAGTTCCAGGACCTGGCGCAGTATCTCGGAACAAGACTCAAACCCCGTAGGCTTGAACTCGGTCAAACCAGATTTCTTGGGCTTAGGGCCTCTTCCCCCTACGGATTCGTGTGGCGGGACGAGAGGAATCAGGCATGGAGCTACTTTCGAACCGAGATGATTCTCCCGACTGGGGACATCTGGAGGTACTCCCTGGAAGGGGGCCACTACTCCCCGTCTACTCGTCAAATCCGCGGCAGCAGTTCCCGCCTCCGGGGGGCCCTGCGGCAACGTTTTTCCGTCTTCGGCTACTACTTTAGCGTTGACCCCTATGGGAACCTGCTCGTCCAACAGCAGTACGGCCGAGAAGACATGCCCACGCCTTATCTGTCCATGGAGAACGTCAAAACATACCTGGCCGTGGAATTCCTCAGACGCCATTCAGGCCAAGTCACCGTCACTCCTTAGCTCGAAGCACTAGCCCGGCGCGCGGCCAACTGCACGAACTCCGGAGCTCCGCACACATAGGGCCCATGTCACTCCGCATCCGAAAAGTCCTGGGTTACGCGCTGACCGACGTCGAACCCGCTGACCCGCGCATCAACTGGAGTCACCCCTGCTGGATCCCGGGATGGCTCTGACCTTCACCGAAGAAGGCCGAGTCCGAGATCTGGGAGAAGGACCTCCAGCGCTACAGCGAGCAGGCCGGGGTCTGATGAAGACTGAGGACATGAACCAGCCCGGATGGATGCGCGAGCAGCTGAGCAAGGAGTTCACCCAGCAGGGCCACCGCATGGCCGATCGGCTGCGCCGGTCCGCCGCCGCCCGCGCCGACGGCGTGGCCATCACCCTGGTCAGCGGGTAACGCTCCTTCACCACTCAGGCCATGGTCCGTGAAAGCCACATGTCCGCGCTCGGAGCTGAAGCAGCCGAGGTTGTCAGCGCACGCCCGGGCCACTCCGAACACCAGACCGGCTGGGCCATGGACATCGGTGACGGCAGCGGGACATGCAGCATCACGGCATGCTTTGCGGATCAGCCGGCCGCAGCCTGGGCGGCAGCGAACGCCCACCGCTTCGGTTTATCGTCCGGTACCCACCGGGAGCCCAGCACATCACCGGCTACGCCTACGAACCCTGGCACCTTCGATACGTCGGCGCCGACGCGGCCGCGATCATTGCCGCCGGCGGCATCACTCTGGAGGATTACCTCGGTTCTGTCGGTGAGGGCTAGGTCATCCGCGGGAGGGGTCGGACCCCCGACCCCCTTCACTGTCGATGAACACCTGGACCGCCACGACGTGCGCCTCCGTCAACCCCTCGTCGGGCACCGGCTTCTCCAACAGCACAGGCTTGCCGTAGTCGTGGGCCCACTCGTGCACGTCCGGTCCAAGGACGTCATCGATCCACACGACCGAGTCCCAGTCCGCCTCGCCGGCAGCATCCATCCGGTCCAGCCATCTGGCGATTGACCGCAGCTTCGGCGTCGGCTCATCTAGGTCGCTGTCCTTCATCGCCAGGGTCACGCGCAACGGTTCCACCTCGAGCTGCAGCTGGTCCTCCAGACTGGACACGACGTCTGCCGGCGAGGTGGACACCCATGCGATCCGGCCCTTTGTGGCGAGCCGCCGCACCAGGGCAACCTTCCCGTCCGACAGCTGCGGGTCCGGGCTGTCGCCGTCCCCGCGGCGGACCTTGGGGTTGAGCACGCCGTCGATGTCGAGAAGGATGATCGGCTTCATGGACGTGACCCTAGTCCGTCCGCGTGCCTGGCGGTAGCCGTAAAGCCAAGGGACCGATGGCGCCCAGACCAGCTGCTACCCAGCTGCTAACGCCAGCCAGATGACCTGCCGCCTGCCAGGCATTGAGCGTCCGCATGGATGCCCTCGTTATCGTCCTCGAACACTCCTCCGCAGTCGCTGCACTGAAACCGGAAGCCGTTTGCGCTGCCGATGTAACGGGGGTTCTCGCTGATCGCGCGGAGCCGTGCCGCCCTTGCGTCCTTGGCCGCCTGGCGTTCCTCGATCTCCTTCGCATCTCGGGCCTCAGACATCCAATGCGCCCAGCGCCTCGGTCCGTTGAACTCCGGGTCACCTTCCTGAATGACGGCCGGCCGATGCACCGGCGGCACGCGGAAAACGGGCTCGTGACCGGAGGCTTGACTCTGTATGACCCGTACGGGCGCCAGAGGTGTTGGGGCCGGCCACGGGGTGAACACCGAAAAATCCACCTCTGGGGAAGTACTGTCTTCGGCGATGACCGACCACTTGGCCAGCGGGAGCGACGTGACCCATCGTCCCCAGATGACGTCCTTGCACACCGGACATGTGAAAGCCCGTGAATTGCCCTTGAGCCGGTGGACGCCGGCCTTCTCCAGTCCGCTCCCGGACTCGGTCAGCCAGCGATCGACATACGGACGGGCCTTGTCAAAGTTCTCCGACCTTGGCATCCACTGCTGATCGCCGGCCTTCGACGTTCCCGGGTCAGTCGATAGCCAAATCAGCGAGGGATGACCCGCCTCCAGGCAGCGGACGACACTCGCCCAGATAGTTGTCTCCGCAAAGACAGGCTCCACGTCGGGGAGCTCCGGTGCTGCCGCAGAGTCAACAAACCGTGCCATCCGTTCAGCTTCGACAAGCGCGGCTCTCTCGTCCGCGAGCCGCTTCTCCTCCGCCAGTTGCTCTGCCTCTTTCTGGGCGGCAGCCCGACGCTCTTCTTGCTCCCGGGCCAGACGGTCTGCTTCTTTTTGTGCGGCGGCGGCCCGCTCTGCTCCCTCCCGGGCCAGGCGTTTGCGCTCCTCCAGTTGGTGCCGCGGTGTTCCGTGCGGCCACCGGAAGGACGGTCCCAGGACAGTGTCCACCATGGCCCCGACCCGGCCCATGACTCCGGCGATGGGCTGGTACTCAATCCAGTTCATGAGGTCAGCCGGCGCCTCGGGCAGGGGGCTGGTCTTGCCGAAGCCGGTCACGATCATCGGCAACCGCACCGTGACGTGGTCGAGGCTCGCGGGCACTACCCACACTGGTCCGATGCCGTCATCGATGTAGCGCTGGGAGCGGCGGATGTACTCTTCTTCGGTCTGCTGCGAGAGCTGGACTTCGAAGGCAAGACGCTTCCCGCTGCCGTGGGTGGCCATGACGTCAGCGGTCCATGCCCGCTCCGGATGGGAGACCTCCACATCCGCGCTCCAGCCAGGGGCCGCGTTTATCCTGTCCTTCAGCGACTGCTTCATTATCAGGTGCTGATCCGACTCGGACTTGTGCTCAACCCTGCAGTCCACGGATGGATAGTGCGCGAAGAATTGCCGGCCCTTAGGAGAGGTCACGCGTTTTGCCCGCAGCCCGCATTCAACCAGTACGAGGTCCGCGTAGTCGACCCTGGTGTTCAACGCCCGCCACAGCGGATGCGGCATCTCGGTCGCGTCGACCCTTTCATCATTCACGTACGCCACCAACTGCATCCAAGCCCCCGTCCCGGCAGTAAATCCTGGCGGTCAATCTACCTTCCGTCTTACGCCTGCCGCCATCAACATCTCTTGACTCCACGGGCCGCCTGTCGGCTCTCCGGACGCGCGGCGTTCGGGCGGGCGATAGCCTCAGGCCTTGCCGGCCTGTGAGTGCCCGTGACCGCTGTGAGTTTGGTCGGTGGAAGGTCGGAGGTCGGCATATTTAAGAGGGGCTCAGGCGCTTCGCGCCTTCGCCCGGACCCTTTGAGTTCCCCGGTAAGTTTTCCTTCTCGTCCGTCACACTGTTCGTCTTCTTCTTGTTGACCTCTTGGCTGCTGCGCGGCCTGGCTGTTCGTTGGCGCGGCGCCCCGGGCTGAGCGAGGACCTGGGCGTTGGGCGCTGCGCGCCCTGGTCCGGTGCGGGGCCCGCCCGCCTGGTGCCGGCGTCGCTGCGCTCCTTGGGGCACCCGGCTGGGCTGCCTTCACTGTTGGCCTGGGCTTTCCCTGCGGGGCTAAGGCGGCTGCGCCGCCCGTAACGTTGGACTGGTCGTTGGCTTCTCGTTTCCCCTGGGGCTTCTGGCTGAGTGGTTAGGCGCTTCGCGCCGGGGAGTTGGCCCGAAAGGATGGCGTCTCGTGTCACGAATCGTTGTCTGCTCGTTCCCCTGTGAGTGTTCCCGGCCCGGCTGCCGCCGGCCCTTTCCCTCCTCGTCCGGCTGATCGTTGTCGGTCCGTTGACCTGCTGCTTAGCAGCGGGGGCTTCTCATGAGATGGCCTGCCTGCAAGGACGGGGCCTTCGGCCTGGAGCCGGACTTCGTCCGTCCGGGGGACTGTTCGTTGGCCGCACGGATCGTGTACCGTCTCGTGCCACGCCGAGATGACTTTTCGTTCCTCCTCGCTGCTCGCGCAGCGCGATGACGGATCGATGACTTGACGCTTCCACTCGTCGATGACCCCTGCCCTCCCGGGGGGGAGCCCCTAACACCACGAGCCCTCTGCAGGACAAGGCACCGACTGTTCCACGACGTGTCCGCGCGAAGCGCTACCAAGCCGGCTCACGGTCAGCCGAGGCTGGGTGATGAGTGGCTCATCCTGGGGCGGCGCCCCTTGCTAGGCGGCGGCAGGCTGACGGGCCGGGACGGCAGCCCCGTCGGATTGGGGGTCCGCCGGAGGGCCATGATGGGTGAGGCCCAGGGCGGAGCCCGGCCACCGAATGGGACGAAGGCCAGCGGCCCTCAGGGCTGCTCCTCTGCGACGGATGCCGCACACAGGGAGATACAGGCGGGATCCGAGAAGATGAGGGCTCCTTTCCTCCACAAACCACACGTGGGAGAGGCCTGAAGCGGGGGTGAGGGGCCCGATCCCGGCTTCCGGGGATAACCGGGTTTTCCATTAGCAAAACGGTGATTCAGAATCGCGGTTATCCGGGGTGTGAGGTTTCTCAGCGCCAGGGGCTGGCTCTACGCATGGTACTAAGGGTCCACGCTCTTCCATTTGCCACAGGGGCACTTGGAAACCACCATGTCCACCTTCGCCTAGGGCTACGCCCGGCCCATCCCTGCAGGAGCAGTCCCATCGCCACGCTGACCCCACGCGGCATCGCGGCCGCCGACTCAGTCCACGCCTCGCTCATTCCGTCCGCTTGTTCTGACGATGAGCTGGCCACCCACTCCCGCCGCGACCCGTACTGGGACCGTCTGTGGGCGCCCGGTTCCCAGGCCGCTTGGTCCAACCGGCCCCTGCTTCAGCAGCGGAAAGAGGCCAAACCCTCGTCGGTGAACGCCCGCTACCTCCTGGATGAGGACGAGGCAATGCGCCTGCTCACCATCAACCAGGGCCGGCGCGAACGCCTGGCCGTATGGGGTGTCATCGATTCCTGGCGGACCGTCTCCGCCGAGCAACTGGCGGCCATGACCGGGTCACGGCTGTACCTGAACTCTGCCTCCTCCAACCTGGCCGCGTCCATCTCCCTGCTCCTGCTGGACGTCGGCACCTACTCCGCACCTGGCGTCTCCGACGGGGCCTTGGACCGCAACTCCCTGTACCGGCCGTCCAACTCCGAGACCTTCGACAAGCTGATCGCACCGGAGCTGACCTGGCCCGAGTGGATCTCCGTCACCGGCGGCTATCCCTGGTCCGGCGGTGGCCAGTACGACCGGCACAACCTGCTCTCTACCGAGCTCGCCCTGCGCGCGGCCGAGTACCTGCCGATCGGCGCTGTCCTGGGCGAGAAGTTCTCTACCGTTGATCTGCTCGCCGGCACCGGCCTGGGCAAGAAGGTGAAGAACCCGGACAACCGCCGGGCTGATGGGACCATCGTCCGCACGGACGGGCTGCGCATCGCGTACGAGCTGACCGCCACCGCCTCCCGGTCCCTGGAGAACAAGGTCCGCCGCTGGGCGCAGCTAATCAACGAACGCCCGCTGGAAACTTCCGGGCTCACCGTCGTCTTCATCGCCGCACCCCACCCGGACCGGCCCAAGGACAGGTCCGGCGATCCGCGCCATGAGATCTACCGCCGGGTCGCCGCAGTCCTGAAGGAGTTCCCCGGGACCGGGACCGACTCCCCCGCCGCACGGATCGGCATCGCCGCGTGGGACGAGTGGTTCCCGGCCCGCCATGAACTGTCGGAGGACTTCTTCACCCTCGCCGCCGACTTCGCCCTCAACAACGTGCACGGCCCCGGCAAATGGGTGAAGCGCCAGTTGCTAGGCGACTACGCCTTCACGCCCTGGCAGACCTTCGACGCCACCGCCGTCGTTGACCAGGCACCACTGCTGGCGGCAACGCCGCACTGGATGCGAGGCGGCGACCGGACACACTTCATTGGCTCACCCATGGACCGTGCCGGCGAAACGGCACCCGTGCCCGGACCCGTTCGGCCTGAGCTCTCCCGCGGCCGCGCCCTCGGCCAAGGAACCGGCAGCGCCGGCGACGCGAAGCTCCCTCCCCGGCTACGGCTGTAACCCGGGCCGCCGTTCGTAAGTCGCCACGCCGATCAGCCCTTCGCCGTGGTCGAAGACAGAAGCGATTATTCTCGGTGAGCTATCAACCGTATTTCTTCAATTGGATCCAATGAAACTTTCAGTTTTGCTCGTCGTCCTGCTCGCTGCTGCCTTGGGCGCTTGTTCCGCCCCTACGACGACTCCGACCGCTGCCACTGCCACCGCTTCATCGCCTAGGGCCGTCACCACAAGCGCCGCGCCCACTCCAACCGCCGACCTCGAGCCGACCACCTTGAAGGAAGCTTTAGCCATAGCCAATAAGGAGCAGAGCGAGCCCATCGCTGCAGTCGGCGCAATGGAGGACTTGTACCGGCAGGCCGAGCCTGCACTGAGGCCGGGCATGACCGATAACGGGTGGTACAAGATCGAGATCATCAGGATCAACACAAGCCTCGGGATGCTAAAGGACAGCTTGAGTGACCGCGAAGTCATCCTCGGTGTGAAGCAGTACGTGGCCATGATGGAAGCGGAAGCGATCAGGCAAGGTAAGGCGTAACCTGCCTGCGGCGGCTTCTGGAGATCGATTTGCCAGTCAAAAAACGCCCCGACCAGCACGATGCTGGCCGGGTCGTTCTTCGTGCCGGGGATCAGTTCTTCTTGAGATTTACCGTCGTCGTGGTACCAAGGGCGCTGACCTTGTAGCTGATGGTGTCGCCTTCGTACTTGAACTCCTTGGCGTCGTCAGTGGATGCCAGGAGCGCCGTGTCGGTTGCCGCCGCGTCCCTCTGTGAGGTCCAGGTGTATGGTTCCGTGGCGTCAGTCGGCGCAGCGAACGTTCCAACCCAATAGATCGAGGTCGTGCTGCCGCCGTCGCTGACCCATTCGACGGTGATGGTGTCGGCGGTGATCGTGGCCTGCTGGTAGGACTTCTCGCTGTTGGGGTTGCTCTGCTTCCATGCCCCGGTCAGGTCAGGAGCCTTTTTGGGTGCTTCTTCAGTGGTCTTGGAATCGGCAGCACCTGCCGGGGCGGTGCTTGCTCCGCCGCAGCCTGTCAGGGCAAGGGCAGCAGCAAGCACGAGGGGTGCGATGAGTTTCTTCATGAATCACTTTTACATACTCATCCGACGTTTTTTCACCGCTCCCGCGGCCCCGCATGGTGGCGCTGGTTACTCTTCTCTTGGGAAGTGCCAGGCACCCAACGTCCCCCGGAAGTCCAGCGCTGAGCTTCCCTACCGGATTATGACGCGGCCCGGCAAGTCACATGCCCGGCCGTGACGTACGATTCCGTTATTTCATCGAATCATGGGGGACCAATTGAATAAGCTTTTCCCGGTCGCAGCAGCAGCTGCCGTCCTGGCGCTGACCGGCTGCGGCGGAGGATCCAGCGCCGGATCGCCGGAAGCCGCACCCGAAACCACCAAGGCGGCGTTCACAGCAGACCAGACCTGCCACCAGCTCTTTGCCAATGGTGATGAGGGCCGGATGTTCGGAGCGGTGGCCTTCCTGTCCAACCTCCCTGACGCGATCACCAAGTCCGATCAGACCAAGGCGAAGATCTTCGCCACCGATCTCGAGTTCGTCGGCAACACCGCCAATGACGAGCTGAAGCCCCTGATCACCGACATGGCCAAGCCGCTGAACGACCTGGCCGCCGCGCAAGGGACCAGCTACGAGTTTGTAGCTGAGCCGTTCAAGGCGGCCGCCAGCAAGGTCGTCGAGATGTGCCCGAAGCAGGCCAAGGAGTACGACGACGAGAAGGCTGCCAAGGCGGCCCTGGAAAAGGCAGAGGCCGACATCGCCGCCAGGAAGGCAGCGGAGGAAGCCGCAGCCAAGGCCGCCGCTGAGGCTGCAGCCGCACCGAAGGAGTACGCGGGCTTCGGGGACGACGTTGTCACGATCACCAAGCACGGCACTGGCCCCCAGGTTGCGATCATCCAACACACCGGCGGCAGCAACTTCGCCGTCCACACCCTGGACGCCACGATGGACACCACCGACCTGCTGGTGAACGAGATCGGCAACTACAGCGGCACCGTTCTGTTCGATGCCCGCAGCCGGGACCAGACGACGGCCCTGAAGATCACCGCCGGCGGCAACTGGACGGTCAAGCTTGTCCCGCTGACGAGCGTTCGGTCCTTCGACGGTTCAGCGCCGATGACCGGCCACGGGGACGATGTCTTCTACTACAAGGGTGCCGCCAAGCCGGCGACCTTCACGCACAACGGCACGTCCAACATAGCGGTGCACACGTACGGTACCCGCCCGGACCTGCTCCTCAATGAGATCGGCGCCTACACCGGCACGGTCGTCTGGGCCCCAGGGCTGTACAAGGTGACTGCTGACGGAGACTGGTCCGCGACTTTGAAGTAACGACGCTCAGATGGAGCCGCCTGCCCGGATGCACCACAGGGTGGGGACCGCCGCGGTTCCATCTGAAAGTCTTTGGCCATAGAGAAGCCGTCCCGTGCCAACGGGACGGCTTTTCCATGGGGGCAGCCACGGCCGCCGCCAAGCGATCCTCTATGGAATCGGCCCGAAAGGGTTGAAAGTCCTGTGGAGCTAGGTGCACATGCGGTGAGGTAGCTACTACCGAATGGCCAAGGGGTACATCGGCCCCTCCTAAGCCCCGCATGCTCTTCTGTTAAATCAGCATTACGCGGGAGCCCACGGCTGGCGCCTAGATGAGTTGGTCCAACTTCGTCCAGAACGTTTCCCGCAGCGCCCGCCGGATTCCCTGCAGGTCAGTCTTGTATTCGCCGATCCGCTGGGCGCAGTCCTTTAGGAGCACCCGGTCGATGTCGGCGGGAAGGATGGGCCGGTCGGCCAGGAGTTCGTTGAGTTCGCCCTGGGTGATGGTGCCGTACCAACTGGCGGCGACACTTTCGCCAACGTCGTGCGCGACGTCCATGGCGCTGTCCTCGGTGGGGAGGATGGTGGGCCCGGATCCCCCGGAGCTATAGACGAGGTGAGCCTCGGTTTTGTGTGTCCGCGGCGCCGGCAGGACCATCCGCTCCCGTGCTGGAGGGCCGGGGCGGGCTGCAAGGTCGGACGGGCGGGGACCGGGGGCAGGTATGGCAGGAGACGGGACAGGTGGCCGGACAGCCAAGGCCGGGGTGGGCCGTGGTGCCTCGGCGACGGTTTTGGTGAAGCACTCCTCGATGAGCGAGGTCGGCAGGGTGATGATGCTGTCCACTCGCAGGGCGAGGTGTTCGGCCACGGAGGTGACGCCGAGCCGGTGGTTGGGGTTGTCCAGGCCGACGAGGACGACCTTCATGCCCAGGTCCTGGGCTTCCTCAACGGCCTCTGCCAAGTCATCGTCGCCGGACATCAGGAAGGCGACGGAGGCGGCCCGGTTCCGGGCCACGCCAACCAGGTCCAGCCCGAGCTTGAGGTCCACGCCCTTCTGGTCCCCGTTGAACGAGATCCGGCCCAGGCGGACCTTCACATCCGGGAGCAGGCCGATGGTTTTGTGCTCGTCAGTGAAGAGCGCGTCCTTGGAGGCGTCGTACCAGTAGACTCGCAGAACATCGAGGCCTGAATGCTCCGCGGTGCGCTTCAAGATGCCCTGGATGAGCTTCTCGTAGTTGACCTTGAAGGCCGACCGGAGGGAGGTGCCCGCGACGTGCGTACCGCCTACTGCGAGGAGAAAGCCGGCATCAACAAAAATCGCACTCTGGGTCACCATGGACTCAACCGTACAGGCAGGTACCGACCCCCTTGGAACGGTTCAGCGCTTGACGGGACTGGCCTGTACCAGTCGGCGAAAGCAGCCAGTTCGAGCTCCAGTTCCTGACCCTTGCGGAGGACGTCAACGTATCTGGATGCTCCGAGGGAACGCAATGGAGCGACCATCCAGGCCGCGAAAACGTTGTGCGGGACCTTCAGGTCCAGCGCCACGTCGAAGAGCCTCATCACGGCAGGATCAGGTTCGCCGTCGCGGAACTGAAAGCCGGGACAGAAGGTGCCGTCGCAAATGCACCCCCGCATAAGCTGCGGCAAAGGCCGGTCCGAGCTGGCGCGGAACCTGGCGGTCGCATCCGCAAGCGGCTCCGTACCAAACTCGGGCCTTATTCGGTCCCAGGCATCGTCACCTACCGCTGGCCAGAACCTTGGCTCAGCCTACACATTCGATGCAGTAGGCGTGGCCGTTCTTCTCCTTGGCGACCTGGGAGCGGTGGCGGACCAGGAAGCAGGAGTAGCAGGTGAACTCGTCGTCTGCCTGCGGGATGACCTCTACGACAAGTTCCTCGGCGATGAACTCGCCACCTGGGGTGAGACCGTCGAAGACATCCGCCTCGTCGAGCTCCAGGACGACGGACTTCGCATCGGGTGCTTTGGCGGACTGCAGGGCCTCCAGGGAATCGTTCTGGGATTCCTTGACGTCAGTGCGCAGTTCGTCGTAATCGGCTGCCACGAAGGTGCTTCTCTTTTCTGTTGATTCGGGTTTGTCCGACATGCAACGTACACGATGTTGACCCTATTCCACAGCGGGCAGACTGAGGCGCAAGAGGAGGCACAGCAGGCTCCTGAGCGCTTGCGGTTCAGGGCGGGACTAGCTGAGCCTCGGGGAGGTTGCCCCCGGACGGATGGAGTGTGGCTCTACCCGTTTGTGAAAAGCCAAACCGGCGAGCCCTGCGGCCCAAATAATGGAGGTCCAGCCGGTGACCGGGCCAAGGCTTCCCGCATGGTCTGGGTAGACGGTGCTCACCGTTCCGAACCAGGCAGCGCCCGTAGCGACGATAAACACCATGAGGCGCCAGCCCGGAAGCCTTATCGAAAGCAGCGCTCCAGCCAAAGGGATCACCAATCCTGCGGCGGCCTGTATCGGCCAGTGGTCGAAATCCCAGGTGAGGTCAACAGGATCCCGCCCCTCCCGCGTTGCTGTCGCCATCTCGGCGGCAAACATAACGGCGACGGGAAGCGCGAGTACCGATAGGGCAAGGGTGGGCCAATGGAACGTGCCGGCCGTACGGAGTGCCTTGAGTTCCCTGTTTCCATCCGGTAGGAATTTCACAGCGGACGGGATCAGCAGACCCGCAGCTATCGGCAGGTGCCCGGGGCGGACGGACACAATTGCGGCAGCAAGCACAGCGGTCGCTGCTGCAACCGGAATCAAGGCCGCCGAGGCGTTCTCAGGGCGTGAACCGAGGACGCAGAGCGGTATACCGACGAAGAACGTGAACAGGACGCCCCAGCCCGTCTCCAGCAAGTAGCTCTCGGTGAACTCCGGCCGGGACTGGAAGAACAATGGAACGCTCAGGTCGATGAGACCAAAAAACAGCAGCAAGACGAATAGCCCTGCGATCCAGCTGATCCACCGGACTGTCCTGCGCCTCTCCTCCTCCTCGTTCATGGGCAAAGAGTCCTCCCGCCGCTCTCCCGCATAAAGAAGGTTTCTCCCGGCCCTGGGCAGCGCGGACATCACCATCCGTTTTCAATGCGGCAAAATGGGCCCATGTGCGGAAGATACGTGATGTCGAAAGCCACAGGGGACCTGCTCTCTGCCTTTGAGGCCAAGGAAGTCGAGGGCACGCCTCCGCCGCCGAGCTGGAACGTGGCACCCACCCAGGCCGTGCCGATTGTGGCTGAGCGTCTGGATGAAGGCAGTATCGAGCGACATCTGCTGATCGCCCGCTGGGGCTTGGTCCCGTCTTGGGCAAAGGACATCAAGATCGGCTCTAAGCTGATCAATGCGCGCAGCGAATCGATCCTCGAGAAGCCCTCGTTCCGGAAGGCTGCGGTGAAGCGCAGGGCCATCGTCCCGGCCGAAGGATATTACGAGTGGCAGAAGACCGAGGACGGCAAGAAGATCCCTAACTACCTGTACTCGGAGAAAGAACCGCTGCTGGGCTTCGCGGGCCTGTACGTGTGGTGGGCTGACCCTTCCTTGCCGGAGGACGATCCGGAGCGGTGGCTGCTTAGCTGCACGGTCTTAACCACAACGACGCAGGACGCATTGGGACACGTCCACGACCGGAGCCCGGTCATCATCCCGCGGGACCGGTTCGCCGAGTGGCTGGATCCCGACCTGACCGATAAAGCGGACGTGCAGCACCTGCTGGACTCCCTGCCGGAGCCGACGCTTACCCCGAGAATCGTCAGCGACCGCGTGAACAGCGTCCGCAACAACGGGCCCGAGCTGATCGAACCGGCCGAGTGAGCAGCTTCCAGACCACGGTCGCGTTTCCCAATGGGCTGCTCTGGCTCATGTCCGAGGACAACAGGCAGCTGGAAATTCCAGACATCGACGGGGTAGCCAACTTCTGGTCCAGCCACAACGCGTGGGGGGTCGCGGTCCAGCACGACGCCGACGGCGAGGTGCGAGTAAGTTTCAGCGCCGACCCGCCTCAGGACCCGGCCCTTGCATTACTACATGAGGGCGTGCTCCACTCCAGCCGCCGGCTAATTGAAGTGCAGTCGGTCTACATCAACCCCGTCGCCCGCTTCCGGACCAGCTCCACAGCGGCGCCAATCCGCATCTGGGGTGACGACCCGCGGCAGCCGGAGCGGGTCCACATTCAGTGCCGGGACATCGACGGGGGGGTGACTCGTAATCGTTGAGGAGTTGCGCCAGCACTACACGACGGCCGTCGGCGCAGAACCGGCCTACAGGGAGATGCGAACCCGGGACGGGCAGGCTCTTGGAGTCTTCGAGTGGCCAGACGGGAGCCCCGCCTCGGCGTCCACTTTTACGAGCTATTTGTTGGGGTGAAGCAGGGTGACGAGGCGGTCCTGGAAGGCTTCGCAGACATGGCCCTCAGCGTCTTCGAGAGCGGCACAGTGCCCAGACACGGGGTCTTCGTTGCCGGTGACTGGAAGGCCATCAAGGGCCGGGTGTTCACCGGCTGGGTGCTTACCGAACGTCTTGATGACCTGATCCCTCAACTGGACCTGCCCGACGGCCGCCACGTCATCTTCCTGGACGCGCTTCCCGTCTTCTGGGAGGAAGCCGGGTTCAGACACGGCAACCGCGCCGACGAGCTATTCGACATCTGGGAGGCTGAAGAAGTGAAGTCCTGGGACCTGGACCGGGGACTGCCGATGGGGATCAAGCCACGAACAAAGGGGTTATCTGCCTGGCTGGGACGCTCGCTGGGGAAATTTAGGAGCGGGTGAACGAAGAGCCTGCGGCCTTCGATGCAGCAGCCCTAGGAACGCACCCTCGGCGGCCATTCTCCCCAGAACAACGTGAACGTGGTTCGCGGACCTCGTGACTATACGAGCTGACCTCAAGTCAGCGCGCAGGGTTACGGCGACGGATCACTAGAGGATGACCCTTGATGGAATCTTTGGGGCCAGAATCTAGGATCTGGAGCATGACGAACACGGGGGACATAAGGCGCCAGTTTGAGCCGAACGATAGTTTGTATCGGGAAATTAAGGACGACGTCGAAAAGCTTGAGCGCCAACTATTGTTCGTGCTGAAGCTTTGGAGTGACAGGGATGAGAACTACGAACGGATTGCAGGTGCCGTCCGCGTCGGGGCGGGGAAAGTCCGATCTAAAGCTCAGGACATTAAGGATTCTCGAGCCCGGCAGGACTTGCTGCGGAAAATCGAAGGCGTTATCTCGGATATTTCGCACGTCAATCGATACCCGCCGTATGTCCCGGGGTCCGGAGGACAGCGTCCAGCACCTCCCCGAGGCCGAATCAGCTCGATAAAACCCGGTGGGCTGCCCGGGTTTGGGAGGCGGCGATAGTCCAGGCGCAGGCTGCCGCACCCCGACCCGTGGAATCGCCAGATTTTCTCAGAAACCCTCAAAGCCGTGCCGCCAGTCAGACGCTGACGTCGCTTGACATGGGGTGTCCAAAAGCTCTTCGAGGCGATCATAGACCTTGTAACCCGACCCCAGATCCTTCCGCACCCGTCGCTGTACGCCTACTGCGGAGTCGTTGCGGCTGTGGCCGTGCTGTTTCCCTCGGATCTCACCAAATGCCTTCAAGTTGTGGTTGTCCATCTTCTGGGCGAGGATTTCGTCGCCAAACTTCTGCACTGTCGGGCCTTACGTTTAACCTGCTCGAATGGTGAAGTTTGACCCTGTGGGTTTCGCGGCGATGATGGACCGGATAGCCGGGGAGGATGAAGCGGAGGCCGCGGAGGCCCGGTACGTCGACCTGGAGCCCGATTACGAGTACATGACGGCGACGGCGCGTTGCTGCTGCCCGTGCCACTGATATGGAGGCGCCATAGCCGGCGGGCAAGATCTGGAGCAGATGGCAGCGGAGGTAGCAGGCATACGCGAAGAGATCAGGCAGCTTCGGGAGGCGCTTACCGCCTCGCCGGCGGAGCCCTTCCTAACCACCCGAGAGGTAGCGAAGATGTTCCGGATCTCCTACGAAACTGTCCGGCGCCGCGTGGCGATTGGAAAATGGCCCGCGATGATTATCGGCAGGCAAGCGCGGTTCGGGCCCGAAGAGATCACTGCAATCCGACAGAGCCTGATACAGCGGACCTCGGAGCCTCCGACGGGCAGGTGGGAACGCCGGCAACGGAACAAGAAGGTCCGGGCGCTCTTTCCAGGAGGGCAGGGATCACGCCGTGTTCACTCGCAAAAGTATGCAGTCGTGGCAAGGGCGACGGCGGCGCCAGCTAATACCGAATCAGTTAGTTGTCGAGCTCTAGTGCCCAGTCGCGTTCATCAGCTTCTTCTAGAAGTGCACTTTGTCCGGCAGTGGTAAGGATGGCGGAGAAGACCATCTCCCCAGGCTCCACGTCGAGCTCGGCTACCCCATCCGGCTCGGGGAGCCAGTCTTCTTTGGCAACATCGGCAAACGAAGACATGAGGATGGCGTAAGTCTTGGCATCCGCGAGGCCATGAGCACCTATGGCAATGTACACGATGTTGCTTTCCATCATGCGGACTCGCACCCAGATCAGCGCATCCCCGATAGGGAAGCAAAACGCCCTGCTCAAACTAAGAGATAGCCAGGCACATTTTCGGACCATTTCCTGCATGATCGACTTAGCTGCCCAAGCCTGCTCTGCATACCAGCGCTTCCAGTCCAAGTCCTTCGGCAGGAAACCACTTGTATCCGCCGGCAGCGACGCGTAGAAATCCTTTGAGGGGGTGTCAGCCTGGCGTTTTCCTGCCAATCCAAGCCACAGGGATTCGTCTGTGCACACGTGTGACCACTCCGCTGGCGTTTCAATGGCCGTGACGCCGCCCCGGAACTCGCCTGTTTTCACTTTGACCCAGCGTCGATCGTGAAGGGAAAGGATTGGCTCAGCGTCATGTGAGTCCATGAGGTCAGGTATCTTCTGGGCCTTCGCTACGAGGGGGTGGTCCGCGGCGTCCAGCGGGACGTCAATTGAAGGCCTTTTAAGGCCCAAAACCTCCAAGCATCCGAATGTAGGGCGTACGAATCGTTGCTCAGAGGTCATGGGTACTATCTCTCGCTATTTTTCAGGGACGCCGCCGAGCTCATCGAGCTCTTCGCGGGAAAGTCCGGTCATCATTGACACTTCGGATGCGTTTGATCCATCGAGTTGGTTCATTGCGTCCTTGATGGCTGAAGCAAGCTCTGATCGATGGCTCTCGATGTATTCGCGCATAGCTTCATCAACTACGGCCTTCTTCGTTTTACCGAAGAAGTGTGCTGCATGTGAGATCAGGCGGTCGGTCTGCTGGTCAACCTTGATTGGTGTGGCGGTGGTAGTCATATTCGTTTATTCACCCACGGTCTTTTCTATTTTGCGTTGTGTGCGTATTCGCGGTGATGACTCAATAATGGTCCAAGTACCCGAGTACCGCAAGCTGAGGTTTACCAAGGTTACCCTTCGATGCCTTCTAAAGCTTCGCGGGGCCCTGTGCTCACCGAGTGAGCACACACGACATGACACCGGCGGGCACAGCAGGGGTTGTGAGTGTTCCTGACTCTTGAAACCCGGGCCAAAGGAGACATGCAGGCACAAGCGGTCCCAGCTGATCACATAGGTGAAATCACTGTAAATCAGCTGCCTTTGGCGGCCGGGCTAAATGCCCCAACCGCTGTGGGCTAATCACGATGCCCGGGAGGGACGGCACGATTGCTTTCCCTCCCGGGGAAGTACAAGGAGTGCAGGCACTATCCGCCTGGATGGTTTAGGACAGGTCTGGTGCCAGGTTTGCCAGTCCTTCGCCGAAGTCAGGGATCAATTTGGGCCTGACGATGTAGGAGCGGCGAGTAACTTCGGGTGAGGAATGGCCGAGCTGGATTGAAGCGGACTGGTCGTTGAACCATGCGGCCAGCTGGCTGGCCACCGTTCTACGGAAGGTGTGCGGCGTGACTGCCTCTGTGATTCCAGCCGCTTCAAGCGCCCGGGCAAAGTCTTTCCGGAAGTTAGACGGGCGCCAGAAGGTCCCGTTTCGTGTTCCAAACACTGCTCCTGTCCGTGTCGCTTCAGCATTGGCAGAGCGACGAAGGAGCATGCCGGATGCCCATGGCACCGTTATTGGGTAGATTCGCTCGCTGTCCTCCGACTTCGGGAAATCTTGGCGGTAAAAGTACCGCCCTTCCACGAGCGTGCCACTGACCGTGACTGTGGGTGGTGTAGAAGAAAGGTCAACGTCCTCCCATCGGATGGCAAGGACTTCTCCTACACGCATGCCCGTTGCCGCAATCAGGACCACCACGTCCGCCAGGCGGCTCGTGGGCTTTGGCCCGCCAACTCCTGGTTCAACCTGGCGCTCCGTCACCGCCGCGTGCACTCTCCGTACCGTGGTCGGCGTCATGATCTTTGGTTTTTCCCTCTTCCTTGGGATTTTGGAGATACTCCGCACAGGATTGTCCGTGCGGTAACCCTGCTGGACAGCGTGGTCCAGTAGCTGTTGCAACACCTGCTTCGTGAGGGCCGCCGTCCTAAATCCTGTCCCGGCTTCAATGTCGTATAAGGCGTGAATGGCGCGCTGGCACTGCGGTGTCGTGAGTGTCTCCACTGGAATGTCTCCAAGAACCGGAATCACGTGTGTGGTCAGCTTCTGCTCATACTGGAGCCAGGACTGCATGCGCAGCCCGGCAGTGGGTGTACTTCCGGACTGCGTCTGTGGATCTATCACGACGGAAGCTGGCCGGATAACATCGAGCCATTCTGCGGCCAACCGGGCCACCGTAAGAAGGCTTGTGCGGCTCGCGGCGCCCCAGTCGTTCTCGGCCTCTCTGATTGCTGCACGGACCGCCTGCTCCGCGGCGCCTTTAGTCCTTCCTTGGCGCTTGATCATGACAGATTCGCCGGCGCCGTCGCGGTATCGCGTTCGGGCCACCCAGCGCCCCGTCGTCTCATCCTTTTTGGTGTTGAAACTACCCGGCTGCCAAGGCAGCATCTTGGCCCGTGCCATCAGGCCGCCCTGCCGTTCTGGGACAGCATCCAGGAATCAAGATCTTCACGGCGGTAAAACGTACGCCCGCCCCCGAGGCGCGTAAACGAAGGCCCCACATCCATGGAGGCCCAGTTCGCCAAGGTTGCTGGCGAGAGACGGAGGAAGGCAGCTGCTTCCTTGCGGGTCAGCCATGTAGCTGCCACAAGCGGTTCGACTGAGTCAGTGGTCATGCAGGCTTCTATGCACGAGTGGCCGCCACGGGTGCCCTGCGTCGCATGAGAAGGTTCAGGGCACACTTTGGGGC
The DNA here is from genome assembly GCF_059093025.1 of Arthrobacter sp. 210 2. Lineage (NCBI taxonomy): Bacteria > Bacillati > Actinomycetota > Actinomycetes > Micrococcales > Micrococcaceae > Arthrobacter > Arthrobacter sp. 210 2. The sequence continues at coordinate 28,682 of NZ_JBNHIE010000008.1, forward strand.
ACGTTTTGAACGGTAACGACCGGTGACGTGCGGGAACCTTCCAGGCCGCAAAAGTCCTAAGAATCCGGGGATTTATGGGTGCACGGGAACTGCCGGGACCTCCAGTGAACCAATGAACTGGAGAGAAAAGGTCAACAAGTGGATTCTTGGAGCAGACGAGCCATTTCAGACTCTACGAAACCGTCGGCTATGAGAAAGCTCAAACAGTCGGTGGACCACAGCTCTGGCAACTTTGTTCTTTCACTCAATTGCATCCCTTCAGCGTCCTCGCAATCGCGTCGCGCTCGGTTCGGGTGACTTAAAGACTGTATTTGGCCTTAACAGCAGTTTGGCGGGCGACGTATTCGCATCGGAAAGCTTTGTTCGGCGGAAGCCACGTGGCCGCGTCTTTATCGTCTTTGGCACCGTTTGTCGGGCCGTCGGCAGCCATGAGATTCAGCGGGTCGTTCGCAAGTTCCTTGCGCTGGTCGGCGTTGAGCTGCTGTGCGCCCTTCTGCCAGGCGTCGCTAAGGGCGACGATGTGGTCGATCTGGACGTCCGAGCTCGTGTCCTGGCCTCGCGTGAAGGTAATCGTGGCGCCGGTGTACCTATCGGCCAGGGTTCCTGTCATGACCACACAGTTGTTGGTGCCTTGCTTGAACGTTTCGCTCGTCAAGTCTCGGGCGAGGATGTCATTACGGGTGTCGCAGCCGTTGCGGTCAATATCAGCCCAGGCAGGTCCAAACTCATCGCGGGTGTACCCAGTCATTGGGGCCCGCCCCTTCGCCGGAATGCTCTCCAATTGCATTAGGGCGTTGGCGACGTCAACGGCAGCGGCTGGCGCATCGGCGGCGACGTCTGGAGTAGCGTCTGTGATTTCGAAAGCGTTGGTTGCGGCGGCACAACCTACTAGTGATCCAGCCACCATCATCGCGGTGACAGCGGTCAGGACTTTGGCGGGAAAACGGGTAGTCTTCATGGTCCTTCTGGTTAGGTGGCGTCGTTGCACGCTAGCTTCGACCACCAGCTGCCGCAGGCAACCAAGTCCGTGGTGCCTGCCACACGGCCCATAGAACTCTTTCGGAAGTCGGATTCGGGTGCCACTGGTTGCCTCAACTTTTCAAACCATGGCCCTTACGGAAGCGCCACGCTTACTCAATGCGCCGCAGTCAGTCTGACTTTGGACCGAGTTCCGATGAGCCTTTCCTTCGTTACTGGACCACGGCCGGAGAGGGAGGAACCAGTGCTGCCGGGGAGGATCTCACTCAACTTGGCGATTTCCAGGATGTGTTCGGATGTGAAAATGATCTTTCCCTTTCCCCAGCATGCATGGGGGAAGCGTCCACTTGTGGCGCCGTCACGGAGCCATGACTCTGTGCAGCGCATCAGCGCGGCGGCTTCGGCGGGTTCAAAGAATTCGATCTCCACTGGATCTCCAAAAGGAAGGCGCTACTTTCCACTTTCATGGGCGTATGGAACCTGACCGACATGACCGACGCTGCGCGTCAGTCAAGCCAACCCGGGAACACTTCCGCCATGCTGAGTAGCATGACCGTCACCGCAGGAAAGCCGTTACCGACCGCTCAGTCGCGTCAGCACCAGCCTGAAGCGCCTCCGGCATCAAGTGCCCGTACACCTGCTCTGTGGTCCGTGTAGAGGCGTGCCCGAGCCGGCGCGAAATGGTGAACAGGGGCACTCCGTCTTGGATCAGCCAGGACGCGTGGGTGTGGCGGAGGTCGTGGATGCGGGGGTTCTTGGTCAGGCCAATTGCCTGGGCGGCGCGAACAGCAGGTACCCAGTAGTGGTGCCAGTAGAGCTTGTGGATGATGCGCTCGCCTTTCGGCGTCGTGAACACAAGTTCCTTACCGGGCCTGCTCGCCACCAACGGGATCAGCAATTCCACAAGCGCAGGGTTCAATCCTATGGTTCGCTTGCCGGCGCCTGTCTTCGTCGCGCCGATATAGAACTGGTTCTGCCCGTCCCGCTTCCAGGCCTTGTTGATTCGGGCAGTTGGCGGCTTGGAGAGCAGGTCAACGTCCGCCACAGTCAGCGCGGTGGCCTCTCCGAACCGGGTGCCCGTCATGACCAAGAAGTTGGTGAAGGCCTTGTACCGCTCTCCCATCCCCTCCATGATGAGACTGAACTCGGTATGGGTCAGGAACATGGCCTCATCCTCGGCCTTTTCAATACCTGGAAGCTGCACGCCACGGCACGGGTTCCGCGAAATATAGCCAAGCATCTCAGCGGTGTTCATAGCGGCCGAAATCAAGCCGTGGACGTTGTGGATGGTCTTCGGCGCCTTGCCCCTGGCCATCATCGACTTCACCCAGTGCGCAACCAGCCGATAGTCCAGCTTGTCCACCGGCACATGGCCAATGACGTTCCGGATGTGCAGGTCCAACATGGTTTGGTAAGTCTTTGTGGTTCCGCTGGATGGACGGATCAGCAGGTCGATGTGTTCCTGGATAACTTCAGCAACAGTCGGTGTGCGCTTCTCGTTGGAGAGGATGGCATGCTGCGCAATCTCAAAGGACTGGCCATTGGCGTCCAGCAGCCGTTTCAGCGTCTCAGCCTCGATAAGGGTGCCAACGGTGAGGCCTTGTGAAGCGCGGGTCTTTGGATCCCGCCAGCGCACCATGTAGGACTTGGAACCGTCCTTTTTGGTGCGAGTAGCGATGCTTGCCATACGAAAGACGGTACGCTCGTGTACACACTTTTGGTGGTTTTGTACACACCTGACCGCCCAACAGGCCTCTGACCTGCGGAAACACTGTGCCCGAGGTGGGACTCGAACCCACACACCTTTCGATACCGCATTTTGAGTGCGGCGCGTCTGCCAATTCCGCCACTCGGGCGCGGAATACATGGAGCCAAAGAGTACGCCCACAGCTGACTGTGAGCAACGCGATTGCTTCACGTACGCGGAATTACTCTACATGCAGATAGGCTGAATTCCAGAATCGCGCCGCCGACGCCGCAACCGACCCATGCAGATCAAGTACAGGACCGGGGGCACCTAAGATAGTGATGTCCCCGCCGTACCTTTCCAAGGAGATCCCGTGACTGAACAGACGGAGTCAAAACCCACGTCCCAGCCGGCGCGCCGCGTCATTGTGGCCGAGGATGAAACCCTCATCCGCCTCGACATCATCGAGATCCTGCGCGGCGAAGGCTATGACGTTGTGGGCGAGGCGGACAACGGCGAAAAGGCCGTCCAGCTCGCCGAGGAACTGAAGCCAGACCTGGTCCTCATGGACGTCAAGATGCCCGTTATGGACGGCATCTCCGCAGCCGAGAAGATCGTCAAGGCCCGCATCGCCCCCGTGGTGCTGCTGACCGCCTTCAGCCAAAAGGAACTCGTGGAGCGCGCCCGCGACGCCGGCGCCATGGCCTACGTGGTCAAGCCCTTCACTCCCGCCGACCTCATCCCCGCGCTCGAGATCGCCCTCTCCCGCCACGAGGAGATCAAAGCCCTCGAAAGCGAGGTCTCCGACCTCCAGGAACAGTTCGCCACCCGCAAGCTCGTGGAGCGCGCCAAAAGCCTCCTGACCACCAAGATGGGCCTCACGGAGCCGGAAGCCTTCCGCTGGATCCAGAAGACCTCAATGGACCGCCGCCTCAGCATGCGCGAAGTGGCCGAGACCATCATCAATCAGGTGAACTAACCGTCGTTCCAAACAAAAAGGACCCCCGCCAACCGGCAGGGGTCCTTTTCGTTTCAGAAAGGCTAGGCCTTCTTCTTCTTTTCCGGCCAGGGGCCGAGCTTTTCCTTGTTGCTGGTGACTTCTCCCGCGCGGGTGGAGTCGGCGAGGTCGCCCACCTTGTGCACCTTCAGCGAGTTCGTGGAACCGGCCTTTCCGGGAGGGGAACCGGCGGCGATGACCACCAGGTCACCGTCCTGCACGAGGTCCATCTCCATCAGGCTGCGGTCAACCTGTGCCGTCATGGCATCGGTGTGGTCCACCATCTGGACCAGCACCGGCTGGATGCCCCAAGTGAGGGCCAGCTGGTTCCAGACCTGCTCCACCGGGGTGAAGGCGAAGACCGGCTTGATGGGACGCAGGCGCGAGAGGCGGCGTGCGGAGTCGCCGGACTGGGTGAAAGCACAGATGTACTTGGCGTCCAGCTGGTCGGCGATTTCGACGGCGGCACGGGTGATGGCGCCGCCACGGGTCTTGGGCTTGGTCCCCAGCGGAGGGACGCGCTCCAGGCCGTGGACCTCGGTGGACTCGATGATCCGGGCCATGACCTTGACGGTTTCGATCGGGTACTTGCCCACGCTGGTCTCGCCGGAGAGCATGACCGCGTCCGCACCGTCGAGCACGGCGTTGGCGCAGTCGGAAGCTTCTGCACGGGTGGGGCGCGGGTTGTCGATCATGGATTCCAGGACCTGGGTTGCCACGATGACCGGCTTGGCCCAGCGGCGGGCCAGCTCGATGGCGCGCTTCTGCACGATCGGCACTTCCTCCAGCGGAAGCTCCACGCCGAGGTCGCCACGGGCTACCATGATCGCGTCGAACGCGTCAATGATCTCGTGGAGCTGGTCCACGGCCTGCGGCTTTTCGATCTTCGCGATGACCGGCACGCGGCGGCCTTCTTCGTCCATGATTTCGTGCACACGCTTGATGTCCGTGGCGTCACGCACGAAGGACAGGGCAACCAGGTCAACACCGCGGCGGATGGCCCACCGCAGGTCGTCCTCGTCCTTTTCGCTCAGCGCGGGGACGTTGACGGCAACGCCGGGCAGGTTGATGCCCTTGTTGTTGGACACCATGCCGCCCACGGTTACAGTAGCCACAACCTTGACGTCGTCCACCTCGATGGCACGCAGGGCCACCTTGCCGTCGTCGATCAGCAGGGCATCGCCCACGTTGACGTCTTCGGTGAGGCTCTTCAGGGTGGTGGAGCAGATGTCCTTGGTGCCGGGTACGTCTTCGGTGGTGATGGTGAAGGTGTCACCTTCGGCAAGGGCGTGGGGACCGTCGACAAAACGGCCCAGGCGGATCTTCGGACCCTGCAGGTCGGCCATGATCGCCACGGGCTTGCCGAGGTCGGACGCTGCCTTGCGGACGTTGTCATAGGTGTTGTCATGCACGGAGTAATCGCCGTGGCTCATGTTCATCCGGGCGACGTCAACGCCGGCTTCGAGCACCGCGAGGGTGTTCTCATAGCTGGCAATTGCCGGGCCGAAAGTAGCCACAATTTTTGCGCGTCTCATATACCTACCCTATTGGTCTCTTGCATTGGTTAAGTTGTCGCGGGGGTGAACTTAAGCCCCCGGTGCTGCATTAGAGGACGGCGATGGCGCGGTCCGTCGGCGCGACGGGAGCCGGCAGGATGGTGCTTCCCATCAGGTACTTGTCCACGGCTGCGGCGGCGGCGCGTCCTTCGGCGATGGCCCACACGATGAGGGACTGGCCGCGGCCGGCGTCGCCCGCCACGAAGACACCTTCGGTGTTGGTCATGTAGTAGCCGTCGCGGGACACGTTGCCGCGGCCATCGAATTCGGCGTGCACCTGTTCGGTGATGCCCGCCGGCTCGGCGCCGGTGAAGCCCAGGGACAGGAACACCAGGTCCGCGGGGATGATTCGCTCGGTGCCGGCCTTGGGCAGGCGCTTGCCGTCAACGAACTCGGTCTCGGCCACCTTGACGCCGGTCAGCTTGCCGTTCTCGCCAACGAATTCCACGGTGGAGGCGAGGTAGGTCCGCTCGCCGCCTTCCTCGTGGGCGCTGGCGACCTCGAAGAGGGTGGGGAACGTCGGCCAGGGCTGGTGGCTGGCGCGCTCGGCCGGCGGCTGCTTGCCGATGGCCAGGGTGGTCACGGATGCAGCGCCGTGCCGGTGCGCGGTGCCGAGGCAGTCCGCGCCGGTGTCGCCGCCGCCGAGGATGACCACGTGCTTGCCCTGCGCATTGATCTGGTTCTCAACTGTCTCGCCCGCCACCACGCGGTTCGCCGGCACCAGGTAGTCCATGGCGAAGTGGATGCCGTCCAGGTCCCGGCCCGGAATGGGCAGGTCGCGCGGGACGGTGGCACCGGTGCAGACCACGACGGCGTCGTAGCGGCGGCGCAGCTGCTCCCACGTCACGTCGGTGCCGACGGCGACGCCGGTCCGGAAGCGGGTGCCTTCCGCCTTCATCTGCTCGACGCGGCGGTCCACCTGCTCCTTTTCCATCTTGAAGTCGGGGATGCCGTAGCGCAGCAGGCCGCCGATCTTGTCGTCGCGCTCGTACACGGCAACGGTGTGGCCCACGCGGGTCAGCTGCTGTGCGACGGCGAGGCCGGCAGGACCGGAGCCAACGACGGCGACGGTCTTGCCGGTGAGGCGCGCCGGGGGCAGCGGGTGGACCCAGTTGTTGTCCCAGGCCTCATCAATGATGGAAACTTCCACCTGCTTGATGGTGACGGCAGGCTGGTTGATCCCCAGGACGCAGGATGCCTCGCAGGGCGCGGGGCACAGGCGGCCGGTGAACTCGGGAAAGTTGTTCGTGGCGTGCAGGCGCTCGATCGCTTCCTCGCCCTTGTCCCGCCACATCAGGTCATTCCACTCGGGAATGAGGTTGCCCAGCGGGCAGCCCTGGTGGCAGAACGGCACGCCGCAGTCCATGCAGCGGCCGGCCTGGGCCTTCAGGGTGCCTTTTTCCTGAGCTTCGTACACTTCCTTCCAGTCCATAATGCGGACGGGAACGGGACGCCGTGGCTGGGTTTCCCGCTGGCGTACTTTCAAAAATCCGCGTGGATCAGCCACCGGTTACCTCCAGGATTCGAGACCACACTTCTTCGCCGTCGGGGTCAAGGCCCTCTTCGATGGCGTCGAGGCGGGTTTGCAGCACGGCCGCGTAGTCGCGCGGCAGCACCTTGGTAATGCGGGCTGCGGTGTCGTCGAAGTTCTCGAGGAGACGCGCAGCCAGCTGGGAGTCAGTTTCTTCCGTGTGCTTGACCAGCAGGCCGTGCACGATGTCGCGGTCCTCGGCGTCCAGCTCGCGGAGCTGGAGTTCGCCGGACTGCAGGGCATCCTTGTTGACCTTGGCAGTATCCAGGTCCAGGACGTAGGCGGTACCGCCGGACATGCCGGCGCCGAAGTTGCGGCCGGTGCGTCCGATGATCAGCGTCTGGCCGCCGGTCATGTACTCGCAGCCGTGGTCGCCAATGCCTTCGACGACGGCCGTGGCACCGGAGTTGCGGACCAGGAAGCGTTCGCCCACCTGGCCGCGCAGGAATATTTCACCGCTCGTGGCGCCGTAGCCGATCACGTTGCCGGCAATGACGTTGGACTCCGCCTTGAAGACGTTGGTCCGGTCCGGGCGGACGATGATCCGGCCGCCGGACAGGCCCTTGCCCACGTAGTCGTTCGAGTCGCCGTACAGCCGCAGGGTGATGCCGGCGGGCAGGAACGCGCCCAGCGACTGGCCGGCGGTGCCGTTGAGGGTGACGTCGATGGTGTCCGTGGCCAGCACGTCGGTGCCGAACGTCTTGGTGACGACGTGCCCCAGCATGGTGCCCACGGAACGGTCCGTGTTGATGACGTCCACGGCGATCTTCACCGGGCTGCGGTCCGTCAGCGCTTCGGTGGCCATGGTGATCAGGCGCTGGTCGAAGTGCTTGTCCAGCTCATGGTTCTGGCCGGTCATGTTCCGCAGCGGCGCGTCGTCGTCGAACTCGAGCCCGTGCAGGATCGGGTCCAGGTCCAGGCCGTCGGCCTTCCAGTGGTCAACCGCCTCCCGGGTGTCCAAGACTTCGGCGTGGCCAATGGCCTCCTCCAGGCTGCGGAAGCCCAGTTCGGCCAGGATTTCGCGGACTTCCTCGGCAAGGAACTCGAAGAAGTTGACCACGAACTCGGGCTTGCCGGTGAAGCGGGCACGCAGTTCAGGGTTCTGCGTGGCGACGCCCACAGGGCAGGTGTCCAGGTGGCAGACGCGCATCATGATGCAGCCTTCCACCACCAGCGGAGCGGTGGCGAAGCCGAATTCCTCGCCGCCCAGCAGCGCAGCGATCACAACGTCGCGGCCGGTCTTGAGCTGGCCGTCTACCTGGACCACCACGCGGTCGCGCAGGCCGTTGAGCATCAGGGTCTGCTGGGTCTCGGCAAGGCCGAGCTCCCACGGGACACCGGCGTGCTTGAGCGAGTTCAGCGGCGAGGCGCCGGTTCCGCCGTCATGGCCGGAAACCAGTACGACGTCGGCCTTCGCCTTGGTCACGCCGGACGCCACGGTGCCGATCCCCACTTCGGACACCAGCTTCACGTGCACGCGGGCCGAGGGGTTGGCGCGCTTCGCATCGTAGATGAGCTGCGCGAGGTCCTCGATCGAGTAGATGTCGTGGTGCGGGGGCGGTGAAATGAGTCCGACGCCGGGGGTCGAGTGCCGCGTGCGGGCCACCCACGGGTAGACCTTCTGCGCCATCAGCTGGCCGCCTTCGCCGGGCTTTGCGCCCTGCGCCATCTTGATCTGGATGTCGTCTGCGTTGGTCAGGTAGAGGCTGGTCACGCCGAAACGTCCGGACGCGATCTGCTTGACCGCGGAACGGCGCTTCGGGTCCAGGAGCCGGTCCACGTCCTCGCCGCCTTCACCGGTGTTGGACTTGCCGCCCAGCTGGTTCATGGCGATGGCCAGCGTCTCGTGGGCCTCCTGTGAGATGGAGCCATAGCTCATGGCGCCGGTGGAGAACCGCTTGACGATGCTGGAGACGGGCTCCACTTCCTCGAGGGGAACAGCCGGGCGCTCATTCTTGAACTTGAGCAGGCCGCGCAGGGTCATCAGGTTGGTGGACTGGTCGTCCACGCCCTTGGTGTACGCCTTGAAGATGTCGTAGCGGCGCTCACGGGTTGCGTGCTGCAGCCGGAAGACAGTCTCCGGGTTGAACAGGTGCGGTTCGCCGTCGCGGCGCCACTGGTACTCGCCGCCGCCCAGCAGCGGGCGGTGGGGCTGCTCGATGCCGCCCTCGGGGTACGCCATCTGGTGGCGGGCCGAGACCTCGGCCGCAATAACGTCCAGGCCCACGCCGCCGAGCTGGGAGTGGGTTCCGGCGAAGAATTCGTCCACCAGTTCCTGGCCCAGGCCCAGGGCCTCGAACGTCTGGGCGCCGGTGTAGGAAGCGACCGTGGAGATGCCCATCTTGGACATGATTTTCAGGACGCCCTTGCCGAGGCCCTTAATGAGGTTGTAGACGCCGTCCTGCGGGGTGACGCCGGTGACGTCGCCGGCAGCGATCAGCTGCTCCACGGATTCCATGGCCAGGTACGGGTTGACGGCCGAGGCGCCGTAGCCGATGAGCACGGCCACGTGGTGCGTCTCGCGGACGTCGCCGGCCTCGACCACCAGGGCGGTCTTGGTGCGGTTGGCGCTGCGGAGCAGGTGGTGGTGCACGGCGGAAACCAGCAGCAGCGACGGGATGGGTGCCCACTGCGCGTTGGAGTCACGGTCAGAGAGCACGATGTACTGGACACCGCGGTTAATGGCTCCGGAAACCTGTTCGCAGATCTCGGTGAGCCGGGCGCGCAGGGCGTTCTCGCCGCCTTCGGGGCGGTACAGGCCGCGGACCTTCATGGCCACGCGGTTGCCGTCGGCGTCCTCGATGTTGGCGATCTTGGCGAGCTGGTCGTTGTTGATCACCGGGAAGGGCAGCTGGACCTGGGGCTGGCGGACCTGCTTGGTGTCCAGGAGGTTGCCGTTGGGGCCGATGGCGCACGTCAGCGACGTGACCAGCTCTTCGCGGATGGCATCCAGCGGCGGGTTGGTGACCTGCGCGAAGGACTGCACGAAGTAGTCGAACAGCAGGCGGGGGCGCTTGGACAGCACGGCCACCGGGGTATCGGATCCCATGGCGCCCAGCGGCTCGGCGCCGGTGCGGGCCATGGGGCCCAGCAGGATCTTCAGTTCCTCGGTGGTGTAGCCGAAGGTGCGCTGGCGGATGTTCACGGACGCAGCCGTGTGCACCACGTGCTCGCGCTCGGGAAGGTCGTTCAGGTCGATCAGGTTGTCCTTGACCCACTCCGCCCACGGGTTGGCGGCGGCAACCTCTGCCTTAACCTCTTCGTCGTCGATGATGCGGCCGGACTCGGTGTCCACCAGGAACATCTTGCCCGGGGACACCCGGCCCTTCTTGACCACCTTGGAGGGTTCGACGTCGATGACGCCCACCTCGGAGGCGAAGACGATCAGGCCGTCTTCGGTGATCCAGAAGCGGCCGGGGCGCAGGCCGTTGCGGTCCAGGGTTGCGCCCACCAGGTTGCCGTCGGTGAAGGAGACGGCGGCGGGGCCGTCCCAGGGTTCCATCAGCAGGGAGTGGTACTCGTAGAAGGCACGGCGGGCCGGATCCATGGTGGCGTGGTTTTCCCACGCCTCGGGGATCATCATCATGATCGAGTGCGTAATGGGCCGGCCGGACAGCCAGAGGAGTTCGGCTACCTCGTCGAAGGACGCGGAGTCGGACGCGCCGGGGGTGCAGATGGGGTACAGCTCTTCGGGCGAATCGCCCAGCAGCGGGTTGGCGAGCTGGGACTGCCGCGCCCGCATCCAGTTGCGGTTGCCCTTGACCGTGTTGATTTCGCCGTTGTGCGCGATGGTCCGGAACGGCTGCGCGAGCGGCCAGGACGGGAAGGTGTTGGTGGAGAACCGGGAGTGGACAATCGCCAGCTTGGTCTTGAACCGCTTGTCCGAGAGGTCCGGGTAGAACGGCTCCAGCTGGGCGGTGGTGAGCATGCCTTTGTACACGATGGTGCGCGAGGACAGCGACGGGAAGTACACGCCGAACTTGTTCTGGGCGCGCTTGCGGATACGCCAGGCGCGCGAGTCGAGTTCGTTGCGGTCCAGCTCCTCGCCCGTGGCGGACGCGAGGAAGGGCTGGGAGAAGTAGGGCATGCAGGCGCGGGCCATGGCGCCGACGAGGTCGGCGACGACGGGCACCTCGCGCCAGCCGAGGACCTTGAGTCCTTCATCGGCGGCGAGGCCCTCGATGCCTGCCTTCGCTGCGTCAGCTTCGCGCTGCTCGGCGGGCAGGAACGCGGTGCCGGCCACGTACTGGCCGGGCGCGGGCAGTTCGAACTCGGTGACGGCCCGGAAGAACTCGTCCGGGATCTGCATCAGGAGGCCTGCGCCGTCACCGGTGCCCTCGTCGGCGCCCACGGCTCCGCGGTGCTCGAGGTTGCGCAGGGCGGTGAGGGCGGCGTCGACGATGTCGTACCCGGGTTCGCCGCGGAGCGTTGCGATGATCGCAAGACCGCAGGCGTCCTTCTCCTGCTCGGGGTTGTAGAGCCCGGCGGCCTCCGGAAGGGCTGCGAAGCGCTTGAACGGCGACATGGCGGCCTCAGGCTGATCCGGTTCGGACCAGCTGGGAGTGTGAAGAGTTTGGGTCATGGGAGACGTCCTTCCTCCTGATCGTGCGTATGGAAGGGACACCATTGGCCCCACTCGTCGGGCACCGCTCACATGGGCACAACAAAGTGTTACTTACTGGAAATTGTAGGTCAGCCCGGCCTGCTGAACTAACGGTTACGCAGGCCCCTGCCCAGGGCTTCGTCCGGCAGCAGCTCTATGCTGACCAGATTGGGCCCCATGCCACGACGTTGTGGTTTCGGGAGCTCCGAGCGGTGGCTCTGCTGCCCTGCGTGGCCGGCGGCTACTTGCTGGTGCCGGCCTCGGGTGCGGTTCCTGTGGCTGTGCTGCCGGAGTGTCCGGAAGCCGTTGCATCCGTGCCGGGCTTGGTGCCCGCCGGTGCCGCCGTGGCCTCTTCCGTGGGGGCGGAAGTGGGCCTGGAACCGCTTTGGTTATCAGGGAGATTATCACGCGCTTCACTATCTGAGACAACGGGGTCCGGATCACGGACCTCATCGCCGGTGTTTACGGCAGCATTTCCGGCGACCGTTTTCGCCGGTTCACGGCCGGGCAAGAACACGCTGTCCGGTTCCGGACGGCCCTTCCTGCCCAACAGGATAAAGGCAACCAGGGCCACGGAAAAGACCAGGATGCTTGTCCAGACGTTAAGCCTCGTGGTGATACCGAAGAGGGAGATCTGTTCGGCATCGTCAATGCGCATCGCTTCGATCCAGACCCGGCCCAGGGTGTAATACATGGCGTACAGCCAGAAGAGCCTGCTCCGGCGGAAATTGAATTTCCGGTCCAGGGCGAGCAGGATCAGGACGCCCGCCACGTTCCACAGGGACTCGTAGAGGAACGTGGGGTGGAACAGGGTGTCGGCAGGCACGCCTGCCGGGAAGTTGGCGTTCTCGGCGTCGATCTGCAGGCCCCACGGGAGCGTGGTGGGGCTGCCGAAGAGTTCCTGGTTGAAGTAGTTGCCCCAGCGGCCTACTGCCTGGGCAAGCAGGAGGCCCGGTGCGGCGGCGTCCAGGAAAGCGGTGAGCTTGACGCCGCTGCGGCGGCAGCCGATCCAGGCGCCCACGACGCCGAGCACCACGGCGCCCCAGATTCCGAGGCCGCCGCGCTGGATCTGCGGGATCAGCGAGAGGTCGCCCGTGCCGTCGAAGCCCGGCCCGAAGTAGGCGTCCGGCGACGAGAACACGTGGTACAGCCGGCCGCCGATGATGCCGAACGGGATGGCCCAGACCACGATGTCCCAGACGCTTCCTTCAGGCGCGCCGCGCTTTGCCCAGCGGGCGGAGGTCAGCCAGAGGCCCACCACGATGCCGGCCAGGATGCACAGGGCGTAGGCGTGGATGCGCAGCGTTCCCCACGGCAGGGGAATGTCGAACCCGGACCAGTCCGGGCTCGGAATGCTGGCGGGCACCAGGGCAGGGACCAGGGCGGCCGCCTGAAGGATGGTCTGCATGGGGTCAGGCTTCTTCCCGTGTCAGGCCGGAGCTCAGGTCCTTGGTGAGGGCAGCGACGGCGTCAACGCCGCCGTCACGGACTGCTGCTACCAGGGCCGTGCCCACGATGACACCTTCCGCGTAGGCGGCGATCTCGCGCACCTGGTCTGCGGTGGAAACGCCCAGTCCCACGCACACACGCTCAGCACCGGCGGCATGTGCCGCAGCCACAACGTCCTTCGCGGCGGTGCTGACGGAGGAACGGGCTCCGGTGACGCCCATGATGGACACGGCATACACGAAGCCGCGGCTCGCATCCACGGTGCGCTGCATGCGCTCGGCGGTGGACGACGGCGCCACCAGGAACACCCGGTCAAGGCCGTACTTGTCGGAGGCTGCCATCCATTCTGCGGCCTCGTCGGGGATGAGGTCGGGGGTGATCAGGCCTGCTCCCCCGGCTTCGGAGAGGCGGCGGGAGAACTCGTCCACGCCCATCCGGACCACGGGGTTCCAGTAGGTCATGACCAGGACGGCGGCGTCGGTCTTGCTGGTGATGCCGGCCACCACGTCGAACACCTGGCTGACGCGGAAGCCGTTGGCCAGCGCCTCGGTGGTGGCTGCCTGGATGACCTGGCCGTCCATGACGGGGTCAGAGTAGGGAATGCCGATCTCGATCAGGTCGGCACCGTTTTCGGCCAGTGCGATGCCGGCGGCGATGGTCGCTTCCACGCTGGGGTAGCCCGCGGGCAGGTAACCGATGAGGGCGGCACGGCCTTCGGCGCGTGCCTTGTCGATGGCTGCCGCCGATTTGCTGGTCATCTGTGCCTTGCCGGCCATCTGTGCGCTGCTCACAGCTGCTCCCCCTCTTTGCCGATTTCCGATTCCGCGGATTCCTTGTCCAGCAGGTCAAACCATTCGGCCGCCGTGGCCACGTCCTTGTCGCCGCGTCCCGAAAGGTTCACGATCACGATCTTGTCCGCTGCGGCAGCTGCGTCTTCGGCGGCAAGCCGCTGGCCCACCTTGATGGCACCGGCCAGGGCGTGCGAGGACTCGATGGCGGGGATGATGCCCTCGGTGCGGCACAGGAGCCGGAAGGCATCCATGGCTTCGCTGTCCGTGATGGGTTCGTAGCTGACCCGGCCGATGTCCGCGAGGTAGGAGTGTTCCGGTCCCACGCCGGGGTAGTCGAGCCCTGCCGAGATGGAGTGGGACTCGATGGTCTGGCCGTCATCGTCCTGCATGAGGTAGGAACGGGCGCCGTGCAGGACGCCCGGCTTGCCCAGCGTGATGGTGGCGGCGTGGCGTCCGGTGTCCACGCCGTCGCCGCCGGCTTCGAAGCCGTAGATCTTGACCGACGGATCATCAAGGAAGCCGTGGAAGATGCCGATGGCGTTGGACCCGCCGCCGATGCAGGCACAGACGGCGTCCGGCAGGCGTCCTTCCTGGTCCAGGATCTGGGCGCGGGCTTCCTCACCGATGACCTCATGGAAGTAGCGGACCATCGCGGGGAACGGGTGGGCGCCGGCGGCCGTACCCAGCAGGTAGTGGGTGTTGTCCACGTTGGCCACCCAGTCCCGGAGGGCGTCATTAATGGCGTCCTTGAGGGTCTGCGAGCCGCTCGTGACGGGAATGACGGTGGCGCCCAGAAGCTCCATGCGGGCGACGTTCAGCGCCTGGCGGCGGCAGTCCTCGGCACCCATATAGACCACGCATTCGAGGCCCATGAGGGCCGCGGCGGTGGCACTGGCAACGCCGTGCTGGCCGGCGCCGGTCTCGGCGATGACCCGGGTTTTGCCCATGCGCTTGGCGAGCAGCGCCTGGCCCAGCACGTTGTTGATCTTGTGCGAGCCGGTGTGGTTAAGGTCCTCGCGCTTGAGGAATACCCGGACTCCCCCGGCATGCTGGGAAAACCGCTTGGCTTCGGTCAGCAGCGAGGGACGGCCGGAGTAGTTCTTGTTCAGGTCCGCGATCTGGGCCCGGAACTCGGGATCGTCCTTGGCCTTGTCGAACGTTTCCTCGAGTTCGTCCAGGGCGGCGATGAGGGATTCGGGCATCCAGCGTCCGCCGTAGTTTCCGAAGTACGGCCCCGGGGCGTGCCGGAGCGAGCCGCCCTGCAGGAATGCTTCCGCGGCGTTGTGGTCAGCGTTGCCTGAAGGTGCGTCGGCCATCAGTCCCGTCCTGTTCAAGTTGATCGGTCAAAAGTATGGCCCGGCCGAAGCCGGGAGTTATGCCGGGCACCATTGCTCTTCGAGCGGCACCCCTGCCGCGCGTCGTACAGGGCGGCCGGTCAGCCGCGTGCGGCGATGGCGGCGGCGCCGGCGGCAGTGAACTCCGCGATCCGCTCCCGGGGGGTGGAGTGGCTCACCAGCGCCTCGCCCACCAGCACGGCGTTGGCGCCGCTTGCGGCGTAGTGGGTGACGTCGTCGACGTCCCGTACGCCCGATTCGGCAACCACGAGGGCCCCGGCCGGGATCTGCCCGGCCAGTGCCGCGAACACCGAACGGTCGACGTCGAGTGTTTTCAGGTTCCGCACGTTGACGCCGATGATGCGCGCGTCCGCCGCGGCCGCCCGTTCAACTTCCTCTTCGGTGTGCGTCTCCACCAGGACGCTCATGCCAAGTTCGGAGCTGAGGGCACTGAATTCGGCAAGCTGGGCGTCGGAAAGGGCGGCAACGATCAGCAGGATCAGGTCCGCGCCGTGGGCGCGGGCTTCCCAGATCTGGTATTCGTCAAGCGTGAAGTCCTTGCGCAGCAGGGGGACGTCGACGGCGGCGCGTACCGCGTCGAGGTCTGCCAGGGACCCGTTGAAGCGGCGCTGTTCGGTCAGGACGCTGATGACGGAAGCCCCGCCGTCGGCGTACTGCCTGGCCAGCGAGGCAGGATCGCCGATGCTGGCGAGGTCACCTTTGGAGGGACTGCGCCGCTTGATTTCCGCGATGACCTTGAGCTGGTCGCGGGACGCCGAGGGGCCGCCGAGGGCTGCCCAGGCGTCGCGGGCAGGTGCAGCGCCCTGCGCCAGGTCTTTCAGTTCAGCCAGGGAAACGAGCCGTTTCCTGGCCTCCATATCCTCCCGGACACCGGCATTGATGTCGTCGAGAACAGTTGCCATCAGTGGCCGGAGTTCTTCAGCTTGCTGCCTTCGACGCCGTAGCCTGCCTTGCGCATGATGTAGCCGAGGATCAGGCCGAGCACCATCACGCCGCCGCCGGCGATGAAGATGGGGGTGTTGGCGATGACGAAGGCGATCGACATGATCAGCGCGCCGACCAGCATGACAATGACGCAGGTCCAGGCTGCCGGGCTGTTGCCGTGGCCCAGTTCCTGGCTGTGGTCGATGGCGCCGGGGGCTACCGTGCGGGTGCCGGACTTGGAAACGGACGCAGGTGCTTTGCTCATGGAAAATCTCCTCAGGATGAATACTGCTTACATTCTGCCATTTTTTGGCCCGCGACCGGTCATCGGCCGGCCGCGTCCGCTGCCCGGTGAAGGCCAGTGCGGGGGTCAGGTGGGATCGTCACCGCGTGACAGCCGGTCCCAGCTGTCGATTTCGTCAACGGGACCTGCTGTTGCTGTGCTGCCCGCCGCTGTGGGAGCGTCATATTTGGTCCTGGTTTTCCAGTACCGGCCTGCCGGGATGATGAGCAGGGCAGCAAGGGCGAGCAGGCAGCCGGCGACGACGGCCAGGGTGGGGAACGCGGTCACCGCCACGTGCGCCTGGGCGCCGGTGACGCCGGTGGCGGCGGCGATGGATCCCTGTGCCGCGGCGAGCGGGTCGGCCAGGACGGTGGCCGCCGCGGCGACGATGCCGGCCGAGGCAAGGACGATGATGGCGGTGATGATCCAGCGCGCGATCCTGCCGGCGATGGCGGCCGCGAGTCCGCCCGCGAGGGCCACCAGGGCAAGTGCGGTCACGGCGGTGGCAGCCTTGCTGCCCTGAACCTCGAGCGCCTCCTGCGCAGCCCCGGCCTGGCCCACTTGGTCGGGGTTCACGGTGACGGACATCCACGTTTGCGTGGTGGCCCCGAAGACGGCCAGTGCCAGCACAGCGATCAGCAGCACCAGTGAAGACTTGCGGGCCCAGGCGGGTGCCGCCTTTGCCGCGGCAGCCGCCTGTCCTGCTGCCTGTCCCGCGTTGGGCATCAGGCGTCCGTCCCGCCGGGGAGGGATTCCGCCGAGATGTTCTGCAGGGAGCCGGCAGTGTGGACCGCGCGGAGCGGGGCCGCGGCCTTGTTCACGGTTTCGAGTGCTTCGGTGGGGTTGACGGAGTCTGCCACGATGCCGCCGCCGGCCTGGACGTACGCGCGTCCCTCCCTGATCAGGGCAGAGCGGATGGCAATGGCCATGTCCATGTCGCCGGCGAAATCGAGGTAGCCCACCACGCCGCCGTAGATGCCGCGGCGGTGCGGTTCCAGCTCGTCCAGCAGCCGCAGCGCCCGCGGCTTGGGTGCGCCGGAGAGGGTGCCCGCCGGGAACGTGGCTTTCAGGACGTCATAGGCCTTCGCGTGCGGCGCGAGCTCGCCCACCACGGTGGACACCAGGTGCATGATGTGGCTGAAGCGCTCCACTTCCATGAACTGGGTGACGTCCACGGTTCCCGCGACGCAGACCTTGGACAGATCGTTGCGTGACAGGTCCACGAGCATGAGGTGCTCGGCACGTTCCTTCTGGTCGGCCAGGAGCTCCTCGGCGAGGGCTTTGTCCGCCTCGACGGTTTTGCCGCGCGGCCGGGAGCCGGCGATGGGGTGCGTGATGACCTCTTCACCGGTGACGGTGACCAGTGCCTCGGGTGAGGACCCCACGATCGAGTATTCCCGGCCGTCGGCGTCCTCGAGGCTGAAGATGTACATATACGGACTGGGATTGGTGTTCCGCAAAACCCGGTAGACGTCCAGTGCCGAAGCGCTGCACTCCATTTCGAAGCGCCGCGAGATGACCACCTGGAACACCTCGCCGTCCACGATGGCTTCCTTGCCGCGGTCCAGGGCGGCCAGGTACTCGGCTTCGTCCCAGCGTTCCTGGACGCTGGAGGCGAAGTCCAGGGCAGCGGGCGCCAGGACCGAGACAGGCTGCGCCACCGGGGTGCTGACCTGGGCCAGGAGTGCCTTGACCCGGGCCACGGCGTCGTGCCAGGCCTCGTCCACGCGCTCGGAGCTGTTGTCGAAGTTGATGGCGTTGGCGATGAGCAGCACGGTGCCGTCCACATTGTCGTGGACCGCCATGTCGGTCACCAGGTTCAGCGCCATTTCCGGCAGCTGCAGGTCGTCCTCGGGCGGGCTCACCAGCCGCTCCCAGTGCCGGACCGTTTCCCAGCCGAGGAAACCCACCAGCCCGGAGGTGAAGGGCGGCAGGCCGTCGAACCGGTCGGTGCGCAGGGCGTCGATGGTGTCGCGGATGGCGTCCACCGGGCTGCCGTCCAGCGGCACTCCCACCGGCGGCTCCCCCAGCCAGTGTGCGTTTCCGTCCTTGGTGGTCAAGGTAGCCCGTGACTTTGCACCGATAAACGAGTAGCGGGACCAGGCACCGCCCACTGCTGCGGACTCCATCAGGAATGTCCCGGGCTGGCCCTGCGCCAGCTTCCGGTACAGGCCGATGGGAGTTTCGGCGTCCGCGAGCACCTTAAGCCTGACGGGAATGACACGGCTGTGGCCGGCCAGTTCCCGGAATTCCTCCAGGCTCGGGCTAATGATTCCAAGGTCCTGCATGGCTATGCTTTCCGCCTGTTCTTGTGAGGGCCGGCCTGGCCGGACGCCTTGAATGTTCTTGCAGAAGGCCGGGCTGCTGCTGCGACGGCAGCGGATGCCCGCGCGGCTACTGCTCCGGTTTCAGCCCGCCTGGGCCGTGGTGACGTTCAGCTCCCGGCCGTCGAAGCAGGTCCGGGTGCCGGTGTGGCAGGCGGCACCCACCTGATCGACGCGCACCAGCAGAGCATCGCCGTCGCAGTCCATGGCAACGGACTTTACCCACTGAACGTGGCCGGAGGTGTCCCCCTTGCGCCAGTACTCCTGCCGGGAACGTGAGTAGAACGTCACGCGGCCGGTGGTCATGGTCCGGTGGAGGGCTTCGTCGTCCATCCAGCCGAGCATAAGGACCTCATTCGTGTCGAACTGCTGCACGACGGCGGCAACCAGGCCTGCGCTGTCGCGCTTCAGGGCGGCGGCCAGCGCGGAAGGCAACGGGCTTTCAGTAAGGGCCGCTGCAGGGGCGCCGGAGGGGGCTCCGGGCACGGCGGAACCGGGGGTTTGGACGGGGGCGGGCTGCTCAGACATCAGGTCAAGTCTAGTGCCTTCGGCGGACCCGGATCGGATGTGAACAAAGGCACGCCAGCAGCCGCAGGTACGCTGCCCAACTTCCGGCCTCTCGTGCTAGTTTCACAAGTGATGCATTACGTCGAACCGTCCCGAGAAGTCCTGGCCGAGACCCTGCTTGCGGCCGGTCCCGATGCGCCCACGCTGTGCAAGGGCTGGCGTACCAGGGATCTTGCCGCGCACCTGTACCTGCGTGAACGCAAGGCTGCCGTGGGACTGGGCCTGATCATCAAACGCCTGGCCAAAGCATCGGACCAGGCGACCGCCAGGCTGGCCGCGAAGCTGACCACGGCGGAGGACTATGCCGGGCTGGTGAACACCTTCCGCGCCGGGCCGCCGGCCCTTTCCCCGATGAACATCAAGGCGCTGGACGAAAGCTCCAACCTCATTGAGTACTTTGTGCACACCGAGGACGTCCGCCGTGCCGTGGACCGCTGGGCGCCACGTGCCCTGGACGAGGCCTACTCCGACGCCCTGTGGGACGAACTCGTGAAGCGCGCCGCCATCCTGTACCGCGGCGTCGACCTTGGCATCGTGCTCGTGCGCCCGTCGGGTCCCCGCCACGTCGCCAAGCGCGCACCGGTCTCGGTGGCCATTGTCGGCGAGCCGGGTGAACTGCTGATGCACGCCCACGGCCGTACCCGCCACGCCCTCGTCACGTTCGAAGGCCAGCCGGACGCCGTCGCACTCCTCCAGTCAGCCGAAGTAGGGCTCTAGTCCCCACCCGCACCCTAACCTCGCAAGCTCGGCCAGGGAACCCTGCGGGCGTGGGCCCACGGCTCGACCACCGAATCGTTAGCGGACTTCGAAGCCTGCTGCCCTGATGGCGTCCTTGACCTGGTGCATCATGTCGTTCGGACCCCAGTGGAAAATCGATGCAGCCAGCACGGCGTCGGCACCTGCCGCCACCGCGGGCGGGAAGTGGGCCGGTTCCCCGGCCCCGCCCGAGGCGATGAGCGGAACCTTGACGGCAGCCCGGACCATGCGGATCATTTCCAGGTCGAACCCGTCCTTGGTGCCGTCGGCGTCGATGGAGTTGAGCAGGATCTCCCCCACGCCACGGTCGGCGGCTTCCTTGGCCCATTCGATGGCGTCGATTCCGGTGCCGGTGCGCCCGCCGTGGGTGGTCACCTCGAAGCCCGACGGCGTGGGCTTCGATCCGGGGCGGGTGCGGCGGGCATCGACGGACAGGACGAGGACCTGGGAACCGAAGTGCCGGGTGATTTCGTCGATGACGTCCGGGCGGGCGACGGCGGCAGTGTTGATGGCCGCTTTGTCCGCACCGAAGCGCAGCAGCTTGTCCACCTCCGCTACGCCGCGGACGCCGCCCCCCACGCAAAGAGGAATGAACACTTCCTCCGCGGTGCGGCGGACCACGTCGAAGGTGGTCTCGCGGTTGCCGGATGACGCCGTGACATCAAGGAACGTCAGTTCGTCGGCCCCCGCATTGTCGTAGCGGTGCGCCAGCTCCACAGGGTCGCCCGCGTCGCGGAGGCCTTCGAAGTTAACGCCTTTGACGACGCGCCCGGCGTCCACGTCAAGGCAGGGAATGACGCGTACTGCTACTGCCATGGGAACTCCTGGAATGTTGCGGTTGGTACTGCTGCGCGGGCCGGCTCAGATGCGGCAGGCGTGGATGCTGCTGACCAGGATGGCGCGGGCGCCGAGGTCGTAGAGCTCGTCCATGATCCGGTTGGTTTCCTTCTTGGGCACCATGGACCGGACGGCAACCCAGTCGGAGTCCCGCAGCGGGGAGACGGTGGGCGATTCCAGGCCGGGGGTCAGGGCGGCTGCCTTCTCCACGAGTTCCTTGCGGATGTCGTAGTCCATCAGGACGTACTGCCGGGCTACCAGGACGCCCTGCAGGCGCCGGATGAGGACGTCGATTTCCCTGGCGGTCCCGTTGGCGGCGCCGCCTGCGCCGGTACGGCGGATCAGGACTGCCTCGGACTTGAGGATCGGATCGCCGAAGATTTCCATGCCGGCGGCCTTGAGCGTGTTGCCGGTCTCCACGACGTCCGCGATGGCGTCGGCCACGCCCAGCCGGACCGAGGATTCCACGGCGCCGTCCAGGCGGACCACCTTGGCGTTGATGCCGCGTTCAGCCAGGTAGGTGCGGAGGAGTCCGTCGTAGCTGGTGGCCAGGCGCTTGCCCTCAAGCTCCTCAACCTTGCCGAAATCCCCGACCGGGCCGGCGAAGCGGAAGGTGGAGGCGGCGAATCCCAGCGGAAGCAGCTCCTCTGCCTCTACCTCCGCGTCCAGCAGCAGGTCGCGTCCGGTGATGCCGACGTCGAGCGTTCCCTGGCCGACGTACACGGCGATGTCACGCGGGCGCAGGAAGAAGAACTCGATGTCATTGTCCGGGTCCACCATGACCAGTTCGCGGGTGTCGCGGCGCTGGCGGTATCCGGCTTCGGACAGCATGGCGGAGGCGGCTTCGGACAGGGATCCCTTGTTGGGGACGGCTACTCGCAGCATGGGAAATCTTTCTGGATTGGGAGGTCTAGGTGTTCAGGCAGTGCAGGCCACAGCGTGCACGGCGGCTCGAGGCGCGCCGGACCGGTGGCTACAGATGCTTGTAGACGTCTTCCAGGGTCAGGCCTTTGGCGAGCATCAGAACCTGCAGGTGGTACAGCAGCTGGGAGATTTCCTCTGCCGCGGCTTCATCGGATTCATATTCGGCAGCCATCCAAACCTCGGCTGCTTCCTCAACGACTTTTTTGCCGATGCCGTGAACACCGGACTCCAATTCAGCGACGGTGCGGGAGCCTTCCGGGCGGGTGGCTGCCTTCTCGCTGAGCTCAGCGAACAGCGTCTCGAAATTCTTCACGCCCTCCAGCCTACTTGCTGCGGCCCGAAGGGCGCTTCCCGGGCCGTTGCATGACGGGCGCGATGTGAGCGAATACACACCGCGCCCCTCGGATGCTAGGAGTACTGCTTGAGGACGACGGCGGTGGCCAGCGCCGCCGTGGCGGCCTCGTGTCCCTTGTCTTCCTTGGAGCCGGGGAGGCCGGCGCGGTCCAGGCCCTGCTGTTCGGTGTCGCAGGTGAGGACGCCGAAGCCCACGGGTACGCCGGTGGCCACACTGACGTCGGTGAGTCCCGACGTCGCGGCCTGGCAGACGTAGTCGAAGTGCGGCGTGCCGCCGCGGATGACGACGCCGAGGGCCACGACGGCGTCGAAGTGCGGTGCCAGCCGCGCGGCAGCGACCGGCAGTTCGAAGCTGCCGGGGACGCGCAGGACGGTGGGCTCGGCGATGCCGGCATCCTTCGCGGCGCGCAGGGCTCCGTCGAGGAGTCCGTCCATGATCTGGGTGTGCCAGCTGGCCGCCACGATCGCCAGCCGCAGCTGCGACGTTTCGGCGGGGTTGAGGGTGCTGAGGTCGATGTCGGGGGCGCCGTGTCCGCTCATAGGTTCGTTTGTTCCGTTCAGTCTTGTTCGTGGATAAAAGTGTCGGGGGTGGTCACG
Organism: Arthrobacter sp. 210 2; assembly: GCF_059093025.1. Classification (NCBI taxonomy): domain Bacteria; kingdom Bacillati; phylum Actinomycetota; class Actinomycetes; order Micrococcales; family Micrococcaceae; genus Arthrobacter; species Arthrobacter sp. 210 2. Next base: position 51,195 of record NZ_JBNHIE010000008.1, read on the forward strand.
GGCACAGGTGCCACGTGGTTGTCCAGGATCAGGCGGTGCTCCATCCGGTCCTTCTTGGTCTGCAGGTAGCGGATGTTCTGGTCCCGGGACGGTACTTCGGTGGGGACCATCTCCACTACCTTGACGCCGGCACGTGCCAGCCTGTTCTGCTTGTCCGGATTGTTGCTCAGCAGCCGGACCTCGTGGAGGCCCATCTCGGCAAGCACCTGGGCTGCGGCGTTGTACGAGCGCGCATCCACCGGGAGTCCCAACTGCTCATTGGCCTCCACCGTGTCGAAGCCGGCCTCCTGCAGCGCGTAGGCCTTGATCTTGTTGGCGAGGCCGATGCCGCGGCCTTCCTGGCCGCGCAGGTACAGCAGTGTTCCGCCGTGCTCGTGGATCACTTCAAGCGCATAGGCCAGCTGCTCGCCGCAGTCACAACGGTACGAGCCGAACACGTCACCCGTGAGGCATTCGGAGTGCAGGCGGACCAGGGGTGCCTTGCCGTCGCGGGGAGGGTTGGGGGAACTGACAGCCAGGTGTTCAACGCCGGTCACAAGGTCTGTCCATGCCTGCGCCACGAAATCGCCGAAAGCGGTGGGCAGCTGCACGATGGGGCCGCCGCTGACCGGATGGGGCACAACACCGCTGCCGGTGCGTCCCGTCCGGTGGCCATCCTGGTGCATGCCGTCGCTGGCTGCGGACGCCGTCATCTTGTCTCCTTCTTCCCGCCCGGAACCTCCCGGGCGCTGTCGTGGGGAACACCCGGCCCTGCTGCGAGGTAGGCCGCCAGGTCCTCAATGGAGACCAGGGGGCAGCCATGCTCTGCCGCAAAGGCGCGGAGCCCGTCCAAACGCATCATCTCGCCGTCGTCGTACACCACTTCTGCAATGACGCCCACCGGCTCAAGGCCGGCCAGGCGGCACAGGTCCACCGCGGCCTCGGTGTGGCCCGGGCGTTCCCGCACACCTCCGTCAACTGCACGGAGCGGAAATATATGCCCCGGCCGGGTGACTGACGCGGGCACGGACTGCGGATCCGCCAGCACCCGGGCCGTGAGGGCCCGGTCCGTGGCCGAGATCCCGGTGCTGACACCCACGGCCGCATCGCAGGAGACAGTGTAGGCGGTTCCCTTGGCATCTTCGTTCACTTCCACCATGGGCGGCAGTGCCAGGGCATCCGCGCGGTCGCCGGAGAGCGGGACGCAGATGACGCCGGAGCTGTAGCGGATGGTCCATCCCATCAGCGCCGGGGTGGCGTGCTGGGCGGCGAAGATGATGTCGCCTTCGTTTTCCCGGTCCTCGTTGTCCACCACCAGCACGGGCCGGCCGGCGGCGATGGCCCGTACTGCTTCCTCGATGGAATCAAGTGCGCGGCCAGGTTCCGCCTGGGCGTTGCCGGCCAGGGCGCTGCCGGTCCCGGAACCGGCGACGGCGGCGCCGGTCACCTCGGGCTGGAGCCGGAGGGCGGCGTTCATCGCGCGCCTCCTTCGGCAGCGGCAGGGCGGGACGTGCTGAACGCCAGCAGGCGTTCGGTGTACTTGGCCAGGACGTCCACCTCGAGGTTGACCCGGCTGCCCGTACGCTTGGCGCCCAGGCCGGTCTCCGCCAGGGTGGTGGGAATCAGACCCACTTCGAACCATGGCTCGGGTTCGGTGGCGGCACTGACGGCCGTGACGGTGAGGGATACGCCGTCGATGGCGATGGACCCTTTTTCGGCGATGTAGCGGGCCAGGTTGGCGGGCACACCGAAGCGGAGGCGTTCCCAGTTGCCCAGCGGCTCCCGCTCCAGCAGGACTCCCACCCCGTCCACATGGCCCTGCACCACATGGCCGTCCAGCCGTCCGCCGGCCGGGACGCAGCGTTCCAGGTTCACGGAGTCGCCCGCAGCGAGTTCGCCGATAGTGCTGCGGACCAGAGTCTCCCCCATGACGTCCACGCTGAACTCCTTGCCGTCAATTTCCGTGGCCGTCAGGCAGACACCGTTGACTGCGATCGAGCCACCCAGGGCAAGGCCCTCCGTGGTGCTTGGTGCCTCGAGCCGGACTGTGGCGCTGGTGTCGCCGTCACGGTCCACGGACAGGACGTGTCCCTGTTCGGCAATAATTCCGGTAAACATCAGTAGCCTCCCTGGGCTTGCTCCGCGCTGCCGCGGGACGGTTGTGGGTTGAGTGCTGGTTGTGGATCGAGGGCAACGGTCCGTTGCGGTCTCAGGTGAAGTCTCAGGTCGCGGCCCAGCGTACGCACCGCACCGCCGTCGGACGCGTCCCACTCCCATTGCTGGGCGTCGGGAAGGCTCGTGATGCCCAGGCCGTTCAGGGCCGGAGTTCCGGACCCCAACAGGGTGGGGGCGAGGTACACGATGAGTTCATCAACCAGCCCGGCGGTGAGGAATGCGCTGAGGATGCGCGAGCCTCCCTCCACCATGATGTGGCGGGCGCCGGATGCGTAGAGCGTGGACAGGGCCTCCCGGGGTTCCCGGGTGGGAAGGTGCATGGCCAGGCCGTCGTCACCGCGGATGGCGGCCCCGGCCGGGATGTCGCGAAGTCCCATGACGGCACGCACCGGCTGCTTGGCAGCGGGTGCTCCCTGGGGATCACGGGCGGTCAGCCTCGGATTGTCCACCAGCACAGTCTGCGTGCCCACCAGGATGGCGTCGATGCGGGTGCGGATGGCGTGATTGTCGATCAGGGATTCCGGGCTTGAGATCCACTGGCTGGTGCCGTCCTCGGCGGCGATGCGGCCGTCGAGGGTCTGCGCGATATGCAGCGTGACGAAGGGACGCCGGGCAGCCACCGCCTCGAACCAGCGGCGGTTCAGGTCCAAAGATTCGGCGGCGCCGAGTCCGCTGCGGACCCGGACCCCCGCGGAACGGAGCGTTGCGGCTCCGCCGGCGGCGGGGTCATGGGGATCGTCCACGGCGTACACCACGTCGGTGATGCCGGCGGCGATGATGGCCTCGGCGCAGGGGCCGGTACGGCCCACATGGTTACATGGCTCCAGCGTCACCACCATGGTGGATCCGGCCAGGTCAAGCCCTGCAGCATTGGCCTGCGCGATCGCGTCAGCCTCAGCGTGCGCAGTTCCCGCGCCGCGGTGGAATCCGGTCACGAGGGTGCGGCCTTCAGGATCGACGACGACGGCGCCCACCAGCGGGTTCGCCCCGCGCGGCCCCTGCAGGGCTGCTTGGAGGGCGGCCTCCATGGCAGCGGTTTCAGTCGCGCTGAAGGCTGTGACGGTTCCGGCGGCGGGGCTCAGCCCCGGGTGTCCGGATGTCATGGTTTCGGTGGCGTCCGGACGGAGGTTTTGGCTTTTCGCCGTAACCGGCGGATTGCTGACCGTCATGCGGCTGCCACCACAATGGGGGTGGCTGCCGTCGAAGCAGCGGTGTTATCGGCATCAAAGAGCCATCGCTTGGGGTTCATTCCTGTGTCGTTCCTTCCCTCTCGAACCGCGATGGCTCCGGGGGTATACGACAGCAGAACGCTGCGGAGCCCTATGGCCCCGCAGATACAGCTGTACGTGCTTCTCTCATCCAGACTTTAACTGTCGGTACCGGAATTTCACCGGTTCAACCGTCTGCGGGGATTCTCCTAAGAAAACCACCGGCTCGCGGGTCGCGGACTGTCACCGCCGGTTCGGACTTACACCGACCCCGGAGCACGTATGTGTTTTGTTATTGTGCCACAACCGGAACCTACTCCCGGTTATTCCGACGCTGCGCGTAACGTCCGCGCGCCTTCCTGCCGCAGCCGGTCGATCGCGGCGGCAGGATCATCGGCGCCGTAGACAGCAGAACCGGCCACAAAGACGTTCGCGCCCGCTTCCGCAGCGCGGGTGATTGTCTCTTCGGTGATTCCGCCGTCCACCTGGATGGCTACGCCGATTCCCGAGCCGTCGATCGCCGCCCTCGCGCGGCGGATCTTGGGCAGTGTCACGTCCAGGAAAGCCTGGCCGCCGAAGCCCGGTTCCACGGTCATGATCAACAGCATGTCCAGTTCCTGCAGCATGTCCAGGTAGGGCTCCACCGCAGTAGCGGGCCGCAGGGCCATCCCGGCCTTGGAGCCCCTGCTCCGCAGTTCACGGGCCAGCTTCACGGGGGCGATGGACGCCTCGGCGTGGAACGTCACCGAGGCCAGGCCGGCGTCGGCGAAACCGGGTGCCCAGCGGTCGGCGTCGGAAATCATCAGGTGCGCGTCAAGCGGGACGGGGCTGACGGCCTGGATTCGCTGCACCACGGGCAGCCCGATGGTCAGGTTGGGCACGAAGTGGTTGTCCATAACGTCCACGTGCACGGCGTCGGCATTGCTGATGCGCTGCAGTTCAGCCTCAAGATTGACGAAGTCGGCGGAGAGGATGCTCGGGTTGATGCAGCATTGCGTCACGGGGTTGCCTTTCACTGTTTCTGCTTCTTCCTGATGAGGGCGAGGAACATGGCGTCGGTGCTGTGGACATGTGGCCAGAGCTGCGCCGTGGACTCGTGCCCGGCACCCAGGCTCCCCGTCAGGCTGACGGCGTCCAGGGCCGCACCGGCGTCGAGGAGTTCGAGGTCGTCGCGCTTGCGGAGGGCATCAGCCACCACGGCCTTGGTTTCGGCCGGATGCGGCGAGCAGGTGACATAGGCCACCACTCCCCCTGGCCGGACGGCGGCCAGCGCCGAAGCAAGGAGCTCCCGCTGCAGGGGACCAAGGTCCGTCAGGTCCTTTGGCGAACGGCGCCAGCGGGACTCCGGACGGCGGCGGAGGGCTCCCAGTCCGCTGCACGGTACGTCTACCAGTACGCGGTGGTATGACTCCGGCTGTTCTATGCCGACCTCGCGGCCGTCACCGGTACGGACCTGCCAGGTGTCGCGGGGAACGGCAGAGAGCGCCTGGCTGACGAGCTTGGCGCGGTGCGGCGCCGGTTCATTGGCCAGCAGGGTGGCCCCCCGTTCCCTGGCAAGGGCGCCGAGCAGCGCCGCCTTCCCGCCGGGGCCGGCGCACAGGTCCAGCCAGGCTTCAGCATTTCCGTCACGGGCGCCGTCAGGGCCGAGGTCCACCGCCGCCATGGCGCGGGCCACAAGCTGGGAGCCGACATCCTGGACGCGTGTGGTGCCTTCGCGGACGGAGGAAAGCCGGCCCAGGTCCCCGCCGCTGGACAGCGCCGACCCTTCCACCAGTTCCCCCGGGGTTGCGCCGTTTTCCAGCGCCTCGTCCAGGCTCCCCAGCCCCGGGAGTGCCACCAGGTTGACCACGGGTGCGGCGTTGTCTGCTTCCAGGAGTTCGTTGATCTCCGCCACCGGACGTCCGTGTGCCACCAGGGACTGGCGCATCGCGCGGACAATCCACTCCGGGTGGGCATGGCGGAGGGAAGCGATCCTGGTTTCATCGGTTTCGCCGTCCACCAGGAGGTCGAGCCATTCGTCGAGGCTGTGTGCTGTGACTTTGCGAAGCACGGCGTTGATCAGCGCTGACGGCCCTGCACCGATAACGGCGCGGGCCAGGCCCACGGTCTGGTCCAGGGCAGCATGGGCCGGGACCCGCATGGCGAGCAGCTGATGGGTTCCGATGCGCAGGGCATCCAGGATGGCCGGGTCAAGCTGGTCCAGCGGCCGGTCCACGCAGCGTGCCAGGATGGCGTCGTAGGTGCCCTGGCCACGGAGGGCCCCGTAACTGAGTTCAGTGGCGAAGCCGGCATCGCGCTTGTCCAGTCCGTGGTGGCGGATCCGGGTTGGCAGGACCAGGTTGGCGTAAGCGTCCTCGGCCGCTACGGCGCGCAGCACCTCGAACGCCACAAGGCGTGCGGGATCCGCCCGACGGGTGCGCTGGGACGGGGCGTTCCCGGTGAAGTTCCGCTGCGGGCCGCGATTGCGTTCGCGGCCCTGGGCGTTGCGCCGGCTGTCGTCCCGCGGGCCGCCCTTGCCGCGGCCGCCTTGGCCGGCGCCACGTCCGCCCGCGTTTCCCTGCCCCCCTGAATTGCCGCCGGACCCGCTCATTCGAACACCACGCTTTCCAGTGAACCTAAACCGCGTGCCCAGTCGGCAGCGGACATCATCTTTTTGCCGGCGGGCTGGATCCGGGTCAGTTCCACGGCGTGGGAGCCGGTGCCCACCAGGACGCTTTTGCCTTCTACTGCCATCGAGCCGGGCGCCAGCCCGGAGACATCGGGGCGGAGCCGGAGTGGTTCCAGTTTGACGCGTTGCCCGTGAAGCATCGTCCAGGCACCCGGCTCAGGAGTGACCCCCCGTGCCTGCCGTCCCAGGGCCAGGGCGGGATGGCCCCAGTTGAGGCGGCCGTCCTCAAGCGTGAGTTTCGGCGCCAGTGACACGTCCCCGAACTGGGGCTGCGGCGAGGCCTTCCCTGCTTCGATTGCCGAGAGCGTCTGTGCCAGGAGGACCGCGCCGCTGTGGGAAAGCCGTTCGAGCAGTTCACCGGCGGTGTCATCCGGACCCACCGTCTCGGTAAGTGTGCCATAAACAGGACCCGTGTCCAGGCCTTCCTCCAGCCGGAACGTCACGGCGCCGGTCACGTCGTCACCCGCCATCACTGAACGCTGCACGGGCGCCGCTCCGCGCCAGGCGGGCAGCAGCGAAAAGTGCAGGTTGACCCAGCCGTGGCGGGGTATGGCGAGGGCCGCGGGCGGGACCAGTCCGCCATAAGCCACGATGGCCGCAACATCGGGATTGACCGCTGCGATGCGGGCAGTGGCTTCGGCATCAACGCGGGCTGCACGGATGACCTCTATCCCGAGTTCGGCGGCACGGGCGGCAACGGGCGACGGCGTGAGCACGCGTTTGCGCCCGATGGGAGCGTCCGGACGCGTCAGGACGGCAACAACGTCAAAGCCTGCCTCGATGAGGGCATTCAGGGAGGGGACGGCGACGGTTGGCGTCCCTGCGAAGAGGACCCTCACCCGTTGATACCAGCCGCGCCGGCACCAAAGCTGGACCCGCCAAAGCTGGAGCCGCCGAAACTTGACCCTACTGTCTTGGCGCGTTTCGCCGTCGTGCGTTCCGTGACTGCCTCGTAGTTGGCGTTCCGGATGGAACGCAGGGCGGCCTTCCGGTCCTCCCCTTCCAGGCGGTCCGTGTAGAGGATGCCGTCCAGGTGGTCATTCTCGTGCTGGAAGCAGCGTGCCAGCATCCCCTCAGCCTCGACGGACACGGGGTTCCCGTTGACATCCACGCCGGTGACGCGGGTGGCGCGGAAGCGCTTTACAGGAAAGCCCAGGCCGGGGATGGAAAGGCAGCCTTCCACCTCATCGGGCTGGTAATCCTCGCTGTTGTCCAGCACAGGATTGATGATGTGTCCCTCGACGCCGTTGATGCGGTAGGTAAAGACGCGCTTGCTGACGCCCACTTGGGGCGCGGCGAGGCCTGCACCCTCCACGTCCTCCATGGTTTCGGTCATGTCCGCGACCAGTTTTGCAAGCTCAGGCCCGAAATCCGTCACGGGATCGGCGACTGTGCGCAGCACAGGATCGCCAATGATGCGGATATTCAGAATAGCCATGCGCTGTTTTTCCTTAAGGTTGCGGCAAAGGGGACCAATCCAGTTTAGGTGCTGTGACCGTTCCTATGCGGTGCGCACCTGTGCCAGCGGCGGCGGGGCAATGGGCAGCAGCGCAGTGCCTGCGCTGATGGTGTCCGCGGAGAGCTCCCACACCCGCCGCAGCGAGCAGAACTTCCACCAGTGGTGCTTCAGGACCTCAGGGTTGGCGCGGACCGGCCGCACTTCCGTTTCGCCGATGGCGACCGCCAGCAGCACGGGGTTTTCGCCGTACTTCCAGGGTTCCCAGGTTCCCGCCACCGGATCGACCAGGCTTTCCTCGGCCTTCATTCCGGCCACCAGCTGCATGACCACCTTGTCATCCAGCGGCTTGACCAGGCCGTCACGGGTGGTGCCCTTGGTTTTGTAATCGATCAGGCAGACGCGGCCGTTGATGCGCGCAACCAGGTCCAGGGTGCCGGCATAGCCGACAGAGTGGTTCCACACCGTAATTTCCGGAGCGATGGGCTCCACCCGGTACAGCTCCCACCATTCGTCGAACCGGACGGCAAAGGCTTCCTCGCCGTTGGCCGCCAGGGCCTCCCGGGTCTCCTTCATGGCATGCGGCCGGCCGAGCGCGCGGAGTGCCACCTGTTCGCAGTAGTTATGGACCCGGTCTCCTCTTTTGGCTGCCTCGTCCCGGTAGGTCTCTGCAGCCTTGGCGGCACGGTTAACGGCCTGCTTGATTTTGACGGGGCTTCCCAGGCAATCGGCCAACAGGGGATCCTTGGCCAGGCTGCTGGCACCCATGTATCCGAACCAGCCGTCCAGCCCGTGCGGCTGCTGGCCGATCACCGTAGTGATGGACGGTACCGAGAACTGCTCGGATGTGGACCGCGCATACATCCGGCCGTACTCGGTGGCGTGGGCGAGAAGTGGATCAGTCATACAAAAGACTCTTTCACAGGGGGCCGACAAAAACTCCGGGCTCAGGTCCGGGCACAAAAAAGGTCCGTTTCCACTGCTAATGAGCGGAAACGGACCAATCTTTGGTGGGCGATACTGGGTTCGAACCAGTGACCTCTTCGGTGTGAACGAAGCGCGCTACCACTGCGCCAATCGCCCTGATGCATTTGAATGCTAGCCCACCGTCCGGCCATTTCAAAAATCGGCATCCAGAGGACAACCGCCCGCAAGTCAACGATCCCTGTAATGCCCTGCCGAAGCTGCCCCTATAAGTGCCAGGTAGCGTCCCGCCGTCGAGAATTACACGCCTGTAACTCTCCGCGAACCGCGCCATTACAGGGAAGCGGGCGCATTGCCGGCCCCGGCGCAGCACCCGATTTGGAGAATCCCGGAACCTCCTATATTGTTTTTACTCGTTGGAACGCGAGGAAATGCCGGGAACGGCAGCGAATCACCTCTCCAAAATGCGGACGTAGCTCAGCTGGTAGAGCACCACCTTGCCAAGGTGGATGTCGCGAGTTCGAATCTCGTCGTCCGCTCGCAGGACACTGTCACGGCAGGATTCCCCGGAATCACGCTTACACGGTGGGTTGGCCGAGAGGCGAGGCAGCGGCCTGCAAAGCCGTATACACGGGTTCGAATCCCGTACCCACCTCGGTGAAAACCATGGTTTCCGGAGAAAATCCGGATGCAATGGGCGATTGGCGCAGCGGTAGCGCGCTTCCCTGACACGGAAGAGGTCACTGGTTCGATCCCAGTATCGCCCACTCGGCAAGGAAACTTGCCTTACGCAGTCCGGCTCAGGCCGGAAAATACTGCACACGCGGACGTAGCTCAGCTGGTAGAGCACCACCTTGCCAAGGTGGATGTCGCGAGTTCGAATCTCGTCGTCCGCTCTCTTACTTCTTGTACAATCCCATAAGCCGGGCTTCCGGTTCCGGGCGATTGGCGCAGCGGTAGCGCGCTTCCCTGACACGGAAGAGGTCACTGGTTCGATCCCAGTATCGCCCACACTTTTCAAGCAGCTCTCCGGAGCTGCTTTTTTCGTTTCCCCGGATGCCCCATCAGGTCCAGATGCCAAAACCGGGCAATAGGAACCACAACTGATGGGGCAAGGTGGGGCATCCGCTCCGGGCGAACACCGAAAGCTCCCAATTTCCTTGGCAGCCTTCCCTGGCGGGGCTAGGATCGAAGGCGCGAGGAGCGACCTGGCTCCGCGATTGAAGGGAGGTGCTCGTGGGACTAATTGACGATCTAAAGGGCAAGGCTCAGGGTCTCATCCATGGCAACGAGCAGGCCATCAAGAACGGCATCAGCAAGGCCGGCGATTTCGTCGACACCAAGACCGGAGGCAAGTACTCCGGCCACGTCGACAAGATCCAGAATGGCGCTTCCAAGCTCATTGACAAGAACGGAACCCCGGGCCAGGCACCTGCCGCCGAGCAGGTTCCCCCGGTTACTCCCGTCAACCCGGTTCCGCCGGCTGACAGGACTCCGTAAAGGATTTGGCCAGGGCCTTGCCCTAGCACGTCAAGGGGGCGCGGGTCCCGCCGGGAGGCGGCACCCGCGCCTTTGGCGTTTTAAAACAGCAGGTGCCGCTTCCGATTGCCTGTCCGAGCGGGGGCGCCGGTAACCTGCGGGTATGGCGAAGTCCTCCCCACTCAACTCCCACCAGGCCGGCCAGCCCTCCGGATTCGATTCCCGGCCCGTTGTTGCAGGCATCGTCACCGCCCTGGTGGGCTTCACCTCATCCTTCGCCGTGGTGCTGGCCGGCCTCAAGGCGGTGGGCGCCGACCCGGCCCAGGCGGCGTCCGGCCTGCTGGCCCTGCCCCTGGCTGTCGGCGTCGGCGTGCTCCTGCTGGCCTGGCGCTCCAAAGTCCCCGTGACACTTGCCTGGTCTACGCCCGGCGCAGCGCTCCTTGCCGCATCCGGAACAGCCGACGGCGGGTGGCCGGCCGCCGTCGGGGCCTTCATCGCCACCGGCATCCTGATAGCCCTGACGGGCCTGGTTCCTTCACTTGGCCGGCTGATGTCCAGGATTCCCACCACCCTGGCGCAGGCCATGCTTGCCGGAGTCCTCCTGCAGCTCTGCCTGGCCCCGTTCAAAGCCCTGGGAAGCGTCCCGCTGTTTGTGGCCCCGGTGATCATCTGCTGGCTGCTGATGATGAAATTCGCGCCGCGCTGGGCGGTTCCGGCCGCCCTGCTGGTGGCGCTTGGCGTCATTGGCATATCGATTGCGGCCGGCGGGAGCGGGCTGGGCGCCGGAAGCTTCCTGCCGGCTCCAGTCTGGACCACGCCCACCTTCAGCCTGCAGGCCATGGCGGGAATTGCCCTTCCACTGTTCGTGGTGACCATGGCCTCGCAGAACGTCCCCGGCGTGGCTGTCCTCCGGTCCTTTGGCTTCGAAACCCCGTGGCGCCCGTCCATGCTGGTGACGGGCGCCGGCACCCTCCTCGGTGCACCATTCGGCGGGCACGCAATAAATCTTGCTGCCCTCAGCGCGGCCCTTGCCGCCGGCGAAGAGGCCGGCAGCGACCGGAGCAGGCGCTGGGTGGCCGGTTTCACCTCGGGGTTGGCCTACCTGGTACTGGCTGCCTTCTCCGCCGCCCTGGTAACTGTGGTTAACGCCGCACCCGCCGGGATGCTGGAGGCGGTGGCGGGACTGGCGCTGCTGGGAACCCTGGCCGCGGCGGTCTCGTCCGCGCTGGCGGACGCAGAGGACCGGATCGCCCCGTCCGTCACTTTCCTGATGGCGGCTTCCGGGCTCGCCTTCGCGGGGATCGGCTCGGCCTTTTGGGCCCTTCTTGCCGGCCTGGCGGTGCGGTCACTGCTCGTTCAGCGCGGTGACCGGTCCCCGGCGGACGAGAAGCCCGTCAGGACGGTTCGTGGTTCTGGCCCTCGCGGGCCAGTGCGGTGAGGCGGGAGACGGCGCGGAAGTACTTCTTCATGTAGCCGCCCGTCATCATCTCCTCGGTGAAGAGCTTGTCGAACGGGACGCCGCTGGCAAGGATGGGAACATCCTTGTCATAGAGGCGGTCGGCGAGGACCACGAACCGCAGCGCCACAGCCTGCTCGGTGATGGGTTCCACGTTGCGCCACACCACTCCGTCGATGCCGTCGATCAGCTGCCGGTAGCGGCTGGGGTGCACGCCCGCGAGGTGGTGGATCAGCGTGGCGAACTCGTCCTGGGCCACAGTCTTGCCGTCGAACTCCGCCTTCATGTGGGACGAGAGTTCGCTGTTCTTCAGCGGTGCCGGGGCGGCGGGCAGTCCGCGGTGGCGGAAGTCCTCGCCGTCGATCCGGATCACGTCGAACTGGTCGGCCAGGACCTGGATTTCGCGCTGGAAGTCCACGGCGGCGAACCGGCCGTCGCCCAGGGAGCCCGGGAGGGTGTTGGATGTGGCGGCAAGCTTGACGCCGGCGTCGGCCAGCTCGCGCATGAGCCGCGACATCAGGACGGTGTCGCCCGGATCGTCGAGTTCAAATTCGTCGATGCAGACAAGTTTGTAGCTGCTCAGCGCATCCACGGTTTTGCGGAAGGACAGGGCACCCACCAGGTTGGTGTATTCCACGAAAGTGCCGAAGGCCTTGGGGCCCGGCGCCGCATGCCAGAGGGACGCAAGCAGGTGGGTTTTGCCCACGCCGAAGCCGCCATCCAGGTAGATCCCGGCACGGGAAGTGTCCTTCTTGCCGAACAGCTTCTTGAACAGGCCGCCGCCGTCGCCCGATCCCACGCCCTCGGCAAAGCCCTGAAGGGCGCGGACTGCTGCGGCCTGGGAGGGCTGTTTGGGATCCGGCCGGTAGCTGGCAAAGGAGACCTGGCCGAATCGCGGCGATGGAAAGAATCCCTTAAGGAGTTCATCCACCGAAACTGCCGGAGTGCGGGCGGCAAGCTGTTCGATCTGTACCAAGGTGGTCCGTTCTGCTGGTAGGAGGTCCCCAGAAAGGATACCGGCAACACGCTGCAGCCCCGGGCCTCATCCGCCCCGGCAGCCGGATGCGTGATGAAGGCAACATTTCGTCCTGTTAACGGAATACGGACATCGCGTGGGGCGCTGGCTAGTGTGGGACCAGGTCCCAACACCGGCGCCCTTCCATCTTCAGCTGTCCTCCCGTGTTCTCAATGAAAGGCCAACGCTATGCCCTACCCCGTTGAACAGAACGAGAAATTCGCTGCCTACGCCCACCCCGAGCGGCTGGTCTCCACCGAATGGCTTGCCGCGGCCATCGAAAGCGGCGCGGTAGCCAACGGTGAACTGGTTGTTGTCGAATCCGATGAGGACGTCCTCCTTTACGAAACCGGGCACATTCCGGGTGCCGTGAAGATCGACTGGCACACCGACCTGAACGACGAGGTGACCCGGGACTACGTGGACGGCGCCGCCTTTGCCGAGCTGGCGGCGTCAAAAGGCATCTCCCGCGACAGCACCGTGGTGATCTACGGTGACAAGTCCAACTGGTGGGCCGCCTACGCCCTGTGGGTCTTTACCCTTTTCGGCCACCAGGACGTCCGCCTGCTGGACGGCGGCCGCGACAAGTGGATTGCCGAAGGCCGTGAGCTGACCAAGGAGAAGCCGGCCCCCGCACGCGGCAGCTACCCGGAGGTCGAGCGCAATGACGCTCCCATCCGCGCGTTCAAGGAGGATGTCCTGGCGCACCTGGGCAAGCCCCTCATCGACGTCCGCTCCCCCGAGGAATACACCGGCCAGCGCACCCACATGCCTGCCTACCCGGAGGAGGGCGCGCTGCGCGGCGGCCACATCCCCACCGCCGCTTCCATCCCCTGGGCACGCGCCGCCGCCGCTGACGGCACCTACCGCAGCCGTGAGGAACTTGAGGCCCTGTACCTTGGCGAAGCAGGCCTGGCTGAAGGTGACGACGTCGTGGCCTACTGCCGCATCGGCGAGCGTTCCAGCCACACCTGGTTCGCCCTTAAGTACCTCCTGGGCTTCGAGTCCGTCCGGAACTACGACGGTTCCTGGACAGAGTGGGGCAACGCCGTCCGCGTCCCCATCGTCAAGGGCGCCGAGCGCGGTTCCTTTCCCGTCCCGGCAGGAGTCTGACGGGAGTTCCTCCCGCGTAGAATTGGACTGATGACTACTCAAGCCCTGCCTTCCGCCCTGGCGGCGATCGTGGACGACTTCCAAGCCCTGACCGAACCCGAGAGGCTCCAGCTGCTGCTGGAATTCTCGGAGGGACTGCCCGAGCTTCCGGACCGGCTCAAGGACCACCCTGAGCTGCTGGAGCAGGTTGTGGAGTGCCAGTCCCCGCTGTTCCTCACCATCGAGACGGAGAAGAACGACGACGGCCGGGCAGCTGCCGCCGTGCGGCTGTTCTTCAAGGCCCCGGCCGAGGCTCCCACCACGCGCGGTTTCGCCGGCGTGCTGCATGAGGGCCTGGACGGGCTGACCGCCGGTGAGATCCTGTCAGTGCCGGACGACATGCCCGAACTGCTCGGCCTCACCCGGGCCATCACGCCGCTCCGGATGCGGGGCATGACGGCAATGCTCGGGCGGATCAAACGCAAGGTGGCCGCCACGTCCGGCGTCCGCGCCTAGAGCGTATGGCACGCAAAAGCACCGCACAGGGAACTCCGGCCACAGCGGCATTGACCGCAGCCGGAGTTCCCTTTGTGCTGCACCCCTATACCCATGATCCTTCCGCTGCCAGTTACGGCGCGGAGGCTGCGGAAGTCCTCGGCATCGACCCGGCCCGGGTCTTCAAGACCCTGATGGTGGAGGTCGAGGGCAAGCTGGCGGTCGGCATCGTGCCCGTCAGCGGAACGCTTGACCTCAAGGCCTTCGCCGCCGCGCTGGGTTCCAAGAAGGCTGCCATGGCGGATCCCGCTGCTGCCCAGCGGCGGACCGGCTACGTCCTCGGCGGTATCTCTCCGTTGGGCCAGCGGCTCCCCTCCCCTGCCGTGCTGGATTCCAGTGCGCTGGCGCTGGATACCGTGCTGGTTTCGGGAGGCAGACGCGGCCTGGACATCGAGCTCGCGCCCGCCGACCTGGTACGGCTGACCGACGCCGTGACAGCGTCCATCAGCTCGCTGGCACAGGGCCACGGGCACGAGTGAGCGAAGAGCAGGCCCTGTCCGGCGGCAACGCTTCGGATTTTGTTGTGCGGGTCGGCACTACCGTACGGAAGCCCTGGGAAACCTCCACCCCGGATGTGCATCACTTTCTTTCCATCCTGGCGGCTGCGGGGCTGGATGTTCCGCGGGCCGCCGGACAGGACAACGAGGGCCGCCAGGTAATCGAGTACGTCGAAGGAACCCTGGCCATAGACCGGGGGCAGCTGGAAACGGCCGATCTCCACAAGGTGGGCGGCATGATCCGGGCCATCCACGACAACAGCCCGTTGTGCACCCCGGAGGATGTCAGCCGATGGAAGGTGCTCATCCCCGCACCGGAAGCCGAGCTGATCTGCCACAACGACCTCGCGCCGTGGAACCTCGTGACGGGTGACCGCTGGGTGTTCATTGACTGGGATGGCGCCGGCCCCAGTTCACGGCTCTGGGATCTTGCCTACGCTGCACAGTCATTCGCCGGTTTATGGGAAGGTGCGGACCCCCATGAGGCAGGCGTCCGCCTTCGCGCATTCACGGACGGCTACCGCGCGGATGAAGGGCAGCGGCGGGCGCTTCCGCAGACGCTCGTCCACCGCGTACAGGCAATGTACGGCCTCTTGCAGGAAGCAAAGGATTCGGGGCGCCAGCCATGGGCGCGCATGTACGACGACGGCCACGGGGAACACTGGAAAGCCTCGGCGGAGTACGTCGCACGGCACATCGATGTGTGGCGGAGCGCGCTCCTCAGCTGACGGTGGCCCCTACTGGCCAGGGCGCGGGGATCCGGCCGCAGTCGCAGCACCGGGGTTCAGCCGCGGGGCCAGCTGTTGCCGCAGCCACGCCTTCACCAGCCTCTCCCAGCGCTCCGGATCAACGTTCCACTCTTTCGTGTGCCGTGCACGGCTGAAGGTCTCGAACGTGACCATCTCCGGGTTACGTTCGGCCAGCAGGGCTGACGGTTTGTACGGCACGTACTCGTCGTCCACGCTGTGCAGGATCAGCGTGGGAGTCCGCAGCTCCACGGCGCGCGACACCCAGTCCATCGCTTTGAGGTCAACCGGGGCGGCGAGGCCGGTGAGCCGGCGGCCGAGCGGGTGCCCCAGCATCAGCTGCCCGTAGCGGCCCACCAGCGACGGGATGCGGTTCAGCTGTGCGTGGTGGGCCAGGACGTTCACCCAGTCGATCACCGGCGCATCGAGCACCATGGCGCGGATCAGGTGGCGGTAGCGGGACAGATCGGCGGCCTGGAGACAGATGGCGCCGCCCATCGACCAGCCGAACAGAACGATCTCCTCGGCTCCCTTGCCCAGCGCATACTCGATGGCAGCCTCGACATCCCGCCACTCGGTGGAACCCAGGCCATACCGGCCGTCGTCCGCCGACGGCGCCAGCCCGTCGTTCCGGTAGGACACCACCAGGCTGGTGAGTCCAAGCTCCAGGGCCGGCCCCACCGCGCGCAGCGCCTCCTGCCGGGTGGCGCCGCGCCCGTGCACCATCACCGCCCAGGTCCGGGCGGTACCTCCGGCGCGTACCAGCCAGGCCGGCGCTTCGCCGCGGTCCACCGGGATCATCACGTCCTCCGCAGGAATTCCGACGGCGGCCGGGTCCGGGTAGGTGGCACCGCTCCACCAGCCCCACCGCGCCGTGGAGAGGTCACCGGAATACACGGCCTCCACCTCGCGCAGGACGGTCCTTTCAGCCGGCGAATAGGAGACGATGCGGCCGATCCGCGCGTGCCCCTTGCCGCCGTCGAAAAAGAATCCGTACACCCCCTCCATCGTGGTGTCGTCAGTGGCTGCCAGGATCACCTGCTGCTGCCGGCCGTCCCGGATGACGGCCAGCACTTCCTGGTCGGCCGTCCTCTGCCGGGACGGCGTGATGACCCGGCGCGCAAAGTAGACGGCGAGCGCAGACGAACCCGTGGCGAGGAGCCCGGCCAGGGAAACCCCACCGATGGCCCCGCCGATGGCCCACTTGGTCCCCAGGGACATTCCGCCGTCCTCGGGGGTCCGGACAACAGGGGCAGGGCTGGTGCGCTGGAAAAGAGCCATGGCACTATTCTTACCGCCTCGAAACGGAAGCCCACATTCCGCACCGCGGCGGCGGCCGCGGGCGGAGCCGAAGATTGAGTGCGGCGCCCCATGCACAGGGCTAGGCTAAGGCCATGAGTGATCCCATCGTCATCCTGACCGAAGAACCCCTGGGGGCGGACGACCGCCTGAACATAGAACGGCTCGTGGACGGATCGGATTCCAGCCTGCTGGTGCTGGTGCCGGCAAACACCGAGCGGCACCTGCTGGTGGACTTCCTGGAGAACCTGTCCATGCTGGACATCGCCAAAGCCTTCCGCGAGCTCACGTCCCACACCCCGGACCCCACCACCGAGCGGGCGCAGGCATCGGAAACCCTTGCCGTGTCGCTGGCTGCGCTGGAAGGACTGGGCAGCGGCGTCACCGGTGAAGTTGTGGACGGCGGCGCGGTCAACGGGCTGGTATCCAGGGTCCGCGAAACGGGCGCCTCACAGGCAGTGGTGATCACCCGGCCGCACGCGGTGGCCGATACCTTCCATACCGACTGGGCCAACAAGGCCCAGGACCAGCTGGGCCTCCCCGTACTGCACTTGTACGCGGGCTCGGGATTTATCGGCGACTCCTAAGCGTTGGCATTCCTATGAGCATCTTCGGAAACAGCATTTTCGGTAACAAGGCCACCGACGCGGTGGCAGATCCAACGGTGGGACCGGGTGAGCCCGCCGCAGTGAACGCCACGGTCCAGAAAAGCGACGCCGAGTGGCGGGAAGAACTCACCCCCGAGGAGTACCACGTCCTGCGCCAGGCCGGTACCGAGCGCCCCTACACGGGAGAGTACTGGGATACCCACACCGCGGGGGTCTACCAGTGCCGGGCGTGCGGGGCGGAACTGTTCACCAGCAACGAGAAATTCGATTCGCATTGCGGCTGGCCGTCGTTCTGGGCTCCCCTGGCTGAAGGCACCGTCCGGTACATCCATGACCGCACGCTGGGCATGGAGCGCGTGGAGGTCCGTTGCGCCACCTGTGATTCCCACCTGGGCCATGTCTTTGAAGGCGAGGGCTACGGAACCCCCACCGACCAGCGCTACTGCATCAACTCCGTGTCCCTGAAATTGGTTTCGAACGAAAAGCCGCAGGTCAGCGACGGTAACCCGGGAAACTGATTCCCCAGCGGGGGTCATGTCTCGCCCAGTTGATCCCGTCCTCTAGCCACAGCATTTCTTAGGCTAGGCTGCTTTTCAGATTAGTTCTGCTGGTTGCTTGCTACGCTCGGCAATAGTTAGCAAGCAACCAGAAAGGCAGCCGACGATGACTGAAACCCTGACCGCCGCCGTCACCGGGATTTCCGCAAACAACCAGGACTGGCTCCGGCTTAAGGCAGCAGCCACCGCCCTTCAGGCCCTCCAGGTCCAGGACGGGTCCATCCCGGACACTGCCGCGCACAATGAAGCCTCCGCCCACACCAAGGTGATCATTGACGCCGTCAGTGCACTCTCCCCTGCCTTCCCGCACGACTCCGCGTACCTGGACGCCGTCTGCGCAGACTTTTCCGCCTGGGCAGCCGGTGGATTCGGTGTTCCCGATTTCCTCTCCTCGCTGCTCGCTTTCCAGCCGCAGGAACAGCGCCGGGACGGACTGCAGCACCTGGTGGTTTTTCCCATGTACACCCAGAACGGCAGCAGCAGCCGCCTGGTGGAGGCTGTCCTGATCGAGGTGATCTGGCCCGAGTTCATCGCCGGCCTGGAAGGCGGCGACTACTCCAACAAGCTGTTCGTCCCCATCCGCTTCCTGGACTTCACTGCCGGTTATGACACCAACTCGGCGGTGCTCTTCGCCGAGACCGTCGCCGTGCGCGAAACCCCCACGTTCACGTGGGGTGCCATCTTCGCCGACCGCGAGGCGGCCCGCTTCCGCCGCGTGCTCAAGGCCGCCGCCGAAACCACGTGCCTGGAACTGCCGGAGGGCGCTGCCGAAATGCTGGCCGACCAGGACCTCACGGAAGCCACCTTCGTGATGTGGGACCTCATCCACGACCGGACGCACATGCGCGGCGACCTGCCGTTTGATCCCTTTATGATCAAGCAGCGCATGCCGTTCTTCCTGTACTCCCTGGAGGAACTGCGCTGCGACCTCACCGCCTTCCGCGAGTCCGTCCGCATCCAGAAGGACGACGACGCCGACCCGGAGGCACGCCGGCACGCCAAGCTGGTGCAGTACGCCATCATCTTCGACCGGATCTTCCGCTTCGCCATCACCGGAAGCCGCGTCCGGAACTACGACGGCCTGGGCGGACAGCTCCTCTTTGCCTGGCTCCACCAGCAGCACGTCCTGCACTGGACCGACACCCGGCTCACCATCGACTGGGACGAAGTGGCCGACGCCGTCATTGCACTTGGGGCAAAGATCGACGACCTGTACTGGCGTTCCATCGACCGGCCCAAGACCGCGCACTGGCTCGCCGCGTACGAACTGGTTTCGGAAACCGTCACCCCCCACCCGGCGTCCGTCTGGGCGAAGGGTCCGGCTGCCCTTCCCCTGTCCGGCGCCCCGCGCGGCCTGACCGACCAGGTGCTGGATGATGAATTCCCGCTGTCCATGTTCTACGAGGCATTGGAGAAGAAAATGCGCCCGGTCATCGAATCAACCGCCGGAATCACGGGCAGTTCCGCCCTATGAGCGAGCCCCAGGGCGCGGAACCGCTGAAACTCACCGTCCTGGTCACGGGCGGCAGCGGAGCCTCCGGGGTGGCAGTAGCCCGCGCGCTGCGGGACGCCGGGCACCGGGTGGTCACCGCGGGGTCCGACCAGGCGCGGATTGAGGCTGCTGCACGCCAGGCGGGCGACGGCGTCACACCCCTCGTATGCGACCTCGCCAGGCTCGACGACGTCCGGCAGCTGCGGAACGAAGCCTCCGCCGTTGCCGGGCCCGTGGACGGCGTCATCCACCTGGTGGGCGGCTGGCGGGGAGCGAAGGGCATCCCGGACCAGTCGGACGAGGACTGGGACTTCCTACACCAGGCCGCCGTCACCACGCTGCGCAACGTCTCCCGGGTCTTCTTCGACGACATCGCCGCCTCCCGCCACGGCAGGTTCGCCATGGTGTCTTCCACCGCCCTCGACAAGCCAGGGGCGGCAGTGGCCAGCTACGTCGCCGCCAAGGCGGCCGCCGAAGCGTGGACCATGGCCATGGCGGACGGGTTCCGCAAGGCAGCAGCGGCCGACGGCGGCGGGCAGGCTGCCGCCGTCGTGCTGGTGGTGAAGGCCCTGGTGGACGATGGACTGCGCCGCAGCCATCCCGAAAGGTCCTTCCCCGGCGCGACGGACGTCAAGGACCTGGCCACCGCCGTCGTGGGACTCTTCAGTTCCCCGGCAGACGACGTAAACGGCACCCGCCTCCGGCTGGCGCCGTAGGCGGACCAGCACCGTATGGACCAAGACTGCACGGTACCTGACTGTTCGGTGCACGACTGTACGGTGCAGTGAAGATACATAGACTGAAAGCGTGAGCAAAGGCATGACAACAACAGCAGAAACAGGCACGGCCGTGCGGCTGCACGACCCCACCGTGCGGGGCTTCGCGTCGGACAACTACTCCGGCGTCCACCCCGAAGTCCTGGCCGCACTCGCGGCAGCCAACGACGGCCACCAGGTCTCCTACGGGGAGGACGACTACACCGCGCGGCTGCACGAGCTGATGGTGGAGCATTTCGGGCCGGGCATCGAGTGCTTCCCCGTATTCAACGGGACCGGCGCCAACGTGCTGTCCCTGCAGTCGCTGCTCCCCCGCTGGGGTGCCGTGGTGTGCGCCTCCACCGCCCACATCAACATGGATGAGAACGGCGCCCCGGAACGGATCGGCGGCATCAAGCTGCTGCACGTCCCCACACCGGACGGCAAGCTCACGCCCGAGCTGATCGACCGGGAGGCCTGGGGCTGGGGCGACGAGCACCGCGCCCAGCCGCTGGCCGTGTCCATTACGCAGACCACCGAGCTTGGCACCTGCTATACGCCGGAGGAAGTGCGGGCCATCGCCGACCACGCCCACGCCAGGGGCATGAAGCTGCACATGGACGGCGCACGGCTGGCCAACGCCGCAGCCCACCTCCAGGTGCCGCTGCGTGCCTTCACGCGCGACGCCGGCGTGGACATCCTTTCCTTCGGCGGCACCAAGAACGGCCTGCTGTTCGGCGAGGTGGTGGTGGCATTGAACCCGGAAGCCGCGCACGGTCTGGTCTACCTGCGGAAAATGAACATGCAACTGGCCTCGAAGATGCGGTTCATGTCGGCCCAGTTCATTGCCCTGCTCGAGGGCGACCTCTGGCTGCGGTCCGCGTCGCATGCCAACGCCATGGCGGCCCGGCTCCGCGCCGCCGTCGACACCATCGACGGCGTGCAGCCAACGCAGAAAACCGAATCCAACGGCGTCTTCGCCATCCTTCCCCCGGGCGTGGCAGACAAGCTGCGCACCTCCTTCCGCTTCTACGACTGGAATGAGGCAGCCGGCGAAGTGCGCTGGATGTGTTCCTTCGACACCACCGAGGAGGATATCGATGCCTTCGCCGCAGCGATCCGCCATGAACTCCGCGATCACCGGAACGGGCAGTCCGGCTAAGCCGCCGGCGGCGAGCCTTCCCGCCCTGCCCCTTCCCGTTGCGTAACCTGCGAAGGTGAACGCACTTGACCAGGTTCCCCCGGACTTTCTCCACGCGTTGGGAACCCTCAGGAAAGCCCAGTGCCGCAGGGAACTCCGCCTCGCGGAGATCCCCGCGCCGGCACGCCTGGCGCCTTTCGCCGTCGCGCTGGGTGCGGAAGTCATGGCACCGGGCACCGGAACCGGCACTCCCCTGCACGGCCCCGCCGCAATGGCCCTCGCCTCCGCGGCGGGGACCGGGGACGACGACGAAACGGAGCTGGCTACCGGCCGTTTCATCCTGCTCCATGACCCCGACGGATCGGCAGTCTGGGACGGCGAGTTCCGCATTGTCACGTACATCCGGGCCGAACTAGAACCGGACATGGGCAACGACGAGATGCTCGGAACAGTCGCCTGGACCTGGCTGGTGGAGGCGCTGGAGAACCACAAGGCGCAGTACCGGGCCGCCGGCGGAACTGCCACCCGGGTCCTCTCCGAGAGCTTCGGCACCCTTGCGGAACGGCCCGGCTCCATCGACATCGAGCTCCGCGCCTCGTGGACCCCGGCATCCCCAGACGTCACGGCACACCTGGAGGCCTGGTCCGACATGGTGTGCACTTTCGCCGGCCTGCCTCCGCTTCCGGACGGCGTGACGCCCCTGCCGCACCGGCGGCGGAACTAGGCATGGCCCTGCCGCCACCCGTCCGCGGCCTGCCGGCCGGTAAACTGGGGGCATCATGACCCCTAATATTCCGGAAAACACCACGGCCGGCGTTCCGGCTGCTGATACCGCACCCCACATCACGGTGGAAGGCTTCGACAGCCCCATCCCCGAAATCATCGAACTTGCCGCGCCCCGGGACGGCGTACCGCTGGTCATCGAAACGCAGGCCGGCCTGGAGCGCTGCGCCGCCGCCATCGCCGCCGGAACAGGCCCGGCAGGAGTCGACGCCGAACGCGCTTCCGGATTCCGGTACGGGCAGCGGGCTTTCCTGGTCCAGATCCGCCGCGAAGGGGCCGGGACCTGGCTCATCGACCCCGAACCCTTCGAGAACCTGGACATCATCAACGATGCCCTCCGCGGCGTCGAATGGATCCTGCACGCCGCCAGCCAGGACCTGCCTTGCCTCTCAGAGCTCGGCATGTGGCCGGACAAACTCTTCGACACCGAACTGGCCGCCCGCCTGGCCGGACTGCCCCGGGTTGGCCTGGCCGCGGTGATCGAACAGCTGCTGGGGTTCGGCCTCGCCAAGGAGCACTCGGCCGCCGACTGGTCCACCCGGCCCCTGCCCGAGCCGTGGCTGCGCTACGCCGCCCTCGACGTCGAGGTCCTTACCGAACTGCGCGAAGAACTCGTGGAACTTCTCGAGGCGGACGGAAAACTCGACTACGCCGAGCAGGAATTTGCCGCCATCCTCGCAGCGGGCGTGGCCCCGCCCCGGGTCGACCCCTGGCGGAAGACCTCCGGCCTGCACCAGATCAGGGACCGCCGGCAGCTTGCCGCCGTCCGGGAACTGTGGCTGGAGCGCGATTCGCTGGCGCAGAAAAGGGATGTGGCACCGGGCCGGCTGATCCCGGATTCCGCACTGGTGGCAGCGGCCAAGGCCATGCCCGCCACGGTGCCGCAACTGCTGGGCACCAAGGGATTCCACGGCCGGGCGGCCCAGCGGGAAGCCCCGCGCTGGCTGCGCTGCATCGCCACCGCGCGCGACCTGGAAGAACTTCCGCCGCTGCACCTGGCCACCAACGCCCCGCCGCCGCCGCGCGTCTGGGCAGACCGCGACCCCGAAGCCGCCGCACGGCTGGCCACTGCCCGGCCCCTGCTGCAGGAGAAGGCCGACCAGCTGAACCTGCCGCTGGAAAACCTGCTGACTCCGGATTACCTGCGGCGCGTGGCATGGCGTCCTCCAGCGGAAATCAGCGAAGCATCGGTGGCCGCTGAACTGCGCACCCTGGGGGCACGCGAGTGGCAGGTCGGACTGGCGGCACCCCTGATCACCCACGCTTTCCTCAATCCACAGCCCCTGCCGCCCAAGGAGCCCAAGCCGGCTGCCGCCGTACCGGCGGAACAGTAGCCCCTCCCGGTAGTTCGGCTCCGCGCCGGCCGCCCCCGCCGGAAGGCACGGGCTCTCCTCTTGCAGGCTAAGTTACTGACGAGTAACATCGGGTTCACTGCCGTCATGATGCTGCCGTAGTCCGGCATGCATTCAGGCGCCTACGTCTCGATGAGGAGTTAAACGTGAGCCACCACGGAAGCGGCGCATCCCAGCGCACTGTCCGCGACATCGTCTTTGTTGACGGCGTCCGCACACCATTCGGCCGGGCCGGGGAGAAAGGCATCTACGCCGGAACCCGCGCCGACGACCTGATCGTGAAATGCATCCGCGAACTGCTTCGCCGGAACCCGTCCCTGCCGCCGGAGCGCGTGGATGAAGTGGCCATCGCAGCCACCACCCAGACCGGTGACCAGGGCCTCACCCTTGGCAGGACTGCAGCCCTGCTGGCCGGCCTGCCGCGGACCGTCCCCGGGTTCGCCGTCGACCGGATGTGCGCGGGCGCCATGACCGCCGTGACGTCCACCGCCGGAGGCATTGGCTTCGGCGCCTACGACGTTGTCATTGCCGGCGGGGTGGAGCACATGGGCAACCACCCGATGGGCTCCGGCGCCGATCCCAACCCCCGCTTCATGTCGGAGCGGCTGGTTGACCCGGCGGCACTGAACATGGGCAACACTGCCGAAAACCTGCACGACCGTTTCCCGGCCATCACCAAGCAACGTGCCGATACCTACGCCGTCGCGTCCCAGGCCAAACTTGCCGCCGCCTACGGAAAGGGCCTGATCCAGCCGGACCTGGTTCCGGTGGCTGCCCGGAAGCCGGGTGAGGGGTGGACTGTCCACAGCGTTGACGAACCGCCGCGGCCCGGCACCACCATGGCGGACCTGGACGCCCTGCGGACACCTTTCCGGCCGCACGGCCGGGTCACCGCCGGAAACTCCGCCGGCCTGAATGACGGCGCCACCGCTGCGGTGTTGGCCTCCGCAGAGGCCGCCGCGGAGCTCGGCCTGCCGGTGAAGATGCGCCTGGTCAGCTATGCCTACGCCGGGGTGGAGCCCGAGGTAATGGGCATCGGCCCCGTTCCGGCCACCGAGAAGGCACTGGACAATGCCGGGCTCACCATCGGGGACATCGGCCTGTTCGAAATCAACGAAGCCTTCGCCGTGCAGGTCCTCAGCTTCCTGGACCATTTCGGGATTCCCGACGACGACCCCCGCGTCAACCGCTACGGCGGCGCGATCGCCGTCGGGCATCCCCTTGCTTCCTCAGGCGTCCGGTTGATGACCCAGCTCGCCCGCCAGTTCGAGGAGGATCCCTCCGTCCGCTTCGGCATCACGGCCATGTGTGTGGGCCTGGGCATGGGCGGCACCGTAATCTGGGAAAACCCACACCATCCCGACTGCAGCGGAACCACATCCGCAGCGTCGGCAGCTGAAGGAGCCACGGCATGAGCGCCGCAGATTTCATCGAGTTCGCCGCCCTGTTCCCCGACGAAACCGTCACCCACGCGCTCGTCCGGGACATCGAACTGCCGGCCGCCGCCGGCAAGCCAAGCCCGGGAACCTTCGCCCTCATCACCCTCGACAACGGCCTGGACCACTCCAAGCCCACCACGCTGGGACCCAGGACCCTCGTGGGACTCGGCAAAGTGCTCGAAGGCCTCCGGGAGCGGGCCGCCCGCGGCGAGATCGCCGGCGTCGGCGTGACGGGGAAGCCCTACTACCTGGTGGCGGGCGCAGACCTTTCAGCGGTGAAGGCACTCGAGAAGCGGGAACACGGGCTGTGGATGGCGCAGTTGGGGCACGACGTCTACCGCACGCTCGCCAACCTGGGGGTTCCCAGCTTCGCGTTCATCAACGGTGCAGCCCTGGGCGGCGGGCTGGAAATCGCCCTGCAGTCCACCTACCGCACCGTGTCCACCGGCGCGGGCGCCCTGGCACTGCCGGAAGCCTTCCTTGGCCTGGTGCCCGGCTGGGGTGGGGTTTACATCCTGCCGCGCCTGATCGGCCCGGAAAACGCCGTGAAGGTGATGATCGAAAACCCGCTCAGCAACAACCGGACACTGACCGGACCCCAGGCCTTCGAACTCGGCATCGCCGATGCCGTCTTTGAGCCGGCGGACTTCCTGGAGCAGTCCCTGGCATGGGCCGCGGAAGTCATCTCCGGCGGTCTGGTGCCGGAACGTGCCAACGCCGTCGACCCCGCCGCGCCGGATACCGCAGCCAGGTGGGCTGCGGCAGTGGCAGCAGGACGCCGGTTCGTGGAGTCAAAGACCTCACACGCCGCACCCGCCCCGGGAAAGGTCCTTGACCTCCTGGAGGCCAACCGCACCATGACCCAGGCGGAGTCTGCAGAGCTGGAATGCGAAACCCTTGCAGAACTCATGCAAAGCGACGAGTTCCGCGCCACGGTGTACGCCTTCCTTGACCTGGTCCAAAAACGCTCCAAGCGTCCCGCCGGTGCACCCGACCGCAACCTGGCCCGTCCGGTCACCAAGGTAGGCGTGGTGGGTGCCGGCCTGATGGCCAGCCAGCTGGCGCTGCTCTTCGCCCGCCAGCTCAAGGTCCCCGTGGTGATGACGGACATCGACCAGGCCCGCGTGGACAAGGGAGTGGGCTACGTCCACGCCGAAGTGGACAAGCTCCTGGGCAAACAGCGGATCAGCCAGGACGCCGCCAACCGCACCAAGGCGCTGGTGACGGGATCCGTGTCCAAGGACGTGTTTTCCGACGCCGACTTCGTCATCGAAGCCGTCTTCGAAGAACTGAACGTCAAGAAGCAGGTGTTCGCCGAGCTCGAAGCCATCGTCACCCCTGACTGCATCCTGGCCACCAACACCTCCTCGCTGTCCGTGACCGCCATGGCCGAGGACCTCCAGCATCCGGAACGGCTGGTGGGGTTCCACTTCTTCAACCCCGTGGCCGTGATGCCGCTGCTGGAAATCGTCAGGGCCCCGCGGACCGATGACGCCGTCCTCGCCACCGCCTTTGAACTGGCCAAGGCGCTCAAGAAGACCGGGGTACTGGTCAAGGATGCACCCGCGTTTGTGGTCAACCGCATCCTGCTGCGCCTGATGGGCGAAGTCACCGCCGCCTTCGACGAAGGCACTCCGGCAGACGTGGCGGACAATGCCCTGCGGCCCATGGGCCTGCCGATGACCCCCTTCACGTTGCTGGCCATGGTGGGGCTGCCGGTTGCCCAGCACGTCCAAGAATCGCTTAACGCCGCCTTCGGTGACGGGTTCCCGGTGTCCGCCAACCTGCAGAAACTCATCGACAACGGTGTGAAGGGCCTCTGGGAAACCGCCCCGGACGGCACGCAGGAAATCCCGCAGTCCACGCTGTCGCTGATGTCCTTCGGCACCAGCCCCTCCACCGGCGAGGGCGTCCTGCGCCGTACCCAGGACGCCCTGGCCCAGGAAATCGGGCTGATGCTGGACGAGGGCGTAGTTGCAGGCCCCGAAGACATCGATCTCTGCATGATCCTCGGCGCGGGCTGGCCCATGTTCCTCGGCGGCATCACCCCGTACCTGGACCGGGTGGGGGCCTCGGAACGCGTCAATGGCAAGACTTTCCTGCCGCCGGGCAGGGCGTCCCGCCCGGCCGCGGGATAACCGGACCGGTTCAGGCTTCCGCAAGCCGGCCGGCGTCGAGCGCAACGGTGCGGTGGGCCGCCGATCGTGCGTAACCCAGGTCATGGGTGACCAGCACGACGGCGGCGCCCTCCACCGCCGCGGACCGGACTGCCGCGTCCAGGACGGCAAGCCCATCGCCGTCGAGGGCGACGGTCGGCTCATCCAGCGCGAGGACGGCGGGTTTGCGGGCCAGAACTGTTGCCAGGGCCAGCAGCCGCTGGCGGGACGCGGGCAGCTCCGCAGGGTGTTCGTGGGCGGCCGCTGAGAGACCGACGGCCGCCAGTGCCGCCGCGGCGCGTTCCCCTGCCTCATCCTTCCCAAACAACCGGTCCAGGCCGAACCGGACCTCCCGCAGGGCGGTGCGTTCGAACAGCTGCTCGCGCGGGTGCTGGAACAGCAGGCCCACCGCGGCTGCCGTGGAACCGACCGGTCTCCCCGAAATGTCCTCCCCCTGCACCAGGACGGTTCCGGCGGTGGGCCTCAGCAGGCCGTTGAAGTGCCTCAGGAGCGTTGATTTTCCCGCACCATTAGGCCCGGTGACGGCCACGATCTCGCCGGGATGGACGGCAAGGTCGATTCCCTGCAGCACCGTGGACCGGATGTCAGGGGTACGGGAGCCCTGACGGCGTTGCCACGTGAAGCCCTGCCTGGCGGGACGGACGTCCTGCCGGTACCTGAAAGAAATCCCGCGGAGCTCCAGGGCCGGGGCGGAATGTCCGGCATGGCGGGGAACCGGCGCGGCGCCGCCGGTTCCCCGCTCGTCGTGGATGCGCCGGATAGCCGCCAACACCGTGGGTGGCCCTGCCTTCAGCGCGGCGGGTGTTCCGCTTGCCTTGACCGTGCCGTCCGCCAGGACCAACCAGTGATCGGCTTCCCGAAGCAGCCCGTCCACCATCTGGCTAAGGATGACGACGGCGGTGCCAGCCTCCACGAGGCCCCGCACCAGGTCACCCAGTTCGCGGGCGCCCGCAGCGTCAAGGGAGGCGAAGGGTTCGTCCATGATGAGCACCGGCGGGCGGGTAATGATGGCGCAGCCGATGGCAAGGCGTCGAAGCTGGCCGCCCGAGAGTTGGGCCGGATGGCGACCCAGCAGGTTGCGAAGTCCCAGCAGGCCCGCCGTCTGCTCAACGGCTGCCACCATGGCGGTGCGGTCCATGGCGGAGCTTTCGAGGCCGAACGCGAGTTCCTCCGCCACGGTGGCCCGGACCGTGGACAGGACGGCACCAGCATCCTGGGGAACAAAGCCCACCTGCCGGCCCCACTGGGCGGGGTCAATCCGGGGGTCCCCGGCGTCGCCGTTGAACTGAAGCCGGGTGCCGGTGAGCTCCAGGAACCCGGTGAGGTTCCCGCCGGGTCCCGGGGGCAGCCAACCGGCAAGGAGCCTTCCCAAGGTTGTTTTGCCGCTGCCGGAGGTGCCCAGGACGGCCGTCAGGGTCCCGGGGACGACGGCGACGTCCACGTCCTGAAGGACCGGCCCGCCGCCGTCGTGGAAGGTGAACTCCCGGATGCCCGCCGCCAGGACCGGCTCTGCGGAATACGGCACGCCTAGCCTCCGGCCCCGGCCGCCCACAACCGCCAGGCAACGGCAGCCGCAGCCGCCGCGAGCAAGAGCATGCGCAGGAGGCGCTGGATAGTGGAGTCGGGGACCTCCCGGTAGCTGGTGCGCGGCCCTGGACTGCTGAACCCGCGGGCTTCCAGGGCCGCGGCGCGGGTTCCGGCGTCCTCCACCAGGGAGAGGACCAGCGGGATGGCCTGCAGCCGGAACGCCGCCACTTTGTGCAGCAGACCGCGCCGGATGACCAGCCCACGGGACTCCTGGGCCTGCCGGATCCGTCCCGCCTGCGCAGTGATGGCGGGCAGCAGGGTCAGGGTGGAAGCCAGCACAAAGCCGAACCTGCCGTGGACGCCGCGCGACGACAACGCGGCCACCAGGTCCGGAACGTTGACGCTGAAGGAAAACACCAGCAGGGCCAGGACGGCGGCTGACAGTTGGGCCGCCCGTTCCCCGGCGAAGGCCAGGCCTTCGGCGGTTACCCGGGCCGGGCCGAACTGGGCCAGGACCGTCCGGCCCTCGGGAAAGGACAGCCCGTGCACGATCAGCAGGGACAGGCCCAGCGGCACCAGCACGGCCGCGGCCGCAGGCATCAGCCGCCGGGCGGTGCCACCGGCAGCGGACAGGCCCAGTGCACCCGCGCCCACGGCGAGGGAAACGGGCCAACTCGCTGCCGCCGTCGTGATAACCGCCGTGCTGCCGGCAAAGGCCAGGGAAGTCAGCGGGTGGAGGCGCATGGGCTGGTGGTTCCTGTTCAGGAGGTCTGTTCAGGAAGTCTGTGTGGAGCCCTGCGCTGCTGCCGGTTCGTTCGTGGTTCCGCCAAGGACACGGTGCCTGCGGACAAACGGGAACTGCAGCCGGGTCCGCCGCGGCAGCGCATAGACCAGGACGGCCACCACGGTGAAGACGATGGCCTTGTCCATGGGGTCGGAAATGAGCGCCTGCTTGGTGATGGCTGCCAGGAGGGTGTCGCCCATGGAGCGGAAGGCGCTGACGATCGCACCCGTGGCCACACCGGACGTGCCGCCGAAGACGAAGGCTGCCACCGGGGCGGACACCACACCGCCAATGATGCCCGTGGCAAACCCTGCTACCGGGGCGAGATAGAAACGGCGGAACAGGCCGTAGCGCGCGGCCAGGCCGGCGAGGCAGCCGATCAGTGCGGCGCCGGCGGCGAACGGCAGCACGGTGGGGTTGAAGAAGGACCAGACGATGCTGCTGAGGGCTCCCGTGGCGGCACCCGCTGCGGGTCCTGCCAGCACGGCGATCAGCACCGTGCCGATCGCGTCAAGGTAGAACGGGACCAGGGTGCTGCCCACGAACTGGCCCAGCACGATGTTCAGGACAAGGGCCACCGGGATCAGCACGAGGGTGGAGGCAGGAAGCGTGGGCAGGACCGCCACGATGAGCAGGATGGCCCCCACCAGGAAACCTGAAAGGGCGATCAGGGCCGAGGCGCTGCCGGGTCCGCCGGTGATGTCCGCGGGCTGGTTCAGGACCAGGTAGATGTAGGTCCCGGCAATGGCCAGGGCGCCAAGGATTTCCAGCAGCCGGCGCCTGCGGGCAGCAGCGGGCGCCGGGGACGGCAACATCAGGGAGGGCGATGACATGGGGTTCCTTCTGGGTGCTGGCATGGGAGCCCGGAGATCCCGGGCGGAACGGAACGCCACCTATGTCACCTCGGTGGCAGCAGCCGGATTCTGCAACGACATACTGCAACCGGCGGGCCGCGGACCATTCTACCGGGACGTTGTGCGGCATGGCTGCTGCCGGGCGGACGGTGCCCTAGACTCCCCCTTATGCCCCACTACGACCTTGCCATCATCGGCTCCGGCTCCGGCAATTCGCTGATCACCCCGTTCTGGGACGGCAAGCGCGTGGCGTTGATCGACGGCGGGGTGTTCGGCGGCACATGCCTGAACGTGGGCTGCATCCCGACGAAGATGTTCGTGTACCCGTCGGCGCTGGCGGCAGTGCCCGCCGAGGCCGGCCGCCTGGGCGTTGACCTGACCCTGGACAAGGTGCACTGGAACGGCATCCGGGACAGGATTTTTGGCCGGATAGATCCGATATCCGCAGCCGGCCGCCGGTACCGGGCGGACGAGCTGGACCACGTGGACCTGTATGAGGAGTACGCCCGCTTCACGGGACCCCGGGCGCTCCGCACCGCCTCCGGTGTGGACATCACGGCGGACCAGGTAGTGGTGGCGGCGGGCTCGCGGGCGGTTCTTCCGGACGTGCCGGGAGCCAACCTTCCCCAGGTGCACACGTCGGATACCGTCATGCGGCTGGAGGGTGCGCCGGAGAAGGTGGTGGTGGTTGGCGGCGGGTACATCGCCGCGGAGTTCGCTGCCGTTTTCCATGGTTTTGGCGCGGACGTCACCCAGGTGAACCGGTCCGGGCGCCTGTTGCGCGGCAACGACCCCGAAATTTCGCGTCGCTTCGCCGCGGCCGCGGCAAGCCGCTGGAAGCTGGAGCTTGGCTGCCACCTGCAGTCCGTGGAGGACAGCGGCGACGGCCGGGCCACCGCAGTGTTTTTGGACGACGCCGGCCGCAGCCTGAGCGTGGCGGCGGACCTTGTCCTGATGGCCACCGGCCGGGAGCCCAACACGGACCGGCTGGACGTGGAGGCCGCAGGGTTCGACCTGGACGACGACGGCACGCTGGCCGTCGATGAAAACCTCCGGATTCTTTCGGGCGGGCAGCCGCTGGCGGGCGTGTACGCGCTGGGCGACGTCGCGAATTCCTACCAGCTCAAGCATGTGGCCAACCGGGAAGCCCGGGTGGTGGCCCACAACCTGGAGCACCCGGGCCGGCTCCGGCCCATGGACTACGCCGCAGTGCCGGCTGCTGTTTTCTCCAATCCCCAGGTGGCCGCGGTCGGCCTGACAGAGGATGAGGCCAGGGCGCAGGCTGCACCGGGGACGGAGATCGTCACCGCGATCCAGGAGTACGCGTCCACGGCGTACGGCTGGGCAATGGAGGACGAAGAAGGCGTGGTCAAGCTCATCGCGGAGCGCAGTACGGGCCGCCTCCTCGGAGCGCACATCCTGGGCCACGAAGCGTCGCTGCTCATCCAGCCGCTGGTCCAGGCGATGGCCACGTCAGTGCCGGTGCACCAGCTGGCGCGGGGTCCTTTCTGGATCCACCCTGCGCTGATGGAAGTGGTGGAGAACGCCCTGCTGGCGCTGGATGTGGACCTGCCGGAGGATGCCCCGCTGTAGGGTCCTCAACCCACCCGGGCCGCGAGGCTCCCCACCGCGGACACCAGTTCGCTGAAGGCCTGCGCCGGGTTGTTGCCGGACACCACCCTGGCGTTGGGCGGGACGCCCCACAGCCCGCGGAAATCGGCCACGGTGGTTCCGACCAGCAGCGGGGACACCGTTTCGACGTCCACCGTTGCCGGCCGGGCGCTGTATTCCAGGGTGCCGGCCGCCACCCCGGCGGCGAAGAAGTCGTGGACGTGGGCCAGGTAGCCCTGGTCGTACAGCCGGTGGAACTCGAAATAGAAGCGCAGGGCATCGGACAGGTGCCTGACCAGCGCATTGTCCGAGGTACTGCGCTGCCCCTCAGGCTGGTCCGGGAGCACGAGCTCGGGGACCACGGCCCCCGCCGCTTCCGCCAGTTGCCGAACGTGCTCCGGGTGCATCTCCATCCGCTCGGTCGTGTCCAGCGAACAAACGATGGGCAGCTTGTCGAAGGGCCGGCCCCGGTAGGCGGCGTACACCTCCTTGGCCGCATGGGGGTCCACGTGGGTGTTCCATTCCGCGGTGGGAGTGGTGTTGCCCTGGTAATAGAAGCAGCCACCCATGATCACGACTTTGGCCAGCAGGTCAGGCAGTGCCGGCTCCTTGCGGAGTGCCAGGGCGAAGTTGGTCAGCGGCGCCGTGATCAATGCCGTGAGCTCCCCCGGCCGGGACCGGGCATGTTCGATCCAGAGGTCCACCGCGTCCCGCTCCGATACCTGACCTGAAGGTTCCGGCAGGACGGCGTGGCCTATCCCCTGGGGCCCGTGCGTTTCAGGTGTTGTCAGCAGCGGTATGGACAGCGGACGGCGGGCGCCGATGGCCACCTCCACGCCGGGCCGGCCGTATAGTTCCAGCAGGGCCAGGGTGTTGCGGGCCACCTGGTCCGCGTCGACGTTTCCCGGTGTTGCCGTGACCGACACGAACTCCGTGTCCGGAAGTGCGGCGAGGTAGGCCAGCGCCAGGGCATCGTCGATGCCGGTGTCGACGTCGAGGAGGTAGGCGGTCACGGCGGCCTAGAAGAGCGCGATCTTGGGCGCTGCGGGGAAGATGCTGTCCAGCTCGGCGAGGTCTGCATCCGAGGGCACCCAGTCTGCCGCTGCGGCGTTTTGCCGGACCTGCTCTGGCCTGGTGGCACCGGCAATAACGCTGGCCACGGACTTTTGGGCCGCCAGCCAGGAAAATGCGACCTCGATTTCGGTCAGGCCGCGCTGCTTGGCGAACCGGCTGAACGCGCCCAGCTGTTCCCAGTCGGCGTCGTGCACCATGTTCGTGCGGGTATGGCTGAGCCGGGACCCCTCCGGTGCGTGGCCGGGCGCGTACTTGCCCGTCAGCAGCCCGTTGGCCAGCGGGAAGTACGGGAGGACCCCCAGCCCGAATTCCTCTGCTGCGGGAGTCACCTCGAGTTCCGCGCGCCGGTCCAGGAGGTTGTAATGGTTTTGGGTGGAGATGAAGCGGGCTCCACCCAGCTGCCGCGCCACGTACTCAGCCTGGGCGATCTGCCACCCGGCCCGGTTGGAGTTGCCGATGTAGCGGACTTTTCCGCTGCTGACGAGCGCGTCGAGCGCGGCGAGGGTCTCCTCGATGGGCGTCAGCGGGTCCGGCGTGTGGAACTGGTACAGGTCGATCCAGTCCGTGCCCAGCCGGCGCAGCGAGGCTTCCACCGCCTGGATGATGTAGCGCCGTGATCCGCGGGCGCCGAAGTCGAGGCCGCTGGCACCCTTCATGTCCATCCCGAATTTGGTCGCCAGGACCACGTCCGCGCGCCGGTTGCCCAGGGCCTTTCCCAGCATGGTTTCGCTCAGCCCGGGTTCGCGGCCGTACGTGTCGGCGACGTCGAACAGGGTGATCCCGGCATCGAGGGCCGCGGAGACCACGGCGTCGGTGGCCTCCTGGGATTCGGTGGCGGTGTTGGCGCGGCCAAGGTTGTTGCAGCCCAGGCCCACCGTGGAGACGGTCAGGCCGGATTTTCCAACGCGGCGGTACGTGGTCACGGACGGCTCCTAGAGGCTGAAGCCGGTGGCGGGCTTGCCGGAGTGCTTGAGTTTGAAGTTGGCCGGCTCATTGAAGGGCGCGGCTCCGATGCTGAGCTTGGTGAAGTCCAGGTCCTCGCCGCGGGCGCAGATCTTGATGGCGTTGACGGCCTTGTTCACTTCCGGGCAAAGGCAGAAGATGTTCAGCTTGTAGTCGGTGAATTCGGAGCGCTCCACGGTACCGAGCCCCCGCCATGCGAGGTGGCTGATGAGGGCGTCCTTCGCCTTTTCCTCCAGGTAGCGGTCCCGGTCGGTGCCTTCCCTGGTCTTCAGGGCGAACTGGGCCACCACCCAGAACTGTTCCCCCTCCGGGATCTCCGCGTAGCCGTCCTCGGCGCACTGCACGGCGAAGGCGTCCAGGAGGCCCTCGGCGGCATCGGGGTCGGCGACGTCCGTCTCTTCCGTTGTGCTCTGGTGTCCCACGACGCCGAAGTTCATCACGAACTGGGCGTAGTCCTCGTCGAACCAGGCCTCCCTGAAGTGGAGGGTTCCCTCGTCGTCGCGCTTGTAGACCCTGACTATTCCGCTCATCCACGTCCCTTTGTGAACCATTCGACGTCGGTGCCGTCGAAGGGTGCCTGCTGTGCCTTGACGGCCTGGTAAAGCTTTTCTGCGGAGGCCTGGAGGGACTCTGCCAGCGCTGTGGGGTAGTCCATCGCCACCCGGTGTTCAGCGAATTCGTCCTCGTCGTCAATAAAGACACCGCGGCTGACCGTCCGGACCACGTCCAGGTCCATGTCGATGACGTGGAACTCTGTGACTTTCGGGCGGATGGTGTTCCACTCGTGCGCGACGGCCAGGTCGATGTAGATCCGCACCCCGCCGGGGTGGGCGTCATCGTAGAAGGTGGCAACCCAGTCGCCGTCGCGGGGTACCAGGAGCACGGCGTCGGACTTGGTGTAAAAGGCGGCACCGGGCCGGGAACAGAATTCGTTGGTGCCCTGGAAAATCCACCAGCCGTGCCGGTCCTCGCCCAGGTAGCGGCCCGGCACCACCCAGTGGGCTTTGCCGTTCCACTTACGGTTGCGCGCCACCACCAGCTGTCCGGGCTCCAGGCCCTCCGGAACACGGGTCCCCGCGGGGTGGTCCTCCGCCGCCGGCTCCCGCAGGACCCCCGGATACTTCAGCTCAACTTCCCCCCTCACAGGATGGGAAGGCTGCCGGTGGTGGGGTGCTGCTGCCCAGGCAGGGGACGCGCGAACGGAACCTTTGTTCCCAGAACCTGCGCGACGACGTCGTGCGCTATCTGCTGGGCGGTCAGCCCAACGCGTTCCAGGACCTGCTTGCGGGTGCCGTGGTCCAGGAACTCAACCGGCAGGCCCACCTCGTTCAGGGCGGTATCCACGCCTGCCGCGCGCATTTCCTGCCGGATCCGCGAGCCCACGCCGCCGGCCCGCACGCCGTCCTCAATGCAGATCACCAGCCGGTGGTGCGAGGCCAGCGCAATGATGGAACGGCGGACCGGAAGCACCCAGCGCGGGTCCACGACGGTGGTGCTGATGCCCTGCGCGCCCAGCCGGTTGGCGACGTCCAGGGCAAGCTCTGACATGGCACCGACGCTGATGATCAGGACATCGTTTTCGGTGGACCCGGAGGGACGGCGGGCCAGGACGTCAACGCCGTCGCTGAGGCGTTCCAGTGCTTCAATTTCGGCGCCGACGGACCCCTTGGAGAAGCGGACCACGCTGGGCGCGTCGCTGATGGCAACGGCCTCCCGAAGTTCCTCGCGGAGCCGGGTGGCGTCGCGGGGCGCGGCCAGGTGGAGCCCCGGAACGATCTGGACCATGGACATGTCCCACATGCCGTGGTGGCTGGCGCCGTCTGGCCCGGTGACGCCTGCACGGTCCAGGACGATGGTGACGCCTGCCTTATGCAGGGCGACGTCCATGAGCAGCTGGTCGAAGGCGCGGTTGAGGAACGTGGCGTAGACCGCCACCACCGGGTGCAGGCCCCCGAAGGCCATTCCCGCAGCAGCGGTGAGGGCATGCTGTTCGGCGATGCCGACGTCGATGACCCGCGCCGGGTGCCTGGCAGCGAACTTGTGCAGCCCCACGGGAATCAGCATGGCGCCGGTGATGCCTACGACGTCGTCACGCTCGTCCGCGATGGCCGCGATTTCGTTGGCGAACACGGAGGTCCAGGACTGGGCACCCGCGGTGCCAGTGGGTTCGCCCGTTTCCGGATCGATGATGCCCACGGCGTGGAACTGGTCGGCCTCGTGGGCACGGGCGGGGGCGTAGCCGTGACCCTTCTCGGTCATGGCGTGCACAATGACGGGCCCGTTGTAGTGCTTGGCCGTGGCGAGGGCATGCTCCATGGCCTGGAGGTTGTGCCCGTCAACCGGTCCGATGTACTTCATGCCCAGGTCCTCGAACATGCCCTGGGGAGCCCACCAGTCCTTGATGCCCTTCTTCATGGCATGCAGGCTCTTGTAGGTGAACTGGCCCGCCGGGCCGCCGTTCTGGAGCTTCTTCTTCCACCAGTCCAGCGCCACCTCGTACGCGGGGGCCGCGCGGAACGAGTCGATGGTGGGGCGCAGCGAGGCGAGGTAGTCCGCGAAACCGCCAACGGTGGGCGCGTAGGACCTGCCGTTGTCGTTGACCACGATGACGACGCGGCGCCGCCTGTCGGCGGCAATGTTGTTGATGGCTTCCCAAGCCATGCCGCCGGTCAGGGCGCCATCACCGACGACGGCGACGACGTGCCGGTCGCCCTGGCCGGTCAGCTGCCGGGCACGCGAGATGCCGTCGGCCCAGGACAGCGAGGAGGAAGCGTGCGAGCTTTCCACGATGTCGTGCTCTGACTCCGCGCGGGACGGGTAACCCGAGAGGCCGCCTTCCTGGCGGAGGGTGCTGAAATCCTGGCGGCCGGTCAGC
The DNA here is from genome assembly GCF_059093025.1 of Arthrobacter sp. 210 2. Taxonomy (NCBI): domain Bacteria; kingdom Bacillati; phylum Actinomycetota; class Actinomycetes; order Micrococcales; family Micrococcaceae; genus Arthrobacter; species Arthrobacter sp. 210 2. Next base: position 87,736 of record NZ_JBNHIE010000008.1, read on the forward strand.
AGCTTGTGGACGTACGACTGGTGGCCCGTGTCGAAGACGATGCTGTCACGCGGCGATTCGAAGATGCGGTGCACGGCGAGCGTCAGTTCCACCACGCCAAGGTTAGGGCCGAGGTGTCCGCCCGTCTGGGAGACGTTCGTGATCAGGAAATCCCTGATCTCCGAAGCCAGCTGCTTGAGCTGTTCTTCGGTTAACTCGTTCAGGTCCTGCGGATTCCGGATGGTGTCCAAGATTCCCAATGACCCCTCCTTCGGGTGGTAGACGTGCCGTTTAACTCTAACGCCTTGGTACAAATGCAAAGCCGAAGCCCCGGCTGGTCGGTGACCGGCCGGGGCTTCGGGATGGTGGTGCCTGCTGGGCAGTTACCGCTAGTTCGCGGAGATCTGGCGCAGCACGTACTGCAGGATGCCGCCGTTGCGGTAGTAATCCGCTTCACCCGGGGTATCGATGCGCAGGACCGCGTCGAAGGACTTTGTGGATCCGTCTTCGGCGGTTGCGGTGACCTTGAGGGTCTTGGGCGTGGTGCCCTCGTTCAGGGCGGTGACGCCCTCAACGGAGAACGTCTCCGTGCCTGCCAGGCCGAGCGTCGCGGCGGACTCGCCGGCCGGGAACTGGAGCGGCAGAACGCCCATGCCGATGAGGTTGGAGCGGTGGATGCGCTCGTAGCTCTCGGCGATGACGGCCTTGACGCCCAGCAGGGCCGTGCCCTTCGCGGCCCAGTCACGGGACGAGCCGGAACCGTACTCCTTGCCGGCCAGGACCACCAGCGGGGTGCCGGCTGCCTGGTAGTTCTGCGCGGCGTCGTACACGTAAGCCTGCGGGCCGCCTTCCTGGGTGAAGTCGCGGGTGAAGCCACCTTCGACGCCGTCCAGGATCTGGTTCTTGATGCGGATGTTCGCGAACGTTCCGCGGATCATGACCTCGTGGTTGCCACGGCGGGAGCCGTAGGAGTTGAAGTCCTTGCGCTCCACGCCGTTGGCCAGCAGGTACTGGCCGGCAGGGGTGTCGGACTTGAACGAACCGGCCGGGGAGATGTGGTCGGTGGTGACCGAATCGCCCAGCTTGAGGAGCACGCGGGCACCGGTGATGTCCGTGACCGGCTCCGGCTGCGCCTGCATGCCCTCGAAGTACGGGGGCTTCCGGACGTAGGTGGAGTTCGGGTCCCAGGCGAAGGTGTCGCCGGCGGGGGTGTCGAGCGCCTTCCAGCGCGCGTCGCCGTCGAAGACGCCTTCGTAGCCCTTGGCGAACATCTCTTTGTCGATCGAGGAGTCGATGACCTGCTGGACCTCAACCGGGTTGGGCCAGATGTCCTTCAGGAAGACGTCGTTGCCGGCCTCGTCCTTGCCGAGGGCATCGGTTTCGAAGTCGAAGTCCATGGAACCGGCCAGGGCGTACGCGATGACCAACGGCGGGGAGGCCAGGTAGTTCATCTTGACGTCCGGGTTGATGCGGCCTTCGAAGTTGCGGTTGCCCGAGAGGACAGCAGCGACGGCGAGGTCGTTGGCCTGGATTGCCTCGGAGACTTCGGCTTCCAGCGGGCCGGAGTTGCCGATGCAGGTGGCGCAGCCGTAGCCCACGATGTAGAAGCCCAGCTTCTCCAGGTAGGGGGTCAGGCCGGACTTTTCGTAGTAGTCCGTGACGACCTTCGAGCCGGGGGCGACGGAGGTCTTGACCCACGGCTTGGCGGTGAGGCCCTTTTCGACGGCGTTGCGGGCCAGCACGGCGGCGGCGAGCATGACCGAAGGGTTGGACGTGTTGGTGCAGGACGTGATGGAGGCGATGGTCACCGCTCCGTGGTCCAGCTCAAACTCGCGTCCGTCGGCCATCTTGACCGGAACCGGGCTGGAGATGCGGCCGGCGCCGCCGTGCGCTGCCGAGTACTTCGGCGGTTCGCGGTCGGTGTCGGAGATGTGCGTGGCTCCGGCGGTGAAGGAGGGCGAGTCCGAGGCCGGGAAGGTCTCCTCGAGCGACTCGTCCAGGGTGCCGGCGTCGGCGTCGTGGGAGACGTAGTTCTTGAGGTCGTGGCGGAACTCGTCCTTGGCCTCGGTCAGCTCGATGCGGTCCTGCGGGCGTTTGGGGCCTGCGATGGACGGCACAACCGTGGACAGGTCCAGTTCCAGGTACTCCGAGAACTTGATGTCGCGGGACGGATCGTGCCAGAGGCCCTGTTCCTTGGCGTAGGACTCCACGAGTGCCACGTTCTGGTCCGACCGGCCGGTGAGGCGCAGGTAGTCCAGCGTGACGTCGTCGATGGGGAACATGGCGGCGGTGGAACCGAATTCCGGGCTCATGTTGCCGATGGTGGCGCGGTTGGCGAGCGGCACTGCGGCCACGCCTTCGCCGTAGAACTCGACGAACTTGCCCACTACACCGTGCTTGCGGAGCATCTCGGTGATGGTCAGCACAACGTCGGTGGCGGTGGCGCCTGCGGGGATGCTGCCGCTGAGCTTGAAGCCGACCACGCGCGGGATGAGCATGGAGACGGGCTGGCCGAGCATGGCTGCCTCGGCTTCGATGCCGCCGACGCCCCAGCCGAGCACGCCCAGGCCGTTGACCATGGTGGTGTGCGAATCGGTGCCGACGCAGGTATCCGGGTAGGCGCGGAGGGCGCCGTCAACCTCGCGGGTCATGACGGTGCGTGCCAGGTATTCGATGTTGACCTGGTGCACGATGCCGGTTCCCGGGGGAACCACCTTGAAGTCGTCAAATGCGGTCTGGCCCCAGCGCAGGAACTGGTAACGCTCGCCATTGCGCTGGTATTCAATCTCCATGTTGCGCTCCAGCGCGCCGGAGTTGCCGAATGCATCGATCTGGACCGAGTGGTCAATGACCATCTCGGCAGGTGCCAGCGGGTTGACCCGCTTGGGGTCTCCACCCAGTTCCTTGACGGCTTCACGCATCGTCGCCAGGTCCACCACGCAGGGGACGCCGGTGAAGTCCTGCATGATCACGCGTGCCGGCGTGAACTGGATTTCTGTATCGGGCTGGGCGTTGGGATCCCAGCCGGCCAAGGCGCGAACGTGATCGGCAGTGATGTTCGCGCCGTCCTCGGTCCTCAACAGGTTTTCAAGCAATACCTTGAGGCTGAACGGAAGGTTTTCTGCACCTTCAACGGAGTTCAACCGGAAAATTTCGTATTCGGTTCCGGCTACATTAAGTTTGCCTTTTGAACCGAAGCTGTCCACAGTGCTCATCGCAGGACTCCTCTCGCAACAGTTTCATCTTTGTCGCGCGGTTGACCGCCTGCTAGTTAGGACGCCCTAATTAGTTCCGGGCCCGAAAATTGCACACGGCCGGCCGTGATTACGGAGCGCGACGTGGGACTACTACGCCCCATAGTAGTGGCATCATCCGCCGGGAGTCAGTAGGGCAACGGTCTCCATGTGGTGGGTATGGGGGTAGAGGTCGAAGGCCCTGAGCCCCGCCAGGTCCCAGCCGGACTGCCGGAAGTAACCTACATCACGGGCGAACGACGCCGGATCGCAGGACACGTAGGCAATGGCGCGCGGCTGCGACGCCACGAGCTGGCCCACCACCGCCTTGCCGGCGCCGGCCCTGGGCGGGTCCAGGATCAGGGCGTCGAAATTCCGCGGTTTTTGGCGGAGGATCCGCTCCACGCGGCCCTGGACGATCTCCACCTGCGGCGCTGCGTGCAGGTTCTTGCGCGCGTCCCGGCTGGTTCCGGGAGCACCTTCAACGGACAGCACGGAGCCCGTCTCCCCCACTGCGTCGGCCAGCACGGCCGTGAAAAGGCCGGCACCGGCATAGAGGTCTGCCACCACGGCGCCGGCATGCAGGAATCCGCCGCTGTGCAGGAATTCTGTGACAGCCCCCACAAGTGCCCCGGGCGCGTCACGGTGGATCTGCCAGAACCCGGCACCGGTGACCCGGTAGTCGTGCCCCGCCGCCGATTCCTGCACCCACATGCGGCCCCGGACCTGCCGCACGTCTTCCGTGGCCGGGTCGAAGGAGGCAACCGAGACGTCCTCCGGCAGGGCGGCCGCGATGGCGTTGAGCCGCTTGGCTTTTGTCCCGGGGGCCGGCGCGAGCAGCACCAGCGGCCGGGAACCGTTGCCCGGGGCAGCCACCTCCACCCGTTCGATGCCCTGCAGGTCGATGTCCCACAGCCGCAGGTTGTTGATTGGGTCGGTGGCCAGCGGCATCTCCCGCACGGGAACGATGTGCCCGGACCGGTGGGCGTGCATGCCAAGTTTGCCGCCGGGGGTGACCGAAAAGCTGGCGCGCGTCCGCCACCCCAGCCCGCTGCCGCCGTCGGACGCTTCCCCCACGGCCTCCACCGCGTTGGCATCCAGCCCCGGCGGCAGGTGCTCGACGCCGGCCAGCCGGCTGAGCTGCTCGGCCAGCACCTCGGCCTTCAGGCTCCGCTGCCGCGCCAGGGCAATGTGCCCGAATTCCGCACCGCCCACGGGCGGATGGCCGTGCCCCCACGCGCGGCGGGCATCGGCCGGGCGCCAGAAGTGCTCCACGCGGTCCGGTGAGGCGTCCAGCACTTCGACGACGTCGGCGCGCCAGAACTTGGCTTTGTCCTCCGCGTCCGTCAGCCGCACCCGGACCTTTTCGCCGGGGATGCCGTGCCGGACAAAGATGACGCGTCCCTCGTGCCGGGCAACGGTGTGGCCGCCGTGGGCAATCGGCCCAAGGTCGAGAACCGCTTCTTCGCCGGCGTGCCCGCCGGCATCCGGCGTCAGGGCTGCTGTGGTGGATGTTCTGGCAATCATTGGACGTCCTGGAGGTTCTTTGCTTCTTCGGATGATTTGAGCTGCCACGGGACACTGGCCACCATGACCCCGGGTTCGAAATGCAGCCGCGTCTTGATGCGCAGCGCGGTCTGGTTGTGCACCAGCTGCTCCCACCACTTGCCCACGACATATTCGGGGATGTACACCACGATGAGGTCGCGCGGTGAATCAAGCCGCATCTGCTTGATGTACTCCATGATGGGGTTGACCGTTTCACGGTAGGGGCTTGCCAGCACTGTCAGCGGCACGGGGATTTCGAGCTTGTCCCAGTCGGCTACTGTCTGGGCTGTCTCCTCCGTGTCGATGTCCACGGTGATGGCGTCCAGCCGCGAAGGCCGGGACGCGCGGGCGTAGGCCAGGGCCCGCAGCACGGGCTTGCGGACGTGGGATACCAGCAGGACCGCGTGGACCCTGGTGGGCAAAGCGCGCGGCGATGAGTCCTCGTCCACTGCGAGCTCCTTGGCCACGTTGTCGTAGTGCGCCCGGATGCTCCACATGATCAGGAAAAGCACGAACATGGCGAGCAACGCGATCCACGCGCCCTGCTCGAATTTGGTGATCAGGACGATCACCAGGACCAGCGCCGTCATGCCGAAGCCGATGCTGTTGATGGTGCGGGACTTGAGCATGCGGCGCCGCACCGCTTTGTCCTTGGCCAGTTTCAGCTCCCGGCCCCAGTGCCGGATCATGCCCAGCTGGCTGGCGGTGAAGGAGATGAAGACACCCACGATGTAGAGCTGGATGAGTTTGGTCACGTCCGCGTTGAACGCGATGATCAGCACCAGCGCACCGGCTGCGAGGGCAAGGACGCCATTGCTGAAGGCGAGCCGGTCGCCGCGGGTCCGCAGCTGCCGGGGAAGGTAGCCGTCCTGGGCCAGGATGGAACCCAGGACCGGGAAGCCGTTGAAGGCGGTGTTGGCCGCAAACACGAGGATGACGCCGGTGGCCGCCACCACAATGTAGAACGGAATGGACCCGGAACCGAAGATGGTCTGGGCGATCTGGCTGATGGCGGGGTTCTGGATATAGCCCTCGGGCAGCGGGCTGCCGTTCAGCAGGAACTCGGTGGCGGGGTCCAGGACGATATGGACCTTGGTGGCGTTGGCCAGGTAGATGATGCCTGCCAGCATCGCGGCGCCGATCACGCCCAACAGCAGCAGCGTGGTGGCGGCGTTTTTGCTTTTCGGGGGGCGGAAATTGGGCACGCCGTTGCTGATCGCTTCAACACCGGTAAGCGCCGCGGCTCCCGAAGAGAAGGCCCGGAGCAGCAGGAACGCGCCGGCCAGACCCACCAGCCCCTCGTCAAAGCCGGGGGCGGGCACGATCGTAAACGCGGCCGACGGTGCTTCGCCAAGCTGGCCGGTGGCTGCCTGGAAGATGCCCACTGCCGTCATGCCAAGGATTGAGGCCATAAAGATGTACGTCGGGACAGCGAAGACACTCCCGGCCTCTTTAATGCCCCTCAGGTTGACCAGGGCAAGGATCACGACGCCGGTGGCCGCGATCAAAGCCTGCTGACCGTGCAGAGACGGGACGGCGGTGGTGAGGTATGTCGCGGCCGAGGAAATGGACACGGCAACGGTCAGGACGTAGTCCACCAGCAGGGCCGACGCCACCGTCAGTCCCGCGTACTTGCCGAGGTTCTCCCCGGCGATCTCGTAGTCTCCGCCACCAGAGGGGTAGGCGTGGACGTTCTGCCGGTAGGAGGCCACCACCGTCAGGAGCACAACGATGACGGCCAGTCCCACCCAGGGTGAAAACGCCACGGCAGTGACACCGGCCAGGGCCAGGGTGAGGAGGATTTCATCCGGCGCGTAGGCTACGGATGAGAGGGCGTCGGACGCGAAAACCGGCAGTGCGATCTTTTTGGGAAGCAGCGTATGGGCGAGGCGGTCGTTCCGGAATGGCCTGCCCACCAGCACGCGTTTGACGGCGTTCAATATTGTCAGCACTCCACAAAGCTAGTCGGATTCCCGGGTGATGTCATGACGGCATCGGAGCGGCAGGAACCTGCCGGGCTGCCGGTAGAGTTCTAGCTGCACGACCTGGACGGAATTACAGAGGAGATACGGTGGCGCATTTCGTGATCATGGGATGTGGCCGGGTGGGAGCGACGCTGGCGCACACGCTGGAGGATGCCGGGCATTCCGTAGCCATCATCGACCAGGACGACCGCGCCTTCCGCCGGCTCCGCCAGGGTTTCACCGGCCGCAAGGTCACCGGCGTCGGCTTTGACCGCGACACCCTCAAGCAGGCAGGCGTGGATGAGGCCTATGCCTTCGCCGCGGTGTCCAGCGGTGACAACTCCAACATCCTGGCCACCCGGGTGGCCCGCGAGACCTTCCACGTCCCCCACGTCGTCGCCCGGATCTACGATCCCGGCCGCGCCGAAATCTACCAGCGACTTGGCATTCCCACCGTCGCGGCGGTGCGCTGGAGCGCCGACCAGGTGCTGCGCCGCATCCTTCCCGAGCAGCACCTCGCAGGTGACTTCCGTGAACCATCGGGACGCCTGGTCCTGGCCGAACTTGACCTCGACGCCGGCTGGATCGGCCACCGGATCACCAGCATCGAGAAGGCGGCCGATGTCCGCGTGGCCTACCTCACCCGCTTCGGTGAAGGACTGCTGCCTGACGCCGGAACCGCCTACCAGGACGGCGACACCGTGCACGCCATGCTGCAGGTTGACCGCAGCTCGCAGGTCGCCCAGATCCTGGCCAAAGCCCCCGCCAAGGAGATGCAGTGAAAGTCGTTATCGTCGGCGCAGGCAGCGTCGGATCGTCCATCGCCAGGGAACTGCTGGCGCACAAGCATGAGATCCTGCTGATCGACCTCAAGCCGGAAGTAATCGGGCGCAGCGGGCTTCGGGGCGCGCACTGGCTGGTGGGCGATGCCTGCGAGTTGAGTACGCTCCAGGGCGCGAAGGTGGAGGAAGCGGATGTGGTGGTGTCCGCCACCGGCGACGACAAGGTCAACCTGGTGGTGTCCTTGCTGGCGAAGACCGAGTTTGGCGTCGGCCGCACGGTGGGCCGCGTGAACAACCCCAAGAACGACTGGATGTTCAACGATTCCTGGGGCGTGGACGTTGCCGTGAATACGCCGCAGCTGATGACCGCGCTGGTGGAGGAAGCCGTGGAGATCGGCGACCTGGTCCGGCTCCTCACCCTCCAGACCGGCGTTTCCGCGCTGGTCGAATTTACCGTCCCCCATGATTCGCACGTGATTGGCCAGACCGTGGGAGAGATCCGCTGGCCGGAGGATTCCACCCTGGTGGCGATCCTGCGGGACCACGCCCCCATCACTCCCAGCCGTGATGACGTCATCGACGGGGGCGACGAGCTGTTTTTCGTCACCACCATCGCGGCGGAGGACGATCTGCGCGCCCTGCTTTCCGCCGATGCCGCGGAAACGGCCGGTGCCGCGCGTCCAGCAGGCGAAGAGCCGGCAGTTGCCGCGCCCGCGGAGCAGCAGGTGCCCGAGGACGACGGCTTCGACGGCTAAGGGGCGTCAGGCTTTCGCTGCCGGCCCCTCGCCTGCAAGGTCGTCGGCCGGCGCCGGCCGGGTGACCAGCCAGGCGATCCAGACGCCCAGGATGTACAGCGGAGCGCCCATCAGGAGCCGGGTGGTGGCGAGTGCGGCAAGGCCGTCCTGGCCCATCAGGTACAGCGGAACCTGGACGATGAGCCGCAGTGCCAGGACAGCCACGATGATCCACGTCCCCAGCTGGTAGGCCCTGAGCCGGTCCGGTTCCTTGCGCCAGTCAAGGCCTTCGTTGCGGATGAAGCCAAAGAGCAGGCCGGCCACGGGCCACTTGATGAAGACCGAGACCGCCATCGCAAGGATGTAGCCCGCGTTGGTGAAGAAGCCGAGGAGGTAGAAGTCCTCGGCCTTCCCGGTGGTGTTGGCCAGCCAGGCGGAAATTCCGACGCCGACAACACCGGCAAGTGCCTGGGTGAGGGGCCGCCGCTGGATCAGCCGTACGACCGTAAACACCGCTGCCGCGGCCAGCGCGGCAATGAGGGACAGCGTAAGTTCCTGGGTGATGGTGAAGGTCACCAGGAAGACCAGGCCCGGCATGATGCTTTCGGCGATGCCCTGGACTCCACCGGCGCTGCGCAGGACATCGACCCGGCCGTCGTGGGTACGGTGCAGGCCGGCCTTGGCAGCGTAGTCGGCGGCGAGGCCGGCAACGGGCGAGGGCTCCTGGGGCGTCCGCGGATCCCTTTCCTGGCCGCTGCCCTCGGACTGGGACGGGTCGGGCTGGGGCGCGGTCATTCGTTCTCCTGGTGGGACAGTATTTCGTAGCGGGGGTTGAACATGGTGGGCATGCCCTCACTGCGGGACAGCATGCCTTCAAGCCGGAGTTCGGTTCCCGCTTCAATCCCCGGCACGCGCCTGCGTCCGAGCCACACCACGCGGAGCCTGGCACGCCGGCCCTGCGCAACTCCCGCCCGTTCGGGTTCGGCGTCGGAAACGATGGCGCTGAAGGCGGCCGTCCGGTCGGCCGGGACGTAGGTGATGGATTCGATGCGTCCCTGGCAGAGCACGCGGCCCTTGGGCGGCAGTTGACTGAGGGGGGTAATCGCGGCGTCGCCGCGTGATGTTCCCCCTGGCACAGGATCAGCCAATTGCTGTGGTTTCGGGCCCACGCTCTGGTTCCTGCAGGTTGGGGGCAGCCGGCGGCGGCGTGGTGGTTGCGTCCTTGGGCAGCCGCAGCTGGAGCAGGTCACGGGGCGGCATGGGGCTGTCGCCGCGGATCACCACCACCTGCCGGAACAGGGTTTCGAGCGGTTCTGCTGCCTGGCGTTCCAGGGCCGCTGCACCGCCGAGGACACCGCGGAGGAACCAGCGGGGACCGTCGACGCCGATGAAGCGGGCCACACGGTAGCCCTGGCTGCCGTCGGGGAGGCCTGCGGGAAGCTTGGCCACGAGTTCGGTTCCGAACGTGCCCTCGATTTCCTCGACCTGGCCGCCCTGGGCGCCCACGGATTGCCCGATCTGGCCGCGGATCTCGTCCCACAGCTCCTCCGTCTTCGGGGCGGCGAACGCCTGCAGCTGGAGGCTGGACCCGTTGAGGTCCAGGGTGACCGCGACAACGCGCTGGGTGGCTTCCTCCACCTCGAGGCGCAGCTGGAGGCCCTCGCTGGGGGTGATCAGGAGCGCGCCAAGGTCAACGTAGCCGTCGCGGCTGCTGATCTCGGATTCATCGAACGGCCCGCTGGTGCGGCGTCCGATGCCGTCCGCAACGGCCTCTGCGGCGTCCGCGGCCGTCAGCGGCTCGTCCGGTTCGGCTGCCTGTTCCTTCTTGGCTTTCCTGCCGAGCCCAAAGACCATGAGGGGTGTCTCCTTTAATTATGAAAGTTCCGGTCCGGCCCAAGGCGGCCCCGCCGTCGTTCTGTGCTGTCCCCGGCCGGCCAGCTGCCGGGGCAATGAATCAGGCTCAGGGCAGGTTGAAGCCGCCGGTTGACCCGAAACCTCCCGTGCCGCGCACGGAGTCGCTCAATTCATTGACGGGGATGAACTGCGCATGCTCGACGCGCTGGATGACCATCTGCGCAATTCTATCGCCGCGCCGGAGTTCTATGGCCTGGCTGGCATCGGTGTTCAGCAGCGTGACGGAAATTTCACCGCGGTAGCCCGCATCCACTGTTCCGGGGGCGTTCACGATGGTGAGGCCGTGCTTGGTGGCCAGGCCGGACCGGGGGTGGATCAGGGCCACGAAGCCGTGTGGAAGCGCAATGGCCACCCCGGTGGGGACAAGCCTGCGCTCCCCCGGCTGCAGGACAACGTCTTCCCTGGCACGGAGGTCGGCGCCGGCGTCGCCCGGGTGCGCGTAGGAGGGCGCTTCGAGGCCGGGGTCCAGCATCTTCAGCTGGACTTCGAGGGTGGGAGCCGGAGCGCCGGCGGCCAGGCCTGCGGGCGCGTCGCCGGAAACAGTGTCAAGTGTGGCGGGTTGGTCAGTCACAGTCACTCACTCTAACCCGCGCGCCCGTATCCGTCCTAGGGCGGGCCCTCTATCTCCAGGACGTGCTCCTGGGACGCTGCCAGGACGTCCTGCGCGGCCGGGCGCCAAGATGAAATAGCCAGGCAAAGGTGGAAAGCTTGGCGCATGCCCGAATCAAGCTCCCCTGCGCCCGTTCCCCACCAGCCGTCCACGGGAGCGCCGGTGATCTACAAAGAGAAGCTCTGGCCCAATGCCTGGATGTGGATCATCGCGGCCGGCGTCTCCGGGGCCGGGATCCTGGTGTTCGCCCCCATCAGCGCGGCCGCCGGCTACACCGCCGCAGCGGTGCTTTTTGCCATCATTGCCGTCCTCCTGGTTCTGTCCACCCCCAGCATCGTGGTGACCGATGACGCCCTGACCGTGGGGCGGGCAACCATCGAGCGCAAGTTCGTGGGAGCGGTCCAGCAGTTCCGCGGCGAGGAAGCAACGGCGGAACGCGGGACGCGGCTCAACGGTCTGGCATACCTCTGCATCCGGGGCTGGATCGATCCGGTCGTGAAGGTGGACATCACCGACCCGGCGGACCGGACACCGTACTGGCTGGCCTCCACCAGGAATCCTGACCAACTCACGGCAGCCCTGACCCGCAGGTAGCACCCGGCCCCGGCTTCGGGCCTGGCCCTTCGCAACCCCTGCAGCGGGACTTGCCGCCCCGTTACCTGCCCCTACCTCCCCCGGACGTACCCGGATCCTGCGGAAAATCGCGGCGCGCCCTGCCCCTTGAGCCAAAACAGGTGCAGCGGGTGGCAGAGTTTCGGTTGATAGTAATGCCAGGGTGGAGGATTTGTATGCAGGATCTACGGCTTGTAGGCGTGCACGACGACGGGACGCACCTCCTGTTGAGCAGTGCCGGCGGCGAGATGTTCCAGCTGCCGATCGACGAAGCGCTGAGGACGGCGAGCCGGACAACGGGAAAGCGGTCGGCCGAGCGGCCTGCCATTCCCATGTCCCCTCGGGATATCCAGGCACGGATCCGTGCCGGTGCCACGGCAGCCGATGTTGCTGAACTGTCCGGCCTGCCGCTCGCTAAGGTTGAACGCTACGAGGGCCCTGTCCTGGCGGAACGGGAGTACGTGGCGCAGCAGGCACGCAAGGTGGAGGTTGCCACGCCCTCCCCCGGCCACGACGCCTACCGCTCAGCCTTCGGTGACAACCCGGCAACCCTCGCCGAGATGGTGGCCCATCGGCTGTCCGCCCATGGCATCGATCCCTCAACAGTTGAGTGGGATTCCTGGCGCCGGCAGGACGGTACCTGGACAGTTTCGGCCAGTTTTGAGCCGAAAACCGACGGCACGGCGGGCATCGGCGAGGAGCCGCCGGCACTGTGGACTTTCAGCCCCGCGCGCAGGTCCCTGCACAATGCCAACCGCTGGGCGCAGCAGCTCAGTGAACTTGAACCTCTCGACGGCCCCGTCCCCGCCCGGCGCCTCTCGGCCGTGTCAGACCGCCCCTTCGACTTTGAGACCGATGCGGACACCGCACGCACTGGCCCCGCCAGCCACACCGCGCCTGTCCAGTCTCCCGGCAAGGAGTCGGACGGCCTGCTGGACATGCTCCGGTCACGCCGCGGACAGCGGCTGGGCGTGGACGAGGACTCCGACGACGCCCTCGCAATGCTGCTGACGCACGGCGTGCCGGCCGCCCATCCGCGGCCCTCGGAAGTCATTCCGGAACCGGAAGAGCAGGACGCGGAGCCGCAGGAAAAGAACGACGACGCTCCCGCCGCCAAGGGCGATTCCTTCATCCGCCGGCGCGACACCCGCCCCTCGATGCTGTCCAGGCTCAGCCTCATTCCGCCGCATCATGATCCCACCGAAGAGGCCTTGCGGCTGCACGACGGCGTCAGCACCGAGACGCGCGAAATCACCATCGTTGCGTCCCCCACGCGTCCGTCCGTGGCCACGCCATCCGCTGAGGGAGATGGCGGGCCTGCACTCGGTACTGGCGCAGGAACGGGCACATCCCCGTCTTCCGGTGCCGGACTCGACGAACTGCTGGGTGGAAATGTCCGGCGCAGGGCATCACGCCACGACGAGGGCTCTCCTGCAACAGGCCAGTTGCCCGAGACGGACGCCCCGGAACGCCAGCCGTCCCGGCCCAAGCGTTCCAGTGTGCCGTCCTGGGATGAGATCGTCTTCGGCACCCGCGGCGACTAGCACGGTCCAACAGCCACCGAAGTTCCATCGCCCACCAGCTGCCCGTCAGTTACTGTGGCAGCCGCTAAGAGCTATGGGGCGCCTTGTCCCGTGCCGGGTCCGCCCGCGCCGCGCCACAGGCAGGCGTCCACCTCGAAGGGCAGCAACTGGTCCTGCTCAGCCATGAGATTGGCACCATGGGCGGTGACGCGCCTCATGTAGTGGCGGCGGCACAGCGTCTCATAGCCCACTACCGGAGTACTGCCGGCACCGGCGGAAGCCGTCGTTTCCAGTGCCATGTCCACGTCGCCCACCACCACCTGCGCGCCTTCGGTGACCATCACGCCGTCGACCGTCCTGGCGTTGTGCGTGGCACGGCGGCCGCACCAGCACAGTGCCTCCACCTGCAGCACCTGCACCCGGTCCGCCAATTCGATGAGCCGCTGCGATCCCGGAAACAGCCGGGTGCGGAAATCAGCGGTGATGCCGAAGGCGAAAACGTCCACGTCAATCTCGTCAACCACTTTGGCGAGCTGTTCCACCTGCTCGGGCGAGTAGAACTGGGCTTCGTCACAGATCAGGTAGTCCACGCGCTGTCCCTGGGTGCGCCGCCGCATGACTTCCTCCCAGAAGTCAGTACCGTCGCCCACTTCCACGGCGTCCTTTTCCAGGCCGAGCCGGCTGGAGATCCGGGATTCACCGGCGCGGTCGTTCCGGCTGAACCGTACCCCGCCCCGTCCCCGCGCCCGGTGGTTGTGGTCCATCTGCAGTGCGAGCGTCGATTTGCCGCAGTCCATGGTGCCGGAGAAAAACACGAGTTCAGCCACGGCGTGGGCCCTTGCCGCCGGCCTGGAAAAACAGCAGCGGGACCTCCCGCTCGGCTTTCGTCAGCGAGCCGTGCTGGCCCACCACCTCCATGGCGGTGGGGCGGCTGCGCCGGGTGTCGTACAGGGCAAGGCTGTCCCGCGCCGCGATCATGATGTCACCGATCCTGCCTTCGACGGCGGGACGGACGTCGCCGAACAGGCCGGCGGCCAGCGCTTCTTCCCGCGTGAAAACCCAGACCCGTCCGCCGAACCGTGCGCGCCAGGCGGCGAGCGGGCGGTCCCGGTCGCCGCCCTCCTCAAGGTACAGGTGCACCATCCTGGGCTCGCCGGCAGTGTGCCGGACGCCATCCACCAGGGCGGGGTCGGCGGAGAAGTCGATCCGGTGCTGCTCGGGCACGTCCAGCATGCCGTGGTCGGCCGTGAGAAGGATGCTGGTGCCGGCCGGAAGGGAGGCGTGAAGCCGCTTCATGGTGGCATCGAGCTCCTCAAGCTGGTGCTCCCATTGCTCCGACTGGCAGCCGTAGCGGTGTCCGGCCTTGTCCAGGTCGTTCAGGTAGAAATACATGAGCGACGGGCCGGAACCGGCCATGGCTTCGGCGGCGGCAGCCGTCCGGGCGTGGGCCGTGGTGGCAGGCAGGAACCGGCCGCCGCGGAGGGCGGCCCGGGTCATGGGCGAGTCGCCGAACTGGGGCAGGCTGATGGTGGTGACGTCCACCTGCCCGGCAGCGCGCTCCAGCACGGTGGGGAAAGGCTGCCACTGCTCCGGGTCAACGCCCGGATCCCAGTTCCCCAGCAGGTTGACCACCTTGTCCTGCTCCGGGTCGAGCACGTCGTAGCCCACCATGCCGTGCTGCCCGGGAGGCAGGCCCGTCCCAAAGCTTGCCAGTGCGGCTGCGGTGGTGGAAGGGAACGCCGAGTCGAGCCAGACCGGAATGTCGCCCTGGCCGGCCTGGATGACCGACCGCAGGAACGGGGTGTGTGCGGTTTTTTGCTTCAGCAGGTTCCGGCCAAGGCCATCGGCCAGGACCACGCACACCCGTGAGGCGGCGGGCAGGCCCAGCGTGTTGGCGAAACTGTCAATACCGAGGCTTGCCGCCGCGCTGGTGAGCACGTCGGCGACAGACCGCCGGCCGTAGGCCGGTGCCGGTGGGAGGCCGGAAGCCTGGCCGGCCGGGGCGGAGGGGACGTTGGGGGCGGGGTGGCGTTCTTCCGGCATCTCAGCGCTGCTGGTGGCCGCGGCTCAGGCGCGTACCGAATACACCGGCGCGGGGCCTTGGCGGCAGTGACTGCACGTGCGGAACCGGGCTGCTGGAGCCCGTGTTCACCGCGCGGAGCGCGCGGGCAAAGAGCTTGGCGTCCTGGACCGCCTGCAGGCCGTCCGCTTCCGCGCTGATGCGCAGGACGATGTCCTCCTGGGCGATGGTGCCGGTGTAGCCGTGGTCCGCTTCGCACTGCGGGTCACCGCAGCTGGCGGGACCCATATCCAGCCGCTGCCCGCCGGACCAGGCGATGGACAGCGTCAGTTCGCGGACCGGATCGGAGGGCTTGTAGTCCTGCGGCTGGGCATACATATAGCTGAGCACCACCGAACGGATCTGGGAGACAGGCACGGATTCGGTGGAGATCTGCGCGACGATCTGTTCGCCGGCCTCGTCCAGCTGCTGGTCGTCAACGTGCGTGATCACCAGCATGTCCGCGGTCAGCACCAGGACCGTGATGTGGCGGCGGACTTCGGCGCGGTCAAAGTGGGTTTCCAGGTGCACCAGGTGGGCGACGCAGTCGCGGCCGTCCAGGGCATCGTCCACGACGTCGGCCACGAGGCGGGGGTAGAAACCTGCCTTCTGCAGGGCGCCATCGAGGCTCTGGCCCTGGGAACTGTGGCTGTGTGAGCTGTGGTGGCGGACGGCCTGGTTGTCATTGCCGGGCGTTTCGGGGGCCGACGCGGGAGGCTGTGAGCTCATTACCCTATTTTCACAGATGGCCCCGCCACTTTGCTAACCGCCTCAGCCCAGCATGGCCCGCCGGGCGCTGTCCGTCCGCTGGGCGGCGTTACCGATCCGGACGTCCGCGGCCAGGATGGTGGCCCCTGCCGTTCCGCACAGCACCGGGTTGAATTCCACGAGGGCGATCTCCGGGTGGTTGTCCTTCATCCAGGCGAGCCTGCCGGCAAGGTCCTCGAGTGCCTGCACATCAACGGCCGGCAGTCCTTGGTAGGCGAACAGTTTCCGGGCAGCCCGCGGCGCGCGGATGAAGTCGTGCACGTCCGCGGCGGACAACGGCGGCACCCGGTGGGACCAGTCATCCAGCAGGCTGGTGGCGTCCCCGGCCAGCCCGAACGAAATCACGGGGCCCAGCAGCGGGTCCTCGATGGCCCGGAACGTGCAGGCCTGGCCCACGGGCGCCATGGTCTGTACTTCCAGGGACGGGTCGCCGTAGGCGGCGAGCGCCCGGCGCATCTGCAGGACGTTTTGGCGCAGGGACTCCGGGTCCTGGATATCCAGGCGGACGCCGCCCAGGTCAAGCCGGTGCCGGAGGGCGGGATCGGTGGTCTTCAGCGCGACCGGCCAGCCCAGGGATTCGGCCGCCTCAACGGCCTGGTCCGGCGTGTCGAAGCCCACCGACGGGAGGACTGTGATGCCGTAGTGGCCCAGCAGGGACGCGGCCGCCGCCGGGTCAAGCTGTTTGAGCTGTTCCCCCCTGACGTCCCGGAGCAGGACCCCGAGCTCGGCCTGAGCGCGCCGCGGGTCGCAGCCGTCGGGCTCCACGAAATGTCCCTGGTCGCGCGATGCCCACTCCGAATACCTGACCACGGCCGCGAGCGCTGCCACTGCGGCGCCGGGGTTGGAGAAGCAGGGGACGGTCTGTTCCAGGCTTCCCACCATGCCTTCCACGTAGACCGAGGAGTCCAGGATTCCGGTGAACGCCGCCACCACCGGCTTTCCGGCCACCGCGGAGCATTCGGCGAGGACCTCGGCGATGCTGTCCACGGTGAGGCCGCGGGCCGGGAGCAGTGCGGCGACGGCCGCGTGCACGGTGTCCGATTCCAGGGTCTTGAGGACTGCGCTGCGCAGGGCCGGCAGGGCGACCGAGCGGCCGGCGTCGAGGTCCACGCCCGTCACCAGCTCTGTGACACTGAGCCCGTGGTCGGCGGCGCTGTCGGCCACCACCTTGCCCAGCGCCTGGGAGTTGCTGAAGATCGCCAGGCCGGGCCCGGCCGGAAGCGGCTGGCCGGAAACAATCTGCGCCACGTCCACCAGCTGCTCAACGGTCTCTACCCGGATCACGCCGGACTGGCGCAGCATGGCGTCCAGCGCCCCTGCCGGAGCCTGGGTGGTGCGGACTGCATGGCCCGGGGGCAGGCGGAGGCCCATCGTGTCGGACTTGGCCACGATCACCGGCTTGGTGCGTGCCAGCCGGCGGGCCAGGCGGGAGAACTTGCGGGGGTTGCCGATCGATTCCAGGTACAGGCCCACGGCGGCGGTGTCGGCGTCGTCCTCCCAGTACTGCATCATGTCGTTGCCGGAGACGTCCGCGCGGTTTCCCGCCGAGAGGAACGTGGACAGGCCCAGCCGACGCCGGCTGGAAGCGGCGTACAGCGAGACGCCGATCGCTGCGGACTGGCTGAACAGGCCCAGGCCTCCGCGCAGGGGCAGGGTGGGGGCCATTGAAGCGTTGAGCGAGACGTCCGGGTGCGTGTTCACGATGCCCAGCGAGGCAGGGCCGATGACGCGCATCCCGTTCGCCCTGGCCTGCCGCACCAGGTCCCGTTGGCGCAGGAGGCCGCGTTCGCCGTCGTCCGCGAAGCCTGCCGAGGCCACCACCAGGCCCTTCACGCCCGCCGCCGCGCATTCCGCCACCACACGCGGAACTTCCTCGTAGGGAACGGCGATCACGGCCAGCTGCACCGGGTCCGGTACTTCGGACAGGCTGCCATAAGACATCATGCCGGCCAGTTCCAGCGCCTCGGGGTTGATCGCGTAGACCGGGCCGGGGAACCCGCCTTCGATGATGTGTTCGAGGAGTTGGTAGCCGACCGTCCCCCACTTGCGGCTGGCCCCGATGACGGCAACGGACGACGGCGTCAGCAGGTCGCGGACGCTCCTCGCCTCCGCACGGTGCTCGCGGGATTCCATCACGGCCCGGGATTTCTCGGTGGGGTCGATGTTGAACTCGAGGCTGACGACGCCGTCGTCGAAGTGGCGCTTCACGTCATAGCCGGCGTCGGAAAACACCATCAGCATCTTGCGGTTCTCCGGCAGCACCTCCGCGCTGAACCGGCGGATCCCGTTTTCATGCGCCGCAGCGGCCAGGTGTTCGAGCAGGATGGAGCCCAGTCCCCTCCCCTGGTGGGCGTCGGCGATGTTGAACGCCACCTCCGCCTCGGCGGGGTCATCCAGCCGGTCGTAGCGGCCGATCCCGATGATCTCGTCCCGGCTGGTGATGACGAAGGCCACCCGGTCCTTGTAGTCCACCTCCGTGAAGCGTTTGAGCTCCTTGCTGGACAGCCTGGCCTTGAAGGCGAAGAACCGCATGTAAATTGAATCCTGCGACTGGCCCATGTGGAAGGTCTGGACCGCGTCGGCGTCCGAGGGATGGATGGGGCGCAAATGCGCGGTCCCGCCGTCACGCAAGACGACATCGGCTTCCCAATGTTCCGGATATTCGCCGTCCCCGGGCTGATCCACCATAGGCTTAGCCTAGCCAAAAACTTCCGCAGCACCCCCGAACGCTGCACAGTAACCCCCAGAAGGATTTACCCGCCCCATGGCCCGCCGCCAAAGTTCAGCCCCTCCCGTGGACAACACCCCCTACACGGAGAACATCGTGGATATCGATGTCACCTCCGAAATGGAGGGCTCCTTCCTGGAGTACGCCTATTCCGTGATTTACTCGCGGGCGCTTCCGGATGCCCGCGACGGGCTGAAGCCGGTGCAGCGCCGGATCCTCTACATGATGAGCGACATGGGCCTGCGCCCGGACCGCGGCCACGTCAAAAGCGCGCGCGTGGTGGGCGAAGTCATGGGCAAGCTGCACCCGCACGGCGACACCGCCATCTACGACGCCATGGTGCGCATGGCGCAGGACTTCTCGCTGCGCCTGCCGCTGATCGACGGCCACGGCAACTTCGGCTCGCTCGACGACGGCCCCGCGGCACCGCGGTACACGGAGGCCAGGCTGGCTGCCGCTGCCCTCACGCTCACCGACCACCTCGACGAAGACGTGGTGGACTTCGTCCCCAACTACGACAACCAGCTGACCCAGCCGGATGTCCTGCCCGCCGCGTTCCCCAACCTCCTGGTCAACGGCGCCACCGGCATCGCCGTCGGCATGGCCACCAACATGGCCCCGCACAACCTGGTGGAGGTGATCTCCGCCGCGCGGCACCTGATCGCCAACCCCGACGCCACGCTGGATGACATCATGCGCTTCGTGCCGGGCCCTGACCTGCCCAGCGGCGGGCGGATCGTGGGCCTGGACGGGATCCGTGACGCGTACGCCACCGGCCGGGGCTCCTTCAAGACCCGGGCCAAGGTGGAGGTGGAGCAGCTGACCGCCCGCCGCACCGGCCTGGTGGTCACCGAGCTGCCGTACATGGTGGGCCCGGAGAAGGTGATCGAAAAGATCAAGGACGCCGTCAACGCCAAGAAACTGACCGGCATCAGCGACATCGTTGACCTGACGGACCGCAAGCACGGCCTGCGCCTGGTGATTGAGCTCAAGAACGGCTTCAACCCCAACGCCGTGCTCCAGCAGCTGTACCGCTACTCGCCTATGGAGGACTCCTTCGGCATCAACAACGTCACGCTGGTGGACGGCCAGCCCCAGACGCTGGGCCTGGTGCAGCTCCTGACCGTCTACGTCAACCACCGGATCGACGTGGTGCGCCGCCGCACCGTCTTCCGGCTGGGCAAGAAGAAGGACCGCCTGCACCTGGTGGAGGGCCTCCTCATTGCCATCGTGGACATCGACGAGGTCATCCAGATCATCCGGTCCTCGGACGAGGCCGCCGCTGCCCGTGCCCGCCTGATGTCCATCTACGACCTCACGGAGATCCAGGCCAACTACATCCTGGAGCTCCGGCTGCGGCAGCTCACCAAGTACTCCCGCATCGAGCTGGAGAAGGAGCAGGACGAGCTGCGCCGCGAGATCGCGGAACTGGAAGCCATCCTGGGTTCGGAGGAACGGCTCCGCACCCTGGTCTCGGACGAGCTCGGCGAGATCGCGGAGCAGCACGGCACCCCGCGCCGGACAGTGCTCCTGGAATCCGAAGCGGTCTCCCCCACCGTTGCTGCGGACATGGCCGCCGTGACGGGCAAGAAGGGCAAAGCCGTGCCGCTGGCCCTGGAAATCGCGGATGACCCCTGCTGGGCGATCCTGACGGCGTCCGGCCAAGTGGCCCGCACCAGCAACCAGGAGCCGCTGGCCGAGGCCGGCCCCCGCAGCAAGCACGACGTGTTCACCTCCGTGGTGAAGACGTCGGCGCGCGGGGAGATCGCCGCGGTCACCTCCCAGGGCCGCATGCTCCGCCTCCAGGTCATGGACATGCCGGTCCTCCCGCCGATGTCGGGGCTGCCCAACCTCGCAGGCGGAGTCCCGGCCCGGGAATTCATCACCCTGCTGAAGGGCGAGACGCTGGTGGCGTTCGCGCCGCTGGATGAGGTGCTGGCCATCGGCACCGCCCAGGGCGTGGTGAAGCGCGTCCAGCCGGACTATCCCCTGAACCGCGAAGACTGGGAAGTCATCGCCCTGAAGGACAAGGATTACGTCGTGGGCGTTGCGCCGGCAGGAGCGGATGACGCGGAGCTGGTGTTCCTCACCAGTCAGGCGCAGCTGCTCAAGTTCGGGGCAGCCGTCGTACGGCCGCAGGGCCGCACCGCGGGCGGCATGGCCGGCATCAAACTCGCCGCAGACGACCGCGTGCTGTTCTTCGGTGCCGTCCAGCCCAAGGACGAGGCCGCCGTCGTGGTCACCATCGCCGGCACCACCAGCGCCCTTCCCGGCACCGCCCCGGGTACGGCAAAAGTGACCGCCTTCTCGGAGTACCCCGCCAAGGGACGCGCCACCGCAGGAGTCCGGGCGCACCGGTTCCTGCGCGGCGAGGACACGCTGCTGCTGGCCTGGGCGGGGCATGGCCCGGCCAAGGCATCCTCGGCCGCCGGCGTTGCACGGTCCCTGCCGCAGGAGCACGGCCGGCGTGACGGGTCCGGCGTCCCGCTGTCCCAGCCGGTGGAGGCGGTGGGTCCCGCGATGGCCTGGCCGGATCCCGCTTAGACTGCTTGCATGCCTATCGTTCCTGATGAGAAGGACTGGACCTGGGTCCTGTCCCGTCCCTGCCCGGAATGCTCGTTCGACGCCTCCACCGTCACCCCGTCCACCGTCCCGGGGAGCATCGAGAACATGCTTCCCCGGTGGCGGGCTGTGCTCCGCCGGCCGGATGTGGCGGAACGCCCGGACGACCGGACGTGGTCAGCGCTGGAGTATGCCTGCCATGTGCGCGATGTCTTCAGCCTCTTCGACCAGCGGCTCAACCTGATGCTGGATTCAGACGACGCGCGGTTCGAGAACTGGGACCAGGACCAGACGGCCATCGACAAGGACTACGGCAGCGCCGACCCCGCGGTTGTCAGCGCCGAGCTCACGGCTGAGGGGAAGCAGGTGGCGGAGTCCTTCGCCGGCGTCCGCGAGGCGGAGTGGGAACGCACGGGGCTGCGCAGCAACGGCTCCAGGTTCACTGTCCTGACGCTCGCCCAGTACTTCCTGCACGACGTGGTCCACCACCTCCATGACGTGGACGGCTAAGCGTCCCGTACGGTTGTCCCCGCCCGGGAGGCCACCAGGCCTTTCCCGGCCATCTCATCGTTCGATTCCGCGCCGGCCAGGACCAGCCGGGCATCCTCCGGATCAATGTCCGCCGGGTTGTGCGTCACCAGCACCACGGTACGGTGGCTCAGCCCGGTCCGCAGGTCGGCCAGCATGGCCCGGGCTGATTCTGCGTCCAGATGCGCTGTGGGCTCGTCCAGCAGGATGACCTCCGCCCCCGTCATCAGCGTGCGCGCGACGGCCAGGCGTTGGCGCTCCCCACCGCTCAGGAAGGCTCCGCCGGGGCCGATCCTCGTGTCCAGGCCGTCGGGCAGCCGCTCCATCAGGCCGGTGAGCCCCACGGCAGCGACGACGGCTTCCATGTCCGCGTCGCCGCGGGTTCCGGAACTGGGGCCGTCACCGCTTCCGGCGGGGCTGCCCAGCAAAAGGTTGCCGCGGATGGTCGAGTCGAAAAGGTGCGCCTCCTGGGGGCACCACGCCGCCTGCCCGGTGACACGCGCCTGTCCGGCGGCGGCGGGCAGGAAACCGAGCAGGACCGAGAGCAGCGTCGACTTGCCCGAACCGGACGGCCCCGTGACGGCCAGCCAGCGCCCCGGCTCCGCCACGGCGTCCAGGCCGGTGAACACCGGTGCGCCGCCGGGCCAGGCCGCCGCCAGGTTTTCCAGTACGACGCCGGGCCGGTTGCCGCTGCGCGCGGGTACCGGCTGCAGCCCGTCGGCATTGTCTCCGGCGGTGCCGGCCGCGTCCAGTGCGCCGGACCCCCCTACCCTCCGGAGGACTGTCCGCAGCGCCGGATACTGGCGCACCGCCGTCGTCATGGCTGCGTAGGGTTCCACGAGCGCGA
This sequence comes from Arthrobacter sp. 210 2, assembly GCF_059093025.1. Lineage (NCBI taxonomy): Bacteria > Bacillati > Actinomycetota > Actinomycetes > Micrococcales > Micrococcaceae > Arthrobacter > Arthrobacter sp. 210 2. The sequence continues at coordinate 110,127 of NZ_JBNHIE010000008.1, forward strand.
GGAGCAGCAGGACCACCACTGCTGCGGTGGCCGGGGCAATCCGGCTGTCCAGCACTGCCGGGGCTGCCAGCCAGGCGGCGGCGAGCGCCGCGGCGCCGCAGCAGGCGGTGGTGATGGCGTGGCCCAGCCCGTCCGCCCAGGCAGAGCGCTGGGAGGCCCGGGTGGCACTTCGGTCCCTGGCCTGCAGCCTGCCAAGGACCAGGGGCGCCACACCATTGGCATGGAGTTCGGCGCGCGCGTCAAGCGCTGCCGAGACCTGGCGCAGGACGCCCGAACGCAGCACCTGCTCCGCGGTAGCGGATTTCCGGTCGCCCCAGAGCGCAGCGGCCGGTGCCAGCACCAGGCTTGCGATGCCGGCGCCGACGGCGGCGGGCAGCGCGGGCGGCACCAGCTGCCACGTGGTGACCACGGCGAGCACCGACACGGCCACGGCGGTGACGGGCGGCAGGACCACGCGGGGCAGGAGGTCGCGGACGGTGTCGACGTCGTCAATCACCGTTCCCAGCACGTTGCCGCCCTGGAGCAGGCGGCGGAGGGCAAGGGCGCGGCGGCTCAGCGACTCCCAGAGCCGGCCGCGGAGCCGGGTCAGGGCGGCGAAGACGGCGTCATGGAGCAGGAGCCGTTCCCAATACCGGAGCACGGCGCGTCCGATGCCAAAGAAGCGGACCCCCACAATGGCGGTCAGCAGGTACAGGATGGGCGGCTGTTCGCTGGCGCGGATGATGAGCCAGCCGGACAGGCCGGACAGGGCGACGGCGAAGACGGCCGCCAGGGTGCCCACGATGGCGGCGGCGGCGAACTTGCCCTGCACGGGTGCCAGGAGTGCCGGCAGGAGCCGGACCGGGCGGTCAGTCCGGGCTTGTGAAGCCCCGCCGGCGGCCGCGACCGTGTCTGGAACAGCAGCGGTGGTCCCGGGGACGGCGCCGCCAGCTTGCGCTGCTGCGGCGGGAGCGGCAGGGACCGGCAGGGCCGCGGCGTGCACAGGCCTGTCCATGCCGGGGTCGCGGCCGGCGCCCGTGTCAGCGGGCGAAACCGGCACCAGGTGGTCGGCGAGGTTCCGGGTGCGTTCGCTGTGCGCCACCAGGATCACCGTGACCTGGCCGCGCAGCCTGCGGATGGCGTCTTCCACCAGCATCGCCGAAACATCGTCCAGGTGCGCGGTGGGCTCATCAAGCAGCAGGACGGTTGCCCCGGCTTCGATCCTGGCGAGCCCCCGGGCGAGGGCCACCCGCCGCAGCTCGCCGGGGCTCAGCTCGGCCGGGTGTTTGCCGGCCAGGTGCCCGGCAGCGGCTGTCACAAGGCAGGACCGGGCAGCGGCCTCCGTGCGGGCACGGCCGCGGGAGTTGCGGGCATTCGCCGAGAGGTAGAGCACCACTTCGTCGAGGACCGTTTCCGCCACCATCACCGGGTGCTGCGGCACCCAGGCAACTGCGCCGCGGTCGAGGCCCTTAACGGAGCCGGTGATGGTGGTTCCGCCACCGTCCCCGATGGTGCCGGCCAGGACGCCCAGGACGGTGCTCTTTCCCGCTCCGCTGGGTCCGTCAAGGGCGGTGATCCTGCTTTGCGGCGCGTCAAAGCTGAGGGGGCCGACGGCGGCCCGGGACCTTCCGCTGTAGGTGACCGTGAGTCCGGTGACAGCGATGGGGGCGCCCGGCCGGCCCGCGGGGACGGCAGAGAGCGGCTGCGGTTCGGGCGCGCCGGTCACCGCCGTCACCCCGGCAAGGGCCACCCGGCCGTCGTCGCTGGCGTGGTGGGCGGTGCCGAGCTCGCGCAGGGGAAGGTAGCAGTCCGGGGCGAGGATGAGCGCCAGGAGCCCGGCTTCGAGCGGCATGTCGCCATGCACCAGCCGCACGCCGATGAACACGGCCACCACGGCGACGGAAATGGTGGCGATCAGCTCCAGTGCCAGGGCGGACATGAACGCCGTGTGCAGGGTGCCCATGGTGCGGGAGCGGTATTCCTCGGAAATCTCTTCCAGTGCCTTGCGCTGGGCGGTGGCGCGGCCCAGCCCCACCAGCACCGGCAGGCCCTTCGCGAGTTCCAGCATGTGCGCGGACAGCCGGGCCAGCGAGGCCTGTGCCTCGCGCACCTTGTCCTCGGTGTACCGGCCGATCAGCACCATGAACAGCGGCACCAGCGGCACGGTCAGGACGATCACCACGGCGCTGACCCAGTCGGCGAAAAGGATCCGTGCGCCCAGCAGCAGCGGGATGGTGGCGCAGTTCACCAAGGCGGGCAGGAACTGGGTGTAGTAGCTGTCCAGGGCGTCCAGGCCCCGGGTGGCCAGCACCGCCAGGCCGCCGTCGGCCGGGCCGGTTCCCCTGGCGCCGTTCCGCAGGGCGCGTTCCAGGAGCCCCGAGCGCAGCTCCTCCTTGATGCCCAGGGCAGCCCGGCGGGCGGCGACGGCCTGCCCCCAGACGGCGAGCGACCGGAGGACGACGCCGGCCAGTCCCGGCACGATCTGTCCGGCCAGGATGCCTGCGCTCAAGTCCGGCTCCCCGCCGGCCAGCCCCGCCAAAACGGAGGCCACGGCTTGGCCGATGAGGACCAGCGACAGCGCCTTGAGCGCCGCCATCAGGCCGAGCCAGTACAGGGCGGAACGGGTTGCCGGACCGGAGGGGAACGTTGGCCGCACGTCAGCCCTTTGTGGTGAACGCCTTGGCGGCGACTGCGGGCAGGAAGCTGTGGGCTTCCGGTATGGAGGCGGCGCTCACCCTGCGGCGGAACACCCAGTAGGTCCACGCCTGGTAGGCGATCACCAGGGGCAGGCCGAACGCGGCGACGATGCTCATAAGGCCCAGAGTGTAGTCCGAGGAGGAAGCGTTTGAAATGGTGAGGTCAAAGGCCCCGTCCAGGGTGGACGGCAGCACCACGGGGTAGACCGCTCCGAAGATGGACACCGTGCCGAGCACCAGGAAAGCGCCCAGCGCCAGGAACGCTTTGCCTTCGGCGCCGGTGCGGGCCTGTGCCCAGGCAACCGCTGCCGCGGCAACGGCGAGCACCACCGCGGCCCAGGTCCATGGCTTGCCCTCCATGAACTGGATGCTGAGCGCCCAGGCGGCGATGGGCAGCAGCAGGACCGGAAGCAGCCGGACGAACCATTGGCGGGCACGGTGCCGGATGTCGCCGTCGGTCTTCAGTGCCAGGAAGGCCAAGGCGTGGACCAGCGAGAACCCCACGACGGCGAGCCCGCCCAGCACTGCGTAGCCGCTGAACCAGGCCAGGGGCCCGCCCTCGCGGTCGCCGTTGGCATTCAGGGGCAGGCCGGTGGTGGTGAGGGCAAGGGCAGCACCAATGCCAAAGGCTGCGAAGAACGATCCCAGGGCGATGGCCCAGTCCCAGCGGGCGCGCCAGCGGTCGGTGTCCACCTTGCCGCGGTACTCGAAGGCCACGGCACGGAAGATCAGGGCGACCAGGACCACCAGCAGGGGAAGATAGAGCGCGGAGAACAACGAGGCGTACCAAAGCGGGAAGGCAGCGAACGTGGCACCGCCGGCCGTGAGGAGCCACACTTCGTTGCCGTCCCAGACGGGACCGATGGTGTTCAGCAGCACGCGGCGTTCGGTGTTGTTGCGGGCAAAGGTCTTCATCAGCATTCCGACGCCCAGGTCGAAGCCCTCAAGGAAGAGGTACCCGGTCCACAGCACCGCAATGGCGATGAACCAGATGGTTGGCAGCAGTTCCATTCTTCGTTTCCTCTTGCTCTTCCGGTGCGCGGGTCAGTAGGCGAAGGCGAGGACGTCGTCGGCGGGCTTTCCGCCGCCCTGTCCTCCCGGTCCGGGGGTGGCGTCCTCGTTTTCGTCCGCGGGGACGTGGGCGAGTTCGGGCATCGCCGAGACCACACCGCCGCGGATGTACTTCACCAGCAGCTTCACCTCCACCACCAGCAGGACGGCGTATACCGCGGTCAGGGTGATGAGCGATGCCAGCAGTTCCCCGGCCGAGACCCCCGGGGAGACGGCGGCGGCGGTGAACATGAACACCTGGTCGATGCCGTTGGGGTCCGGGTTGGGTGCCACCACGAACGGCTGGCGGCCCATCTCGGTGAAGATCCAGCCGGCGGCGTTGGCACCGAACGGGGCCATGATGCCCAGGACGGCCAGGCGCATGAGCCACGGCGACCGGGGAACGGTGCCGCTCCGGGTGAGCCACAGCGCCACGAGGGCGGCAAGGGCGGCAAGCCCGCCGAAACCGATCATCATGCGGAAGCCCCAGTAGGTAACCTCCATGACGGGCAGGTAGTCGATTTCCTGGCCGGCGCGTTCGCCGTAGATGGGGTTGTCCGGCAGGTTGGTCCCGTACTTTTCCTGGTACTCGGGCAGCAGGGTGTTGACGCCCTTGACCTCGGTGGTGAAATCGCCCTTGGCCAGGTAGGAGAGGATGCCGGGGACTTCAATCAGGGCCACGATGTCATTGCAGTTCTGCGATCCCAGGTTGCCGATGCTGAGGACGGAGAAGCCGGTGCCGTCATGGCAGGCTGCTTCCGCCGCTGCCATCTTCATGGGCTGCTGCTCGAACATCAGCTTGCCCTGGAGATCGCCGGTGAGGGCGGTGCCGGCGAAGGAGATCATGGCCACCACCGCGCCGATCCGCAGGGACCGGATCCAGACGGTGTGGTCTGCCTTGTCACGGCCGGGAATGGTTGCGGACTCGCCCGGGACCACCTTGCCGTCGGCACCCAGGGTGTCCACGCCGTCGCGGCGCCTGCGCCAGAGGTGGTACCAGGCGATGCCCAGCAGGAAGCCGCCTGCCACGGCCAGCGCACCGAACAGGGTGTGCGGCACGGCAACCAGCGCCGTGTTGTTCGTGAAGACCGCCCAGGCGTCCGTCATGACCGGCCTGCCGTCCACCATCTCCACGCCCACGGGGTGCTGCATCCAGCTGTTGGCCACGATGATGAAGTACGCAGAGAAGACCGAGCCGATGACTGCCACCCACAGGCAGGCGAGGTGGATGCCGGGCTTGAGCTGCTTCCAGCCGAAGATCCACAGGCCCAGGAAGGTGGACTCCACGAAGAACGCCAGGAGGGCTTCAAGGGCGAGCGGAGCGCCGAAGACATCACCGACGAAGCGGCTGTACTCGCTCCAGGCCATGCCGAACTGGAATTCCTGCACGATGCCGGTGGCCACGCCCATGATGAAGTTGATGAGGAACAGCTTTCCCCAAAACTTGGTCATACGGAGGTACTCGGGCTTGCCCGTGCGGTGCCAGGCTGTCTGGATGAGGGCCACCACCAGGCCAAGGCCGATGGTCAGCGGCACCATCATGAAGTGGTAAACGGTGGTGATACCGAATTGCCAGCGTGCGATTTCCAAGGCGTCCAAGGCAGTCCCTACTGTTAGCCAACGCAGTTTTCTACGTTTCGTAGAACTTCAACTTCTACAAAGTGTAGAACAACTGCCGTGACGGTGTAAACCGACCTTTCCTTTGCAGTACGCCGGCAGGGGGTGCGGCGCGCCCCATGTTCTACCCAACGTAGAAAGTACGGCGGATTCGGGGTAAATTTGATTCCGTAGTTGAAATCGCGTGAAGTCACCGACGCCGCCAGGCGCACGGTGCGGGGAAACAAAGGAAAAGTGCAATGGCTAGTCTTGGTGAACTGGAACGGGCAGTGATGGACCTGCTCTGGGCGGGCCAGGAAGCGGCCACCGCGAACACCTTGCGGGACCGGCTCGCGCAGACGTCAGCAGGACAGGGCGGAGCAGCCGGCCACGAAGGCAAGGAACTCGCCGTCACCACCGTCCTCACGGTGCTGTCCCGGCTGGAAAAGAAGGGGCTCGTGGAGCGCGAACGCGGCATGCGGCCGCACCGCTACCAGGCCGTGTCCAGCCGCGAGGAACACACGGCTGAGCTCATGCATGAAGTCCTGGGGTCAGCGCCGGACCGTGAAGCCGTCCTGGCACGCTTCATTGGATCGGTCTCCGAAGGTGAAGCCGAAACGCTGCGCAAACTGCTTGGCCACCTCTAGCAAACCATGTTCTGGGCCTCATACCTGCTGGCGGTCCTGGCGATAATACTGGCGTGGCCAGTGCCCATCCTCCTCTCGCGCGCCCAGTGGCCCGCGCGCTCGCCGTTTACCGCCATGCTCCTGTGGCAGGCCATCGCCCTCGCCGGCGGGCTGTCCATGATCGGCGCCATGCTGGTGTACGGCCTGGAACCCATCGGGGACAACCTGATCGCCGGCCTCCGCGCGCTGGCGGGCATGGTGCTGTTCAACGCCCCCACCACGGCCCTGGGGTTCTGGCATATCTTCGCGTTGTCTGCAGCAGCGCTGCTCACCGCGCACCTTGTCTTCACCCTCCTGCTGACCTATTACAAGATTGAACGCCAGCGGCGGCGCCACCGCGAGCTGCTGGCCCTGCTGGCATCGCCGTCAGGCCAGGACGCCGCAACCCTGGTGATCAGCCACGACTCCCCCGTCGCATACTGCCTGCCCGGCGGAGCCCGCTCGGTGACGGTCTTATCGGATGGCCTGATGGCGGCCCTTGAACCGGCGGAACTGCGCGCCGTCCTGATCCACGAGAACGCCCACCTCAGCCAGCGGCACCACCTGCTCCTGTGGGCCTTCGCGGCGTGGCGGCAGGCGCTGCCGTGGCTTCCCACCACCCGGCTGGCCCAGGAATCCGTCAACTCGCTGATCGAAATGCTGGCGGACGACGTCGCGCTCAAGACCGAGAGCAAAGCCACCCTCATCAAGGCGATCGCCATTGTGGCCAGCGGGTCAGCCCCGGCCGCCGGCAGCCCCGAGATCCAACCGGCCGCCTCCGGTCTCGCCCTGTCCGGGCTTGAGGCCGGGATGGGCGGCTCCGACTCGGCCCGCACCACGGCTTCCCGCGTCAGCCGCCTGCTGTCGCCGCAGCCGCAGCTCCCGGGCGCAGTCCGCAACCTGGTCCTGGCCTGCTGCATCCTTTTGCTGGCGCTGCCCACGGCCCTGCTGATGGTTCCCGGCCTGCTGGGCTGAACCTCCCGCCGTCGTACGTCCTGCCCTTAGGCGTCGATGCGCTCCCGGTCGAGGCTGGCGGCGCCGGCGATAATGAAGTCCTTGCGCGGCGACACGTCCGAGCCCATCAGCAGGTCGAAAATCTCCTCCGCCTGCTTGGCGTTTTCGATGCCCACCTTGCGGAGCGTGCGGTGCCGCGGGTCCATGGTGGTCTCGGCCAGCTGTTCGGCGTCCATCTCGCCCAGCCCCTTATAGCGCTGGATGGGCTCCTTGTACCGCTTGCCCTCCTTGGCCAGCCGTGCCAGCAGCACGTGCAGCTCGGCCTCGGAGTAGGTGTAGATCATCTCATTGGCCTTCTGGCCCGCGTTGATCACTTCCACGCGGTGCAGCGGAGGCACCGCGGCAAAAACCCGGCCTTCGTCGATCATCGGCCGCATGTACCGGAAGAAGAGGGTCAGCAGGAGTGTCCGGATGTGCGCGCCGTCCACGTCGGCGTCGGTCATGAGGATGACTTTGCCGTAGCGGGCGGCGCTGATGTCGAAGCTGCGGCCCGAGCCGGCGCCCACCACCTGGATGAGTGCAGCGCACTCCGCGTTGGACAGCATGTCCCCCACCGAGGCTTTCTGGACGTTCAAAATCTTGCCGCGGATGGGCAGGAGCGCCTGGAAGTCGGAGGACCTGGCGAGTTTGGCGGTTCCCAGCGCCGAGTCGCCTTCCACGATGAAGAGTTCGGAGCGGTCGACGTCGTCCGTGCGGCAGTCAGCCAGCTTGGTGGGCATCGACGACGTTTCCAGCGCGTTCTTGCGCCGCTGCGTTTCCTTGTGCACGCGGGCCGAGATGCGTGACTTCATCTCGTTGACGATCTTCTCAAGCAGCAGCGCGGACTGTGCCTTGTCGTTCTTGTTGGAAGAGGTGAGCTTTGCCGAGATTTCGCGCTCCACCACCCTGGCCACGATGGCGCGCACAGCGGAGGTGCCCAGGATCTCCTTGGTCTGGCCCTCGAACTGCGGCTCCGCGAGACGGACGGTCAGGACCGCCGTCAGGCCGGCGAAGATGTCGTCCTTTTCGATTTTGTCGTTGCCGGCCTTGAGCTTGCGGGCGTTGGTCTCCACGGCTTTGCGGAAGGTCTTCACCAGGGCCTGCTCGAAACCCGACTGGTGGGTTCCGCCCTTGGGGGTGGAGATGATGTTGACGAAACTGCGGACCGTGCTCTCATAGCCAATGCCCCAGCGCAGTGCCACGTCCACCTCGCAGTCCCGTTCAACTTCGGCCAGCTGGCTGTGGCCGCGCTCGTCCAGCACGGGGACGGTCTCCTTGAACTTCCCTGAGCCGTGCAGCCGCCACACGTCGGTGACGGCTGGATCGGCGGCCAGGAAGTCGACGAACTCCGAGATGCCGCCGTCGTGGTGGAACACCTCTTCGTGCGGGCCGGCCTCGCCGGGCGTGCCGGCGATCCTGCGCTCGTCCCGGACGGTGAGCTTGAGGCCGGGGACCAGGAAGGAGGTCTGCCGGGCGCGGGCCGCGAGTTCTTCATAGGAGAACTTCGCGTCCGGGGTGAAGATTTGGCGGTCGGCCCAATAGCGGATGCGGGTACCGGTGACGCCGCGCTTGGCCTTGCCCACGACGTCGAGGACGGAGTCGTCCACGAATGGGGTGAAGGGTGCAGCAGGATCGGTCCGGGAGCCGGTGTCCTGGAAGCGCCCGGGCTCGCCGCGGCGGAAGGACATCTTGTAGGTCTTTCCCCCGCGGTCCACCTCCACGTCCAGGCGGGCGGACAGGGCGTTGACCACCGAAGCGCCGACACCATGCAGGCCGCCGGAGGCCGTGTAGGAGCCACCGCCGAACTTGCCGCCCGCGTGAAGCTTGGTGAAGACCACTTCAACGCCGGTGAGCCCGGTCTTCGGTTCCTTGTCGATCGGGATGCCGCGGCCGTCGTCGTGGATTTCCACGGAGTTGTCCGCGTGGAGGATGATCTTGATGTCGTGGCCGAACCCGGCCAGTGCTTCGTCCACTGAGTTGTCGATGATTTCCCAGAGGCAGTGCATGAGGCCTCGGGAATCGGTGGAACCGATGTACATGCCCGGGCGCTTGCGGACGGCCTCAAGGCCCTCCAGCACAGACAGGTGCCGGGCAGTGTAATCAGAACTTGGTGCCACTGGTGTTGAACTCCTTCAGGGACGGATGAAACAGGCGCCGAAAGCGCTCCCTCTAGGGTAGTCGGCCCCGGCGCGGACAGCCGCCTGCCACACCTGGCGGCCAGTGTGGACCCCGCCACTCGTGCTTTCCGGCGGCCCTCCGGGAAAAACTTGACCCAACCTTGCGGATACGCGCACAGCGAACTTGCCCCATCCTTGCGATGGTTTTGTTACGAATACTGGTTATATAGATGTACTGATCTACTAAGGAGGCCGACATGACAACAGCAGTGGCAGACCGCACACTCAATGCACTCGACCGGTGCGATCGTTGCGGAGCTCAGGCATATGTGCGGGTTGTACTCGAGTCCTCCGGCGGTGAGCTGCTGTTCTGCGGCCACCATGCGCGTGCAGTCGAGGCGACGCTCAAGCCGTTGAGCTCCGACTGGCACGATGAGACGGGCAAGCTTCACGAAAAGGCCGCCGTCGAAATCGACTAGGTGCACCAGGACCAACACAAGGATGGGATTCCTCCACTCGGAGGGGTCCCATCCTTCGTTTAACCCCTGCTGTCCGGACGGTGGCCCTTAACGCAGCAACGCGGGGTGATTCCCGCCGTCATCCGTGGATGACAGGGCGCGAATGACCCCGCGTTGCTTGGACCCGACTTAGTCCAGGTAGTCCCGCAGCACCTGCGACCGTGAGGGGTGGCGGAGCTTGGACATGGTCTTGGATTCGATCTGGCGGATGCGCTCACGCGTGACGCCGTAGACCTTGCCGATTTCGTCTAAAGTCTTCGGCTGGCCGTCGGTCAGGCCGAAGCGCATGGCCACGACGCCGGCTTCGCGTTCGGAAAGGGTGTCCAGGACCGAGTGCAGCTGCTCCTGGAGCAGCGTGAAGCTCACGGCGTCTGCCGGAACCACGGCCTCGGAGTCCTCGATCAGGTCGCCGAACTCCGAGTCGCCGTCCTCGCCCAGCGGCGTGTGGAGCGAGATGGGTTCGCGGCCGTACTTCTGGACCTCAACAACCTTCTCTGGGGTCATGTCCAGTTCCAGCGCCAGCTCTTCCGGCGTGGGTTCGCGGCCGAGGTCCTGAAGCATCTGGCGCTGGACACGGGCCAGCTTGTTGATGACTTCAACCATGTGCACCGGGATACGGATGGTGCGCGCCTGGTCGGCCATGGCACGCGTGATTGCCTGGCGGATCCACCAGGTGGCGTAGGTGGAGAACTTGAAGCCCTTGGTGTAGTCGAACTTCTCCACAGCGCGGATCAGGCCCAGGTTGCCTTCCTGGATGAGGTCCAGGAACAGCATGCCGCGGCCGGTGTAGCGCTTTGCCAGCGAGACCACAAGGCGGAGGTTGGCCTCCAGCAGGTGGTTCTTGGCGCGCTTTCCGTCATGGATGATGAATTCAAGCTCGCGCTTGTACTTCGGGTCCATGGAGCCGTCGTCAGCGGCGATCTTCTCTTCGGCAAACAGGCCGGCTTCGATCCGGAGCGCAAGGTCCACTTCCTGCTCGGCGTTGAGCAGTGCGACCTTTCCGATCTGCTTCAGGTAGTCCTTGACGGGGTCGGCCGTGGCGCCGGCGGACATGACCTGCTGCACCGGGGCGTCATCGTCGTCGGCGTCGGAGTAGACGAAGCCCTTGCCGCTGCCGGCGACAGCCTTGGCGGGATCAGCCTCGGCGTCGTCAACCACGTCAGGTCCTTCGAGGATGATGTCGTCGAGGTCCTCCTCGACGTCGTCTGCTTCGTCGGCGTCAACGTCACCGGAGGCCTTGTTGGCGGCCTCGGCAGCTGCCTTGGCACCAGGCTTGGGGCCGCGCTTCTTCGGCCCGGGCTTGCCGTCAGCCGCACCGTCACCGGCGGAAGCCTTGTTGGCTGCCCGCGTAGCTGCCCGCTTGGCGTTGGTCGCAGCCTGCTTCTCGTCTGCGGACAAGTCGTCCTGGGCGGCGGGGTCCTTCTTCGTGGAAGACGGGGTCACAGAAAACCTTTCTAGCGGTGGTCTGTGGAATCGCCATACGGGCAACACCACTATGACCCTGTCAAGTCCGTGGTGGAAACCAAGCGCCACCACGGCCGGCAGAGTCTGTTAAGACAACTGCCGGAGCGGCCGTATTGTTCCCCGAAGGGCTCAACAACAAGCACTCGATACACGGACCCAACCGGGTCTCGGCATCCATTGTCTCATGTTTTCGCCGAATCGGACCTCCCGCCCTTATGGCACGGTTAAGGACACGCCCTGCCCGCAGCCGGGTGCAACAGAGGCCTACCTCCCACCGCCGGGGTCCGTCCCGGCGGAAGCATCATCCGGGCCGAATTTCTGCCAGGCAGCGTCCTTCCGTGCTGCCCAGCCGCAGATTGCTCCGCGCCCCACCAACTCCAGCAGCAGTTCGGCGAGCCGGTAGCCCGGTTCGGTTTCCAGTGCTTCCGCCAAGTACGCGGCAGCGTAGGATCCCCGCCCACGGCACCACGCGATCCAGCCGCGGATTGTCAGTGACGCCGCCGCGGCCGGCCCGCCCAGCACAACGAGCTGTTCGAGGATCCGGTCCAGTGCCTCAAGGCGGGCCCAGTCCGGCACCGCGGGTACGACGCCCATCAGCACGTCGGCATATCCGGCGCTGGTACAGCCGGAGGCACTCCACTCCGCCGGAATGCCGCGGGTTAATTGGGGATCCGGGTCCGGCCACTGCACGGGAGGGGACACCGGGTCTGGCTGGGCTGCGTCATCGAGGATGCCGAACTGGTCTGCACCGGCCTCGGCAGCAGCTTTCCCCGCAACGGTCATGACCAGGATGGCGTCCCGCCACGCCGGAAACATCAGGGACGCACGCAAAAACCCGTCGCGCTCCGCCTCGGGGAGCCACGGCACCCCATCCCGCCGGGCCAGCAGGGCATCCCAGACGTCAAGGACGGCACGGAACTGTGCCCTGCTTCTGCGGCGGAGATCCAGCTCCGGGGCCCATGCTGCCTGCGCCTCCAGGACGGCGGCCTGGTGCAGGCTGGGAACAGGGCGGACGGCTGCAGGTCGCCGCTCCGGCGCCGGGCCGATGCTGCTGCCCCGGTAGACCATCTCGGCATTCAGCGCGCTGTCCCGGATGTCCTGCACCGGCCGGCCCGGCAGCGGGCAGCACGAAACATCCATGCACCAGGCTTCCCGCCAGTAGTCATTCCCGACGTACCACGCTTCCCGGACGGGCATTCCGGCCCGTTCGAGAACGGAGTCCAGGCCAGCGAGCAAACTGTCGTACCGGGACGGTGACAACGCGCCGCCGTTGCTGGTGAAGACCGCCAGCAACGTGCCGTCGGCGTCTTTGTCCGCCTCAAGGTAGCGCCGGACGGCCCGCAGGTACTTGGCAGGTGAGGCCAGGACCTCCGGACCCGGCAGGTCCAGCCGCAGCGTGGCCCCAAGCCTTTTGCCGTGCAGAGTCATGGCAACAAGGCTGGCGTCCGGCCAGTAGCCCAGCGAGTGGGGAATGAACCCGAGGATGTCTTCCGGCCGTGAAATTTTGAGTTGCTCTGGAGCTGTCATGGCTCCAGCATTCGCCCTCCCGGCCGTACCGGTCCGCACAAATTTTGGCTATGTGAAGATCCGGCCGGGGTGGAGGACTAGTCGCTTTCGCGGTCCGTCGGCGACGTCTGCCGCCGCCGCCTGGCGAGGTTTTCGCGGCGCTGCCGGGCAAGTGCGGCGCGGAGGGGCGGCACCACAACCCCCTGCGCGGCCATCTGGCGCCTTACCTTCCGCCGGCACACCACCAGGGCTGCGGCACCGGAACCGAGCAGCAGGAATTGTACGCTCAGGGCGATGCGGAACGGGTCCAGCCCGTAGAGGTTCCCGTTGGAGAATCCGCTGGCGTACAGCACGTCCAGCACCAGCCCGATGAGGAAGATCGCAATGAGGGCAGCGATGAATCCGCCCACGTTCACAATGCCGGTGGCCGTACCGATGCGGTGCGCCGGGTTGAAAGTCCGGGCGAAATCAAAGCCGATCATGGAACCCGGCCCGCCGATGGCAAGCGCTACCACCAGTCCCGCCAGCAGCCACAGCGGTGCCCGCCCGGGGGTCAGCAGGACGGCAGCCCAGGCCGCGGCCGTGACGCCGGCGATCAAGAGCACCATGGTGGAGCGACGCAGCGGATGCCGCGAGACAAAGCGCCCGATAAAGGGCCCCACGGCCATGCCGGCCGCCACATACAGCCCCATCAGGGCCGCTACCGTCCCGGCGTCCAGGCCCTGGCCGGAGATCAGGAAAGGATAGCCCCAGGTCATGGCAAAAACGGTGCCGCTGAACTGGATGGTGAAGTGGCTCCACATGCCCAGCCGCGTACCCGGCTGGCGCCAGGCCCGGGCCAGGGAGACTCCGGTGGCTTTCAGTCCCTGGTGGGACTGCGGACGCTCAGTGCCCGGCGGGACGTCCTTGAGGAGGAGCACCACCAGCACGGCGGCCACTGCCGACATCCCCGCCAGCATCAGGAACGCCGGAGTCCAGCCGGCGGCATGGAGGACGAACGCAAAGGGGATGACGCTCACCAGTTGGCCCAGCTGGCCGGTCATGCCTGTCAGCTGGGTGACCAGGGGCACCCGGGCAGGCGCGAACCACAATGGAATCAGGCGGATCACTGAGATGAACGTCATGGCGTCCCCCGCACCCACCAGGACCCGGCCCAGGATGCCGCCGGGAATGCTGTCCGCGAACGCGAGCTGAAGCTGGCCCAGCCCCATCAGGATGGCGCCGCCGGCGATCATGGCACGTGAGCCGAACCGGTCCACCAGGAGCCCCACGGGAATCTGGAGCCCGGCGTAGACCAGGAGCTGCAGGACCGTAAAGAACGAGATGGCCGACGCGCTGGCGTTGAACCGCTCCGTGGCCTCGAGACCCACCACGCCAAACGACGTGCGCTGCGACACGGCCACCAGGTACCCGAAGATTCCGATGGTCCAGATCAGCCAGGCGCGGGGTGCAGTCACCTCTTCATTATGCCCGCATGCCTGCCGCGGGCCCCTGCAGCTGCGCGCCGCCTCCGGCAAAGGCTTACTGCGTGGGGTTCTCCCGCGCCAGGTAGGCCTCCACGGCGGCACCCAGGACATCGCCGTCAGGGAGCTCGTCATTCTCGTCGGCAAGGAGCGAACGCCTGACGATGCCGTCGGCCTTTTCGTCGTAGCGGGTCTCCAGCCGGGACACCACCTGCTGGACATCCTCGGAAGCGTCGATCTGCTCGGCGATCTGGCGGCTGACTTCCCGCCCCGCTTCCCGGAGCCGGTCCGTGGGCAGCATGAGCGAGGTTGCAGCGCCCAGGTACTCCAGGCCGGCAACGGCGGCAGTCGGGTATTCCGCTTCCGCAAGGTAGTGCGGGACGTGAATGACGTAGCCGGCAACGTTCCGTCCGGCCTCCACCAGGCGGAGTTCCAGGATGTGGCCAACAGCGGCGGGGACCTCGACCGTCGGCTTCCACACCGAGATTCCTTCGATCAGTTCCGGCCTGTTGCCGTGCACCGTGACGCCCACGGGCCGGGTGTGCGGCACCGGCATGGGTATGGAATGGATCCAGGTGACCAGGTTGACGTCGAGCTTCTCCACGATGCCCACCACGGCACGGGCGAACCGCTCCCACTGGAGGTCCGGCTCGAAGCCTGCCAGCAGCAGGAAGGGGTTCCCCAGGCCGTCAACCAGCCGGTACAGCGCCAGCCGGGGCTCCTGGTAATCCTGCAGATGGTCCTCGACAAAGGTGAGGTGCGGCCGCCGTGACCGGTAATCGATCAGCTGGTCGGCGTCGAACACGGCCACGGGCTGGGCGTCGAGAGTGTCCAGCAGCTCGGCATTGATCTGCTTCACCACCTGCCCGGCGTCGGCGAATCCGGTGAAGCCCATCACCAGGTTCAGCCCGCGGAGATCGGGGCTGTGGAACAGCTCAATGTTGCTCGCATAGAGCGCATCAGGGTCCAGCAGGGAGCCGGAGATCCGTTCAAGCACGGCATGTTCCTTTCATAGGTGCGGGTGGACATCAATTACAACGCAGGCAGGCAGCCCGGCATTCCGCCGTCCGGTGTGGCGCACATCTCAGAAGATTCTGCCGCCGGGGCGCCAAAGGACTACGATCGGAACTGGCCTGCCGGACGGGCCTGCGTATCTTCGGATGGCGTCCCGAACGGCTGCATCCGGGCATCAATGGCAGAGCGCCTAACATGCATCCCTGCCCGTACCATCTTTCGAGAATTGAGGACTCATCCCTGTGGTCAAGAATACTGAAATCAACCTTAGTACCCTCTCCCGCGACCTTAAGAAGAGCCCCAGCGACGCAGTGGTGATCGGCGTAGGGCAGGGAACCGACGGGCCGGTCCTGCTGGACAACCCGCTGACGGCCAAGTCCGCCGAAGCCCTCACCGACTCCCTTAAAGCATTGGGCGTGACCGGCGCAGCAGACCAGCTGGTGCGCCTGCCCGGCCTTCCCGAAACCGGCGCGGGCATCCTGGTCCTTGCCGGCGTGGGCAAGGTGGCCGCCGGCGCTCCGCTGGCTGCTGAGGCGCTCCGCCGGGCAGCAGGTTCCGCCGTCCGCCAGCTGGCCGGCCTCCCCACCGTCGCCCTGGCATTCCCGACGGCGTCCGTCGCCGATGTTGCCGCGGTCGCCGAAGGTGCCGCCCTGGGCGCTTATTCGTTCACCGAGTTCCGGTCGTCCAGGGATGGGCTGAAGGACCCGGTCCGCAACGCCGTGATTTTCACCGACGTGGCCGAACAGCAGCAGCTCGCCTCAGCCCTGAAGCGGGCCGGCCTGATTGGCAAGGCCGTCAACGCCACCCGGACACTGGTCAACCAGCCGCCCAGCCACCTCTACCCTGAAACGTTTGCCGAGGCGGCGAAGGAACTGGCGAAGGGCCTGCCCGTCAAGGTGACGGTCTGGGACGAGAAGCGGCTGGAGAAGGAGGGCTTCGGCGGCATCATGGGCGTGGGCAAGGGCTCCGCCCGGCAGCCCCGCCTGGTCAAGGTTGAGTACTCCCCCGCCAGGGCGACGTCCAAAATCGCCCTGGTCGGCAAGGGAATCACGTTCGATACCGGCGGAATCTCGATCAAGCCGGCCCTCGGCATGGGCGACATGAAGAGCGACATGGCGGGCGCCGCCGTCGTGCTTAACACTGTCCTTGCACTGGCCGGCCTCGGCCTGCCGGTCAAGGCGACCGCCTGGCTCTGCATCGCCGAAAACATGCCGTCGGGCGCCGCCTCGCGGCCCGCCGATGTCCTCACCATGTTTGGCGGCAAGACCGTTGAGGTCCTGAACACAGACGCCGAAGGCCGCCTGGTGATGGCCGACGGCATCGTCGCGGCAAGCCGCGAGTGCCCGGACGCCATCATCGACGTCGCCACGCTCACCGGCGCGCAGCTGATCGCCCTGGGCAACCGGACCGCAGGCGTCATGGGATCCGACACCGTGACGGCCGCCCTCAAGGCCGCGGCCGACCGCGCAGGTGAACTCGTCTGGCCGATGCCGCTCCCCGAGGAACTGCGCCCCAGCCTGGACTCCCAGGTGGCGGACCTGGCCAACATCGGCGAACGCCACGGCGGCATGATGACCGCCGCCGTCTTCCTCCGGGAGTTCGTCGGCAAGGACAAGGACGGCGGCCAGATCCCCTGGGCGCACATCGACATCGCCGGGCCGTCCTTTAACAACGGAAGCCCCTATGGCTACACGCACAAGCAGGGAACCGGCTGCACCGTCCGCACCCTGGTGGCCTACGTGGAGGACATCCTGGCCGCTGCCGCCTGACGGGGGCCCGGCCGGCGTGCCACGCGGCTTTGTGGCACGGGGGTGATCCCTCCGCCACAAAGCCGCGTGACACTCGACACAAGCGCTCCACAAACACTGTGCCAAGGTGGAGCATGGATAAGTGGTTCGCTAAGGTGAACCACGGTAGTCACAAATGCAAGAGAGTTGCCCTGCTGACATAATCACGGCAGTGCAAGTTCCAAGACCAGATGATGCGCAGGATCGCGTCATCGTTCACGCGAGGGAGCGTTTAAGTGGCCGATCAGGCAACTGCGCAAGAATTCGACATCCTGGTACTCGGTGGCGGCAGCGGCGGATACGCCGCCGCGCTGCGGGCCGTACAGCTTGGCCTCACCGTCGGCCTCGTGGAGAAGGCAAAGCTGGGCGGCACCTGCCTCCACAACGGCTGCATCCCCACCAAGGCCCTCCTGCACTCTGCGGAGCTGGCCGACCACGCCCGTGACTCCGCCAAGTACGGCGTGAACGTCACCCTGGACAGCATCGACATCAACGCCGTCAACGCGTACAAGGACGGCATCATCGCCGGCAAGTACAAGGGCCTGCAGGGACTCATCAAGTCCAAGGGCATCACCGTCATCGAGGGTGAAGGCAAGCTCCAGGGCACCGACACCGTCGTGGTAAACGGCACCGCCTACAAGGGCAAGAACATCATCCTGGCCACGGGTTCCTACTCCCGCACCCTTCCGGGCCTGGAAATCGGCGGCAAGGTCATCACCTCTGACCAGGCCCTGACCATGGACTACATCCCCAAGAGCGCCATCATCCTGGGCGGCGGCGTCATCGGCGTCGAGTTCGCATCGGTCTGGAAGTCCTTCGGCGTGGACGTCACTATCGTGGAGGGCCTGCCCTCACTGGTTCCCAACGAGGACACCACCATCGTCAAGAACTTCGAGCGCGCCTTCAAGAAGCGCGGCATCAAGTTCTCCACCGGCGTCTTCTTCCAGGGCGTTGAGCAGAACAACGACGGCGTCAAGGTCACCCTGGTGGACGGCAAGACGTTCGAGGCGGACCTCCTCCTGGTCGCCGTGGGCCGTGGCCCCGTCACCGCCAACCTGGGCTACGAGGAAGCCGGCATCACCATCGACCGCGGCTTCGTCATCACCAACGAGCGCCTGCACACCGGTGTTGGCAACATCTACGCAGTGGGCGACATCGTCCCCGGCGTCCAGCTTGCACACCGCGGCTACCAGCAGGGCATCTTCGTGGCCGAGGAAATCGCCGGCCTGAAGCCCGTGATCGTCGAGGACATCAACATCCCCAAGGTCACCTACTCCGAGCCCGAGATCGCCACCGTGGGCTACACCGAAAAGGCCGCCAAGGAGAAGTTCGGCGACGACCAGGTGCAGACCCAGGAATACAACCTCGCCGGCAACGGCAAGAGCTCCATCCTCGGCACCTCCGGCCTGGTGAAGCTGGTCCGCCAGAAGGACGGCCCCGTCGTGGGCGTCCACATGATCGGTGCCCGCATGGGCGAGCAGGTGGGCGAAGCCCAGCTGATCGTGAACTGGGAAGCGTACCCGGAGGATGTGGCCCAGCTGCTGCACGCCCACCCCACCCAGAACGAGTCCCTGGGCGAAGCCCACCTGGCACTCGCAGGCAAGCCGCTTCACGGCTAGTTTTCCCCAGCACTATCGAGCCTGTGCACCCGGCACCAAAAACCGGGTGGACAGGCTCACAACAGGCAGCATTCAATCGCACTAAAGATCAATAAGGAGAACGGGGACGTTATGTCTGAATCCGTTAACTTGCCCGCCCTCGGTGAGAGCGTCACCGAAGGAACCGTCACCCGCTGGCTCAAGCAGGTAGGTGACCGGGTAGAGGTGGACGAGCCGCTGCTCGAAGTCTCCACCGACAAAGTAGACACTGAAATCCCCTCTCCTGTAGCTGGCGTGATTGAGGAAATCCTGGTCGCTGAAGACGAGACGGCCGAGGTGGGCGCACCCCTGGTCCGCATCGGCGACGGGTCCGGCAATGGCTCTGCCGCCCCGGCCGCAGAAGCTCCCGCCGCCGCCCCTGCTGAAGAAGCAGCGGCACCCGAAGCCCCTGCAGCACCGGCTGAAGAGGCTCCCGCCCCCGCAGCACCCGCCCAGGAGGCCCCTGCGGCCGGCGGCGGCGAAGGCCACGAGGTCACCCTCCCCGCCCTGGGTGAGAGCGTCACCGAAGGCACCGTCACCCGTTGGCTCAAGGCCGTGGGAGACACCGTTGAGGTTGACGAGCCCCTGCTGGAAGTTTCCACCGACAAGGTGGACACCGAAATCCCGTCGCCGGTTGCCGGTACGCTCCAGGAAATCCGCGTCAGCGAGGACGAGACCGCCGAGGTTGGCTCCGTCCTGGCCGTCATCGGATCCGGCGCCGCCGCTGCACCCGCCGAGGCACCCAAGGCCGCCCCCGCCCCGGAGGCACCTGCACAGGAAGCTCCCAAGGCCGAGGCGCCGAAGGCCGAAGCACCCGCAGCCGCACCGCAGGCAGCGCCCGCACCGGCAGCAGCACCTGCTCCGGCTCCCGCAGCAGCACCGGCAGCAGCCGAGGCCGCACCGGCAAACGGTGGATCCGAGTCCGGCTACGTGACTCCCCTGGTCCGCAAGCTCGCCAACCAGCACGGCGTGGACATTGCGTCCCTCTCCGGCACCGGCGTCGGCGGCCGCATCCGCAAGCAGGACGTCATGGCCGCTGCCGAAGCCAAGGCTGCCCCCGCGGCGGCACCGGCTGCAGCACCTGCCGCGTCCGCTCCTGCAGCGTCCAACGCCGCCGTCTCCTCGCTGCGCGGCACCAGCCAGAAGGCCCCGCGCATCCGCCAGGTCATCGCCCGCCGTATGCGCGAATCGCTGGAGATCTCCACCCAGCTGACCCAGGTCCACGAAGTGGACATGACCAAGGTTGCCAAGCTCCGCGCCCGCGCCAAGAACTCGTTCCAGGCCCAGAACGGCGTGAAGCTCACCTTCCTGCCGTTCATCGCCAAGGCTGTTGCCGAGGCCCTCAAGCAGCACCCCAAGCTCAACGCTGCGTACGACGAGGACAAGCAGGAAATCACGTACCACAACGCCGAGCACCTGGCGATCGCCGTCGACACTGACAAGGGCCTGCTGGTTCCGGTCATCTCCGACGCCGGCAACCTGAACCTCGCCGGCCTGGCCGGCAAGATCGCTGACGTCGCCTCCCGTACCCGCGACGGCAAGATCGGGCCGGACGAGCTGTCGGGCGGCACGTTCAGCATCACCAATATCGGCTCGGTGGGCGCCCTGTTCGACACCCCGATCATCAACCAGCCGCAGGTGGGTATCCTCGGCACCGGCGCCATCGTCAAGCGCGCCGTTGTGGTTGCTGACGAAAACGGTGACGATTCGATCGCCATCCGATCCATGATGTACCTCTCGCTGACGTACGACCACCGCCTGGTGGACGGCGCGGACGCGGGCCGATTCCTCCAGACCCTGAAGGCACGCCTTGAAGAAGGCGCCTTCGAAGCGGATCTGGGGCTGTAACAAGCAACGACGAACGGCGGCGGTGCGGGCAGCGGTGGGAAACCACCGCACGGCCCGTGCCGCCGTCGTTGTTTAAGCGTCCAGGCGCCACCGCGCCGCGAGGCAGGCGCTCCTACTACCGGCTGTAGAACAACTGGTTACACTGGTCCCATGAACATCGTCTATAACATTGTGGTTTTCCTGCATATCGTCGGCGCAGCCATGATCGTGGGCATCTGGATCGGCCAGATGAAGAAGCCCACCGTCCACCCCCGCCAGTTCGACGGCGCCATGCTGCAGCTTCTCACCGGCGTCGCCCTGATGGGGCTCATCCCGGCCCTGGACATGGACGCGAACTACGCCAAGCTGGGCATCAAGTTCGTTATCGCCCTCGCCGTCGGTGTCCTGGCCTTCATCGGACGCCGGAAGTACAAGAAGGGCGAAGCGGTCAGCCCGGGCCTGGCGCACGCTGTGGGTGGACTCGCGCTGCTCAACATCGCCATCGCCACCATCTGGAACTGACCCTTTGACAGGCGCCGTTCCTGGTCCCGGAGTCATAATCCACCAGCAGCGGACACCGGGTGCACCCTCCCGGTGAAGTCCCTAGGATGGGAAGCGGCGGGGTCCAGGCGCCTGCCTGCCCCGGTATGAATCAACTTGAGGAGTGAACATGGCAGCAACACGTTCAGCAAACGCAGTATGGAACGGCAACCTGACGGAGGGCTCCGGAACCACCAGCCTGGCCACGTCCGGCCTTGGCACCTTCGATGTCACCTGGAAGGCGCGCACTGAAGCGGCCAACGGCAAAACCAGCCCGGAGGAGCTCATCGCGGCTGCCCACGCCGCCTGCTTCTCCATGGCTTTCAGCAATGAACTTGCGAAGGCCGGCCACACTCCGGAAGAAGTCCGCACGAAGGCCGATGTGACCTTCGTTCCCGGCACGGGCATCACGGGCAGCCACCTGACCATGTCAGCGCGGGTTCCCGGCATCTCCGAGGATGAATTCCAGAAGATCGCCGCCGAAGCAAAGGTGGGTTGCCCGGTTTCCGGTGCCCTTGCCAGCATCGACATCACCCTGGACGCCACCCTGGAGTCCTGATCTGACGCAGGCCAGACAACAAAGGCCCTGCCTGTCCGGAATGTTCCGGCCAGGCAGGGCCTTTCGTTTGAGTGTCTGAAGCCCCGGGCTCCTAGCTCCCTTGCCGCCGGGCAGGCAGCGGGGCGGGACGGAGCCGGCGGTAGCCTTCCCGTGCCGGCGGCCGGTCCGTGGGCAGTTCCTGGATCATTTCCTTCAGCGCGCCGATGCCGTACTCCAGCTGCGGGTCGCGGCCGGCCGCATACGCGTGCGGCGGGAAGGCCACCTCAATGTCCGGGTCCACTCCATGGTTCTCGACGCTCCAGCCCACGCCGGCGCCGAACCACGTGGCGTAACGGGGCTGGGTGACACCCGTGCCGTCGGCCAGGGCAAACCTGTTGTCGATTCCCACCACGCCGCCCCAGGTGCGGGTTCCGATGACCGGACCGATTCCCCGCAGCTTGGACACCTGGGTGATGATGTCGCCGTCGGACCCTGCAAATTCATCCGCCAGGACGATCACCGGACCGCGCGGTGCGTGGTGCGGGTAGGTGCGTGGCTTTTCGCCCCGGGGCATGCTCCAGCCGGTGACCTTGCGGCCGATCAGTTCAGCTACGAGCTGGGACGTGTGGCCGCCCCGGTTCCGCCGGACGTCCACGATGAGGCCGTCCAGCGCGGTTTCCGTGTCCAGGTCACGGTGCAGCTGCGCCCACCCATTGGCCATCATGTCGGGAACGTGCAGGTAGCCAAAGGTGCCGTCCGATGCTTCCCGGACCGTCCGGCGGTTGGATGCCACCCATTCCTGGTACCGCAGGCGTTCTTCGTCCTTGACGGGAACGACGGCGACGCGCCGCTGGGTGCCGGCGGCACCGCCGTGCCCCGCACCGTTGAGGAGGGTCAGCTCCACGGCACGGCCGGCCGCGCCCACCAGTTGCATGGCAGGCGTGACGGCCGCGGTCAGCGGAACGCCGTCGATGGCGAGCAGGATGTCGCCGGCCTTTGCGTCCACGCCCGGCCTGGCCAAGGGCGAGGTGGCCAGCGGATCGGAGGATTCACCGGCCAGGATGCGGGTGATTTCCCAGCCCGCCGGCGTGTGCGCGAGGTCGGCACCAAGCCGGCCCTGCCCCTGGCTGCCGTTTTCGGTGACCGGGGCCGGCCGGACGTACGCGTGGGAGGTCCCCAGTTCGCCGTGCAGCTCCCACAGCAGGTCCACCAGGTCGTCGTGCGAGCCCAGCCGGTCCACCAGCGGCCGGTAACGGCGGTGGACGCCTTCCCAGTCCTGGCCCGCCATGTCTTCCGCCCAGAAGAAGTCGCGCTGCAGCCGCCAGGCTTCATCGAAGGCCTGGCCCCACACGCTGAGCGGATCCATCATGACGCGGATCCGGCCGAGGTCCACCTTGACCAGTTTTCCGGACTCCTCATCGGCCTTGGCACCGGAAGGAACAACCTGCACCTGCTTGTCGGAGACCAGCACCACCTTGGTCCGGTCCCCGGACATCCGGAAGCTGTCCAGCGATTCCACCAGCGTGGACTGCTTCTTCCGGTCCAGGTCGAACCGGACCAGGCTGGGGCGGGCATCCTTGTCTTCCTGGCTGGCTTTGCCGTCGCCGGTGACGCCCGAGAGCGCCCAGTCCAGCCACAGCAGCGCGCCGTCGGTGGCCGCGAGGGAGGTGTAGTTGCCCTGCGGCACAGGCACGCCGATTACCCGGTGGGCCAGCCCTTCCGCGTCCACCTGGACCTCCGGCACGCCGGAGGGCTCAGCTGACGTTCCCTTTGGCGTTTCGACAACGGTCCCGGCATCCGGGGCGACGGCCGGCCCGAATGGTGACGGCGTCCCGGCCGCGAGTGCCACCAGGTACGGCTTGATGGGGCTGGGGAATGACAGGTCGAAGGAGTGGCCGTCGTAGACCGGGTCAAAACTCCGGTTGGACAGGAACGCAAGGTACTTGCCGTCAGGGGTGAAGACGGGCGATTTGTCGCCGAAGCGGCCGTCAGTGACGTCCACAGGGCCGGCGTCGGGATGCTCAGGATCTGCCAGCCGGAGCCGGCTGCGGGCACCAAAGGACGTGACGGGCTCTGACCAGGCCAGCCACCGCGAGTCCGCGGACCATGCCAGGTCCGCTATTGTCCCCTCCCCGATGCTGGCCATCAGCGACATAGCGCCGGTCCGGGTGTCCGCCACGTACACCTCGCCAAAGGAGGTGCCCAAGGCTATCCAGCGGCCATCGGGGCTGGCCTCCAGCGAACTGGCGCGGGACGGTACGGGTATCGCGAAACGTGCAGCGTCGGTACCGGCGGCCGTTGCCTGCGCCTCTGCCCCTGTCCCGCCGCCCTCCGGGGCGACGTCTGCCTGCTGCGCGTCGGCCTGCAGTGCTTCTGCCTGCCGGCTGTCGCCGGACTGCCCGCCGCCGGCCTGCCGGCCGCCGGGGACAGGGGCGAAGGTGCTGCCTTCAGCAAGGACAGCAGCTCCTGCTGCGGGCACGGGCCGGGGCAACGGCGTGGCTTCCTCCGCACCGGGAGCCGCCTCCGCCGCGTCGGCGCCGGTCTGGGGTTCGACGGCGGCCGGGGCGGGCGCGGGTACGGCCCCGGAAGTGTGGGGCACCGCCGCCACAATGGCCTTGATGTGCAGTGCCTCCACGCCGTCGTGGTCAGCGATGTAGGCAATCCGCCCATCGCCGAGGGGCCTGGGCAGGCGGCCCCGGACGCCGGGCGTGGCTTCAATAATGCGTGACGGGCCATCCTTGTGCCGCAGCCAGTGGATGGTGCCGTGGGCCTCCACAGCGCTTGCCGCGCCGGTGGTGTCCGGCACCACGGCGCCCAGGTGCTTGGACGTCTTGAGAAGGGCAGGGCGCCTGGACTGCGAAGCGGAGCCCAGGGTGATGTCCAGGCGCACGGCGTCCGAGCCAAGATCGGGCAGGACCCACAGCTCACCGGCCGACTCGAAGATCACGCGCTGTCCGTCGGTGGCGGCGTGCCGGACGTAGAAGTCCTCATGGTCGGTGTGCCGGCGCAGGTCTTTTCCGCTGGGAAGGACGGAATAGAGGTTGCCGTAGCCCTCGTGGTCGGACAGGAACGCGATGCGTCCGCCCACCCACATCGGATCGGCGAGGTTGCCGTTCAGCTCCGGCACAAGCCGCTCGAACTCGCCGTTGCCGTCCGTGTCTATCCACAGCTTTCCGGCCGTGCCGCCCCGGTAGCGCTTCCACCAGGCCGGTTCGCGGGACAGTACGCTGCCCACCACCACCGGACGTTCGTCGCCCACTTCCGGGCCGAAGGCCACGGACTCCACCGGACCGAAAGGCAGCTCCTCGGCCCAGCCACCTTCCAGGGGAAGGCTGTAGGCGTACGTGTGCCGGCTTTCGGCCTGGCGGAAAGCACTGGTGACCACCACGGATCCGCCGGCGGTGAACCCCTTCACCCTGGTGGTGCTGTGCCCAAAATAGGTCAGCTGCCGGTAGCCTCCGCCGTCGACGTCCGCGGACACTACCTCCGGCGCCGTTCCCTGCACCACCGTCCACACCAGCTTCTTCCCGTCCGGGGTGAAACGGGGGTTGCGGGCGGGCAGCTGAAGCGCGGAGACACGCCAGGCACGCCCACCGCCCAGGGGCGCAATCCACACGTCGTCCTCGGCCACGAAAGTGACCAGATCACCGTGTAGATGCGGGAAACGGAAGTAGCTGGAAGAAGTCATCGTTCGATCATAGTCAACCCTCCGCCGCCCCTGCGGGACGTGCCAAAGCCCGTGGCCGTGGTGAGATGGAGCATGCGCATCGTCATCGCAGGAGCCTCAGGGCTGCTCGGCACCTCCATGTCCGCAACCTTCCGTGACGCCGGCCATGACGTCATCACCCTCGTCAGGCGGGAACCCGCCTCAGAGTCCGAAATCCGCTGGGACCCCGCCGCCGGCCAGCTCAACCCGGCAGCGCTGGCCGGGGCAGACGCGGTGGTGAACCTTTCCGGCGCCGGTATCGGGGACAGGCCCTGGACCCGCAGGCGCGTGGACGAGCTGTTCAGTTCCCGGGTCGGTGCCACGCGGACGCTCACGCAGGCGATGCACCAACTGGATGTTCCGCCGGCCACGTTCATCAGCCAATCCGGCTCGGGGTACTACGGTGATGCCGGAAACACCGTTCTGCGCGAATCCGCGCCACCGGGAGAGGGCACCCTGGCACGGATCTGCGCTGAGTGGGAAGCTGCAGCGGCCACCGCCCCGGCCGGGGTCCGCGTGGTCATTCCACGGACCGGCGTGGTCTTCAGCCGGACCGGCGGCGCCTTGGGCCGCATGCTTCCATTGCTGCGCCTGGGAGTGGGCGGGCCCTTCGGAAACGGCAGGCAGTTCTGGCCGTGGGTCACCCTGCCGGACGTGTCCGCTGCCTTCCTTTTCCTGCTCGAGTCGCAGGTCCGCGGGCCGGTCAACCTGTGCGCGCCGGAGGACGCCGACGTCAACGCCATCGTGGCAGCACTTGCCGCTGCCCTGCACCGGCCTGCGGTGCTGCGGGTCCCCTCCTTTGCGCTGCGGCTTGTGATGCGGAACCTCGCGGAAGAGCTGCTGCTGTCCAGCCAGCGCATGGAGCCGGCAGTCCTGCAGGACGCCGGCTTCCGGTGGCAGCATCCGGCGCTGGCCCAGGCCGCGCAATGGGTGGCCGGCAAGGAGGGTGCGGGGGCCAGGGGCTAGCCGGCTCCCGTTCCCTCAGCAGGTCATCAGGATCCCGGCAGGATCTCGCTGATCCGCCATGCGCCGTCCACTGAGACCAATACCAGCCGAAGGGGCTGGCCTGTGCTGGCTTCGCCTGCGGCAAGGACCGAGCCTTGGGCATCCTGCTCCTGATAGGCGGAGGTAGCGGACGTGGCACGAACCACGGCATGCGCATCCGTGGCCCCGTTTTCCGTGGCCACACCGGACAGCGAAGTGGCAAACCCGGCCAGGACAAGACCCGAGCTTCGAAGTCTTCCGGCCGTCCGGCTGTCTGCCGCCGCCGCGGGGGAACCGTCAGCGTTAACCTCGCCCAACAGGTCCAGGTTGCCGCGGCTGAAGGCATGGTCCCGCAACGCCGCCAGGCCAACCAGGGCCTGCGCGGGGTCGGCGGCCGCTGCCTGTTGCCTGGCAGCCCCGGCAGGATCGACGGCGTCGCCGGGGTGTTGGCTCTTCGCGGGTGAACCCGGATCCGCAGTGGCTCCGGGTGCAGCGTCACCGGGCGGAAAGAAGGAACTGCCACCAGCCACCGACCAACCGCCCGCGATGGCCAGGACGGCGACGGCGGGCAGGGCCACCCTCAACATCCACCGGCGGATCGGCGGGGCATCACGCAAGCGGCCGGCGTGTTTTCCCCTGCCGGCCGCGGGCTGCCGGGTATCGGGAAATGGCAGCCTGTGGGACCTTGTCCCTTTTCCCGTCCATGGAGATGTCACCACCCGCCGGCGCACGCCCTCGAACTGCTCCTTGATCCGGTTCGGCGAGGACGACGGCGGGACGTGCCTGCGCGTCAGCAGTTCCGGAATCACCGTGGGATGGACGGCGGCCGCCAAATCCAGGGGCCGGGGTGAGGCACTGCGGTAGACGGCGGTGGCCAGGGCGGACGCCGTGGGGCGAAGCCGGCGGTCCTCATTCAGCCCGGACTCCAGGGCAGCAGCCAGTTCCCTGGGCACCCCCGGGACCAGGAGGGACAGCGGCGGACGGTCAGCGGTCCGCGCGGGTGCCTCCCCGGTCAGGCAGTACCAGCCCAGGGCGGCCGCGGAGTAGACGTCGCCTTCGGGCTGCAGGCCTGCACGGACGGCATCGACGGGCGCGGGGTCCATGAAACCGGGAGTTCCGGGGCGTCCTGCACGGCCGGGATCACCGAGCATCCGGGCAATGCCGACGTCGGACAACAGGGGTTTGCCCTGGCCGGTGAACAGCACGTTGCCGGGCGAAACGTCTGAATGCGTGAACCCGTTGGCGTGCAGGTAGCCCAGGGCCTGGGCTATGGGCGTCACCACCGTGACCGTTTCCCCGACGCTGAGGCTGCCGCGGCTGCCCACCAATTGGGCAAGCGAACCGCCGGAGGCATAGTCCATCACCAGGGCTGTGCCGGCTCCCGGGACTCCTTCCACCCGGACGGCGCCGTGGGCTTTGACGAGGTGCTGGTGATCGAGGACGGAGAGGATACGGATTTCGCGTTTTACGGCATCTTCCGTCAGGCCTTCCCCGGCCCGCACCCCGCGCGAAGGCGGGCGGAAGCACTTCAGGGCATAGTCGCGGCCCGTCAGCTTTTCCGTAGCCAACCACACCGAAGCGCTGCCGCCCTGGCCCAGCAGCCGGCCCACTGCGTAGCCAGGAACACTTGGAGCCTGCACATCATCCATCCCCCATGTTTAGCCCAATCCGCCGTTGCCTGCAGAAGTTATCCACAGGCACAGTCCCTTGCCGGGCACATCCGGGGGCGATGGTGAGGTTAGACACTAAACCGGGATCGCCGGGTTCCGGGGTCTAAGCTGGATGCCATGACTCTTGAGTTTTCACAGCTGGGTCTTGCCCCCGACTTCGTCGATTACCAGCAAGCCTGGGACATCCAGCGCGAACTCCATGACAAAGTTGTCGCCGGCGAAACGCCCAGCACCGTCCTGTTGCTGGAACATGCCGCCGTCTATACGGCAGGCAAGCTCACCGAAGACCACGAGCGGCCCTTCGACGGAACGCCCGTGGTGGCTGTGGACCGTGGCGGGAAGCTCACCTGGCATGGCCCGGGGCAGTTGATCGCCTACCCCATCCTCAAGTTGAAGAACCGCGCCGGAATCCGTGACTACGTGGAGCGGCTGGAAGCCATCATGATCGCCGTCATGGACGAGTACGGCATCAAGGCCGAACGGATCAAGGGGCGCGCCGGGGTGTGGGTCAAGGCAGACGCCAAGGGCCCGGACCGCAAGATCGCCGCCATTGGAATCCGCGTCCTCAACGGGGTCACCATGCATGGCATCGCCATCAACTGCAGCAATGACCTCGCACCGTATTCGCAGATCATCGCCTGCGGCATCACCGACGCCGGTGTAACCACCATGTCGCAGGAGACCGGGCGGGACGTCCGCCCGGCCCACATCGTTGACCGCATTGTGGAAGAATTCCGCAAGCACCAAGAAGCACTCGTTTTAAGCCCCGAAGGAGCTCTACTGTGACACTGGCACCTGAAGGCCGGAAGATGCTGCGGATCGAGCAGCGCAATGCGGCCACCCCGGTGGAGCGCAAGCCGGACTGGATCAAGGCCAAGGTCCAGATGGGCCCGGAGTTCGTCGGGCTGAAGAACCTGGTGAAAAAGGAAGGCCTGCACACCGTCTGCGAAGAAGCCGGCTGCCCCAACATCTTCGAATGCTGGGAAGACAAGGAAGCCACCTTCCTGATCGGCGGCTCCGAATGCACCCGCCGCTGCGACTTCTGCCAGATCGACACCGGCAAACCCTCCCCCGTGGACCGGTTCGAACCCACCAAGGTGGCCCGCTCCGTCCAGGCCATGCAGCTGCGCTACGCCACCGTCACCGGCGTGGCCCGCGATGACCTCGAAGACGAAGGCGTCTGGCTCTACGCCGAGACCGTCCGCAAAATCCACGAACTGAACCCCGGCACCGGCGTCGAACTGCTCATCCCGGACTTCTCGGGCAAACCCGAGCACATCGCCGCGATCTGCGACTCGAAACCCGAAGTGTTCGCGCACAACGTCGAAACCGTTCCCCGCATCTTCAAGCGGATCCGCCCCGCGTTCCGGTACGACCGGTCCCTGGACGTCATCACCCAGGGCCGGAACCTGGGAATGGTCACCAAATCCAACCTGATCCTGGGCATGGGCGAAACCCGCGAGGAAATCTCCGAAGCCCTCCGCGACCTGCACGCCGCCGGCTGCGACCTGATCACCATCACCCAGTACCTGCGCCCCTCCGAACGCCACCTGCCCGTGGACCGCTGGGTCAAGCCCCAGGAATTCGTGGACCTGCAGCAGGAAGCGGACGAGATCGGCTTCCTCGGCGTCATGTCCGGGCCGCTGGTCCGCTCCTCCTACCGCGCCGGCCGGCTCTGGGCTACCGCGATGCGCAAAAAAGGACGCGACATCCCCGCCGCCCTCGCCCACATCGCCGACGGCATCCAGGACTCCGGCACCACACGCCAGGAAGCCAGCTCACTCCTGGCAGCGCATTCCTGACCCAGGCTCCCGCCACTGCACATAGCGTCCCCAAGGGCCGGCACCGGAAGATTCCGGCGTCCGGCCTTTGGGCTTAAGTCACGTAGAATTGAGGCACTATGGCGAAATCCCCTGACTCCAGCAACTCCACTCCGGCGGGCTCCAGCGCGGTGAAGCGCGGCCTCTTCTCGCGCAAGCCGAAAGAAGCCAAGGTTAAGAAGCCCAGCCGGCTCAAGCAGATCGGCGAAGTCTTCAACATGACCCGCCGGCATGACCCCATGGTGCCGTGGCTGATGCTGCTGGTCTTTCTTGGCGTTGTGGCTGTGAGCTTCCTGGTGGGCTTCTGGCTGGAAAACTGGATTACCGGCCTGATCATCGGCATTCCGCTCGGCCTGCTGGGCGCCACGCTGATCCTCTCGCGCCGTGCTGAACGTGCCGCCTTCGCGCAGATCGAAAACCAGCCGGGCGCCTCCGGCGCCGCCCTCGGGACCCTTCGCCGCGGCTGGATCACCGAGGAACAGCCGGTGGCCGTTAACCCCCGCACGCAGGACGCCGTGTTCCGTGCCATCGGCCGTCCCGGCGTCGTGCTCGTCAGTGAAGGCCCCACCCACCGGGTGAAGCCGCTGCTGGATGCGGAGCGCAAGCGCCTCGCCCGGATCCTGCCCAACGTTACGGTCCACGTCATCGAGAGCGGCCGCGGTGAAGGCCAGGTGCCGCTCAGCCAGGTTGCCAAGAAGATGGGCAAGCTGAAGAAGGAACTGACCAAGCTTGAGGTCAACGCCGTCTCAAAGCGGATCGCATCGCTGGGGAACAAGCTTCCCATCCCCAAGGGCATCGATCCCTACAAGGCCCGTCCCAACCGCGGACGCTAGACCTGACAGCGCCCCGGTACCGGCCTCCCGCCGGACGCCGGGGCGTTTTTCTTGCCCCCAGACCTCCGTCACGTTAAACATCTCCCAGGACAGGACTTCCCCATGCCCCTCAAGAACGTAGTAATCCGCGCTTTCCGGATCCTCGCGGTCGCCGAAGCGTTCAGCTGGGCTGCCCTGCTCATCGGCATGTACTTCAAGTGGATTGCCGGCACCACTGAAATCGGTGTCCAGGTGGCCGGCCCCATCCACGGTGCCCTGTTCGTGGGCTACGGCGTCGCGGCGCTGGCTCTGTGGCGCCTGCAGCGCTGGCCATTCCTGGTGGCCCTGTTCGCCGGGGTATCAGCCGTCTTCCCCTTCGCCACCATCCTGTTCGAACGCTGGGCGGGCAAGCGCGGACACCTCAACCCCGGCCCGGCCTCCGAGACCGACGCCGTCTCCGCCAGGGAGTCGAGCCGCGTCTAGCAGGCTTTCCGGCGTCGCTGCGGAACGCGCTACCGGCGGATGAGCAGCGTGTTCATCGCCTTGTCATGGAGTCCGCGCTGGTCAGGATCGAAAATCACGGCGGGGACCACGAGGCAGAGCAGCACCGCCCTCACCAGCGCAGCCAGCGGCCCGGGAACCCCGCCGCCTGGCCTCACCACCGAAATGCCCATGGCCCGGTGGCCGATGCTGTAGCCGAGGGTCCCCACCAGGAGGGTCTGTTCGACGGCGAACACGGCCAGGGTTGCCCAGGAATTTCCACCGAACGCAAAGTTGCTGATCAGCAGCGCGATGCCCCAGTCGATCATGATCGCCGCAATCCGCCGTCCCGCCCGCGCGATGGAGCCGGGACCGGATTCCGGCAGGCCCAGCCGCTCACCGGGATACTTCGAGATACCGGACGTATCCGGTCCGCTGAGCCAGGAGCCAATGTCTTTGCGATCTACCACCGTCCAAGTTTACCGGCCTCACCTTCACCGCCACGCCCGGATGGTGGATGGAGTTAGACCACAGTGTGGACTGCGGATAGCGTTGCGTTATCAGGGCATTCTGTAACCTGCCCGAAACAATGTGGACACGGACGGGAAATGCCGCGTCCATAGGCTGTTAGCAGTTTCAAGCAATACCTAAAGCAGGGAAAACCTTGAGTTCTCCCTGCTTTCGGATTGCGCTGGATCAGATGGCTTGCACGCCAGATATTTACATATGCGTTAGGAGCATAGATGTTCAAGACTGCGGACGAAGTCCTCAAGTTCATCAAGGACGAAGATATTAAATTCGTCGATATCCGCTTCACCGATCTTCCGGGCGTCCAGCAGCACTTTAACGTTCCCGCCAAGAGTGTTGACGCCGACTTCTTCATCAACGGCCAGCTCTTCGACGGCTCCTCCATCCGCGGCTTCCAGGGCATCGCCGAATCCGACATGCAGCTGATCCCGGACGTCACCACCGCGTTCCTGGACACCTTCCGCATGGAGAAGACCCTCGCGCTGAACTTCTCCATCGTCAACCCCCGCACCGGTGACCCGTACCACCGCGACCCTCGCGGCGTGGCTGAGAAGGCCGAGGCCTACCTGGCCTCCACCGGCATCGCCGACACCGCGTTCTTCGCTCCCGAGGCCGAGTTCTTCGTGTTCGACAATGTCCAGTACCAGTCCTCCCCGCAGGGCAGCTTCTACAAGATCGACTCCGAGGAAGCCCACTGGAACACCGGCCGCGAGGAAGAGGGCGGAAACCTCGGCTACAAGACCCCCGTCAAGGGCGGTTACTTCCCGGTCTCCCCCACGGACAAGCAGGCCGACCTGCGCGACG
Organism: Arthrobacter sp. 210 2; assembly: GCF_059093025.1. Taxonomy (NCBI): domain Bacteria; kingdom Bacillati; phylum Actinomycetota; class Actinomycetes; order Micrococcales; family Micrococcaceae; genus Arthrobacter; species Arthrobacter sp. 210 2. The sequence goes on from NZ_JBNHIE010000008.1 coordinate 142,321, forward strand.
CCATGTGCGTGGCGCTGGATGAAGCCGGCCTTGAGGTCGAGCGCAGCCACCACGAAGTCGGCTCCGCCGGCCAGGCTGAGATCAACTACAAGTTCACCACCCTGACCCACGCTGCCGATGACCTGCAGAAGTTCAAGTACGTCATCAAGAACACCGCAGACGCCTGGGGCAAGTCCGTAACCTTCATGCCGAAGCCCGTCTTCGGTGACAACGGCTCGGGCATGCACTGCCACCAGTCGCTGTGGAACGGCGGCCAGCCGCTGTTCTACGACGAGAAGGGCTACGCCGGCCTGTCCGACACCGCCCGCTGGTACATCGGCGGCCTGCTGAAGCACGCTTCGGCCGTGCTGGCGTTCACGAACCCCACTGTGAACTCCTACCGCCGCCTGGTCAAGGGCTTCGAGGCCCCGGTCAACATGGTGTACTCGCAGGGCAACCGCTCCGCCGGTATCCGTATCCCGATCACGGGTACCAACCCGAAGGCCAAGCGCATCGAGTTCCGCGCTCCGGACCCCTCCTCCAACCCGTACCTGGCATTCGCTGCCCAGCTGATGGCCGGCATCGACGGCATCCGCAACCGCATCGAACCGCCGGCTCCGATCGACAAGGACCTCTACGAGCTCCCCGCCGAGGAAGCCAAGGACATCCCCAAGGCTCCGGGCACGCTCGAGGAAGCCCTTGAGGCCCTCCGCGAGGACAACGAGTTCCTGCAGGCCGGTGGCGTGTTCACCCAGGACCTCATCGACACCTGGATCGAGTACAAGTACGAGAACGAGATCCGCCCGCTGTCCCTGCGCCCGAACCCCTACGAGTTCGAGCTCTACTACGGCGTCTAGTCAGATCATGCGGCTGGAGCGGGCATAGTCCGCACACCGTCCGCAAGAATTTGCAGACAGAAAAGGCCGGCCCCAGGTTAACCCCTGGGACCGGCCTTTTTGTTGCCCGGACATGGCAAGGCCAGCTGCTCACTCCGCGAACTGCGCTGCTCCCCCAACAACACGTGAGACCCGGCTAACTGCCATAACGAAACGTATCTTCGGCGGACGCATCCACATCTGCATGAATGCAGGCCAACCCTGCGAAAATGCATGTTGATGAATCTTCTACTTGCCAGTAGCTTTGTCGAGGCGACTTCCCATTTCCCCCATTTGGGCGGACGCCAAAGAGAGGCTCCGCGGCTACCCCCAATGCCGCGGGGCCTTTCGCATACCTACTGTTCCCCCGGTCGCCCCTGCTTAACAGAGGCTCGCAGGGCATGACGCTGTGCCCGTAGCTACATAATCAAGGTTCAGTGACGAAGCTGCCCGGGCGGCCACGCTGCCGGCACCGGGTGCACAGAAGGTGGAGGCCCGGCTCCAGACGTGCTGAGACCGGGAGCCGGACCTCCTGACGAATGCCCCCCGAGACGAAGACTGTTCGAGCCTTCCCCCCAACAAGGTTGAAGAACACCGCCACCCACATACTCGACCAAACACCTGCCGAGTGCAATGCCGCGCCGCTGCCGTTACCTCATCGTGGTATCCGCAAAGCCCCGGAACATGATCCTTTGCGGCCCTGCCGCGCCTCCGTTGTATTGGCCGTGGTCCACGAATCCGGCGCGGCGGTAGGCGGCCAGGCCCGCCGGGTTCGCTTCGTTGACGGACAGTACGACGCCGGTTTCCCCGGTCCGGTGCCGGGCCGTCAGCTTTTCGGCAGTGGCCACGGCAGCGGCGGCGGCTTTGTGCCCAAGGCCCCTGCCCTGGTGCCGCCGGTCGATCAGGAACCCCCTCAGCAGCCAGGCGCTGTGGTCATCCGGCCAGCCGGCCAGGCGCGCTGCACCGCTCTGCAGGGTCAGCACACCGACGGCACGGCCGTCGGATTCAATGACATAAGGCCGCCGCGAATCCTCCGCCAGTCCTGCCAGGGCCATACGCAGGGGGTCGCCCACGAACCTTTCCTGGCCTTGACTGAGCTGCAGTTTCGCGGCCGCACCGAGCTGGATGGCACAGGCGTCAGCGTCCAGGTCCCTCAGCGAAATCAGCCAGACGCTGCTCAACGTAACACCCCTCCGACGACACGGAACAGCCCCGGCCCTTCCGGCACCGTCACTGCCCGTAGAAAACCCGTTCGAAGACCGCACGGGCGCGCCGGCTGACACGCAGGTAGTCCTCTTCCAAAGCGGCGGCATTGCCTGGTTCGTAGCCGCACCACCTGGCCACCGCTTCCAGGTCGCGGCGGGACGACGGCAGGAGGTCCGAGGCCTTGCCGTTCCAGATGACGTTCGCGGACCTGATCCTGCTGGCCAGCCGCCATGCCTGGGCCAGGAGGTCAGCATCGTCCTGCGTGAGCAGGCCCGCACAGGCAGCGGCTTCCAGGGCCGGCACGGTGGAGGTGGTCCGCAGTTCCGGCTGTTTGCCGGCGTGCTGGAGCTGGAGCAGCTGGACCAGCCACTCGACGTCGCTCAGGCCGCCGCGGCCCAGCTTAAGGTGCCGTGCGGGATCGGCACCCCGGGGCAGCCGTTCGGATTCCACCCGGGCCTTGATCCTGCGGATTTCGCGGACGTCCTGTTCCGACACCGATTCCGGGTACCGGATGGGGTCGATGAGCTGCAGGAAATCCCGGGCCAGTCCGTCGTCCCCTGCCATGGGGCGTGCACGCAGCAGCGCCTGGGCCTCCCAAATGAGCGACCAGCGGCGGTAGTACTCGGCGAAGGAGTCCAGGGACCGAACCATGGCCCCGCTCTTTCCCTCCGGGCGCAGGTCCGCGTCCATTTGCAGGACCCGTTCGGCCATGATGGCCGGTTTCAGCGGCTGGGTCAGCAGGCTGGAGATCTTGGCGACAATCCGGGACGCCTGTTCCTGCGCCTCTTCCTCGGAGTAGCCGGGCAGCGCCCGGTGCACGTACATCACATCGGCGTCGGAGCCGTAGCCGATCTCGCGGCCGCCCTGCCGTCCCATCGCCACCACCAAAACGGCGGTCTTCAGCGGCCCGTTGGCGGAGACGATGCCTTCCGCCACCCGGAGGGCGCCCAGGACTGCTGCCCTGTCGGTGTCGGCAAGGGCGGCACCCACCTGGTCCTGGTCCAGCAGCCCGGCAGAGTCCGCGACCGCAATCCGCAGGGTTTCACGCCGACGGATCAGCCGGATGAGGCGCATGGCACTTTCCGGATCGGCGTGCCTGGACATTTTGGAGGTGATCTCCTGCCACTGCGCCTCAAACGAAACCGGCACCAGGTCCTTGTCCTGGCCCAGCCAGGCTACCGATTCGGGCGACACCTCCAGCAGGTCCGCTATGAGCCGGGAATTCGAGAGCATGTGGCACAACCGCTCCGCGGCCGCGTTGGAGTCCCGGAGCATCCCCAGGTACCAGTGGGTGGTGCCCAGCGCCTCGCTGACCCGGCGGAAGGCGAGCAGCCCGGCGTCGGGGTCCACTCCTTCGGCCAGCCAGTCCAGGAGGATGGGCAGCAGTTGCCGCTGCAGCGCGGCGCGCCGGCTGACTCCCGCCGTCAGTGCTTCGATATGCCGCATGGCGCCCTGGGGGTCGCGGTAGCCGAGGGCCGCGAGCCGGCCCTGGGCGGCTTCCGGCGACAGCCTGGCGTCCTCGCTGCTGAGCTTGGCGGCCGTGTTCAGCAGCGGCCGGTAGAAGATCCGCTCATGCAGTTCGCGGACGGACCGCTTGGTCTTCTGCCAGGCGGCCATCAGTGCGTCAGGGTGGGGCCGCTCGTTCGAGAAGGGGCCCAAAACCGCCTTGGCCAACGAGCGCAGTGCGGGTTCCGCGACGGGCATAAGGTGCGTCCTGCGCAGCTGGAACAGCTGGATCCGGTGCTCCAACAGCCGCAGGTAGCGGTAGGCGTTGTCGAATGCGGCGGCGTCCGAGCGGCCGATGTAGCCGCCCGCGGACAGGGCAGCGATCGCGGAAGTGGTGTCCCGCCGCCGCAACGTCTCATCCGCCCTGCCATGGACCAGCTGCAGCAGCTGGACAGTGAACTCAACATCGCGCAGCCCGCCGCGCCCCAGCTTGATCTGCCGCTGCTCCTCCGCCGGCGGGATGTGTTCGGTCACCCGGCGCCGCATCGCCTGGACGGACTCCACGAAGCCGTCCCGGCTTGCCGAACTCCAGATCAGCGGCGCCACGGCATCCTCGTAGCGCCGCCCAAGGTCAGCGTCACCGGCGATGGTGCGGGCTTTGAGCAGGGCCTGGAATTCCCAGCTTTCGGCCCACCGCGCATAGTACGTCTCATGCGAGGCAAGGGTCCTCACCAGGGGTCCGGACTTGCCCTCGGGCCGCAAATTCGCGTCCACCTCCCACAGGCCGGGTTCGCGTGCCACGGAGGAAATGGCGCGGGAAATCCCGCTCGCCAGCGCCGTGCCAATGGTGTTGGCCTGCGCATCGTCAAGGCTCCCGCCGTCCACGACGTAGATGACGTCGACGTCGGAAATGTAGTTCAGCTCGCGCGCCCCGCATTTGCCCATGCCAATGACGGCCAGCCCGACGTCGGCCACTTCGGCGGCGCTGTACTGGTCCGCCGCTTCGGCCCGCGAGACCGCGAGGGCGGCCTCGATGGCTGCGCCGGCGAGGTCTGCGAGTTCCCCGCCCACCGCGGGCAGGAAGTCGAGCGGATCGGCGGCACACAGGTCTTTGACCGCGAGGTCCACTACTCCCCTGCGGTAGGCCGTGCGCAGCGCGGCGTAGGCCTCCGCGCCGGTGGCTGCTGCCACGGGACGGGCGGCGCGCGGATCGGCGCCTACTGCCTGCAGAAGGGTTGCGCGCAGCCCAGCAGGATCCGCGGGCAGGGGCTCCGGGCTGGCACGGACCTTGAAGGCGTCAAGGTGCTCGGGGTGCCGGATGAGGAACTCGCCCAGCGCTTCGGACGCACCCAGCACCCGGTACAGCGGTTCGCTCGTTTCCGGGTCCGCGGCCGCCAGCGTCCGCAGGTCAGGATGTTTTTCGATCAGCCGGACCAGGGACTGCAGGGCGGTGTCCGGGCTGGCGGCCATCTGCAGTCCGGTGAACAGCGTGTCCTGGTCCAGCCCCTCCAGTTCCCGGGCAGCGAGGAACCGCTCGCCCTTCTCCAGGTCGCTGAAACCGGCCGCAATAAGGCGGCGTGCCACGCTCACGCCCGCCGCCTAGAGAATGCCGAGGTTGCGCTGCAGCTCGTAGGGCGTCACCTGCAGCCGGTAGTCCTGCCACTCTGCGCGCTTGTTGCGCAGGAAGTGCTCGAAGACCTGCTCGCCCAGGATCTGCGGCATCAGCTCCGAATCCTCCATGGAACGGATTGCATCGTGCAGGCTGGCCGGAAGCGGGTCGTGGCCCATGGCGCGGCGCTCAGCCGAGCTCAGCGACCAGACGTCGTCCTCGGCAGCAGCGGGCAGGTCGTAGCCTTCCTCGATACCCTTGAGCCCGGCGCCGAGCAGCACCGCGTAGGCGAGGTACGGGTTGGCAGCCGAGTCGATGCCACGGTACTCGATCCGGGCGGACTGGCCCTTCCCCGGCTTGTACAGCGGAACACGGACCAGCGCGGAGCGGTTGTTGTGGCCCCAGCTCAGGTAGCTCGGCGCCTCGCCGCCGCCCCAGAGCCGCTTGTAGGAGTTCACGAACTGGTTGGTGACGGCCGTGAATTCGGGCGCGTGCTTGAGGATGCCAGCAATGAACTGGCGGGCGGTCTTGGACAGCTGGAACTCTGCGCCGGCCTCGTAGAAGGCGTTGGTGTCGCCCTCGAACAGGGAGAAGTGGGTGTGCATGCCGGAACCCGGGTGCGCGGTGAACGGCTTCGGCATAAAGGTGGCGTAGGTGCCCTGCTGCAGCGCCACTTCCTTGATGACGGTCCGGAAGGTCATGATGTTGTCCGCGGTCTGCAGGGCGTCGGCGTAGCGCAGGTCGATCTCGTTCTGGCCGGGTCCGCCCTCATGGTGGCTGAACTCCACGGAAATGCCCACGGACTCCAGCATGGTCACAGCGGTGCGGCGGAAGTCCTGGGCAACGCCGCCCGGGACGTGGTCGAAGTAGCCGCCCTCGTCCACCGGTACCGGTGCGCCATCGGGACCAAGGTCCTGCGACTTGAGCAGGTAGAACTCGATTTCCGGGTGGGTGTAGCAGGTGAAGCCCATGTCGGCGGCCTTGGCGAGCGTCCGCTTGAGGACGTTGCGCGGGTCCGCGGCGGAGGGCTCGCCGTCGGGCGTCAGGATGTCGCAGAACATGCGCGACGTCTGCTCCGTCTCGCCGCGCCACGGCAGGATCTGGAAGGTGGACGGATCCGGCTGCGCCAGCATGTCCGACTCGAAGACACGGGCCAGGCCCTCGATGGCAGATCCGTCGAAACCGAGCCCTTCCTCGAAGGCGCCTTCAACCTCGGCGGGCGCCAGGGCCACAGACTTGAGCGAACCCACGACGTCGGTGAACCACAGGCGCACGAAACGTACGTCGCGCTCTTCGATTGTGCGCAGGACAAACTCTTGCTGGCGGTCCATGATGGCCTCTTCTCCGGTCAACGTGCATGCTCCGGGGTCCGCAGGATGGGGGATGCCGGCAGCAGTTCACAAACACTGTACTAAGCATTCGACGCCGATGCTGGAGCCTGGGCCGTGCGTAACACAGCGTTAACACCCCAGACGCGCTTTGAGGGCCGCGCGTCAGGTGATCCCGGCCTCCCGCGGCGGCCGTCGGAGGCCTCTGTATGACGCTTATCACCCGCACGTCAGGCTTTCGGCGGTAGCTAGGACGGCGGGTACCGCATTACGCTCATGCCATGGCCTCCAGCAACAGTTCTGACTCAAGCGTGTCCGCCGACGTTCCCGCCCCCTACGGCAGCGGGCCCGGGCAGGCCGCACCCGCTTCAGGACCGAAGCCGGGCAAGGTGCGCATCCACCACCTGCAGCAGGCCAAGAAGGACGGCACGAAGTTCGCGATGCTGACGGCCTACGAGCAGTACACGGCCGAGATTTTCGACGCCGCCGGCATCGAGGTGCTCCTGGTGGGAGATTCCGCCTCCAACAACGTGTTCGGCAACGAGACCAGCCTGCCGGTCACCGTGGACGAACTGCTCCCCCTGTGCCGCGCCGTCGCCAGATCCGCCAAACGGGCCCTGGTGGTGGCCGACCTGCCCTTCGGCAGCTACGAGGTCTCCGCGGAGCAGGCCGTCTCCGCCGGTGTCCGCTTCCTCAAGGAAGGCCTGGCCCACGCCGTCAAGATCGAAGGCGGCGCGTACTACGCACCCACAGTCCGCGCCATGGTGCAGGCCGGTATCCCGGTCATGGCCCACATCGGCTTCACCCCGCAAAGCGAGCACGCCCTGGGCGGTTATCGGGTGCAGGGGCGCGGCGATGACGCCCAGCGCCTGATTGACGACGCCGTGGCCCTGGCCGACGCCGGAGCGTTCTGTGTGCTGATGGAAATGGTGCCGGCAGACACGGCGGCCGCGGTGGACGCGGCCGTCAGCGTTCCTACGGTGGGCATCGGCGCCGGCAAGGAAACCACCGGCCAGGTGCTTGTCTGGCAGGACATGGCCGGCCTCCGCGGCGGGCGGATGGCCAAGTTCGTCAAACAGTACGCAGACCTTCGCAGCACCCTGCTGGACGCTGCAACGGCGTACGGCGACGACGTCCGGTCAGGTCAGTTCCCCGGACCCGAGCACTCTTTTTAGCCCGCACGCCCGGCCCGCCACCGGCCGGACTCCTTCCCGGCCCGCACCCGAGGCGGGGCGGGACGCGTGCCTCAGTCGTCGTCGTCGTTTTTCTCCCAGGCCTCATTGCGGGCCCGGACCTTCTCGAGGGCGTGTTCGGCTTCTTCCCTGGTTTTGTAGGGGCCGATCAGCTGGCTCCAGTCCGAGAGCCGGTCCTCTTCCACCTCGTGGGTTTTGATGTTGTACCAGTACTCAGTCATCGTTGCTCCCGTTCCGGCAGGCAGGGAAGCCGCAGCGTGACGCGCGTAACTTAAAGCCCTACGCAGGTCCTCCGCGGCTTCCGGTTGTTAGGCGTTCTGTGGTGCCTTATATGATCAATCTATGCCTTCCCTTGCCTCGACTGCACCCATCGGCACCCTCACCCCCGGTACTATCGGCCCGCAGCGTCCCGTCCCGGCCTCCATCCCACGCCCGGAGTACGTCGGCAAGCCCGCCCCCGCCAAGTTCACGGGGTCCGAGGTCAAGTCCGCCGAGACCATCGAGAAGATCAGGATCGCGGGAAAGATCGCGGCCCAGGCCATCGTGGAGGTGGGCAAGCACATCCAGCCGGGCGTCACCACGGACCAGCTGGACAAGGTGGGCCACGAATTCCTGCTTGACCACAAGGCGTACCCGTCCACCCTCGGCTACCGGGGCTTCCCGAAATCACTGTGCTCCTCCCTGAACGAGGTCATCTGCCACGGCATCCCGGACAGCACGGTGGTGCAGGACGGCGACATCATCAACATCGACATCACTGCCTTCATCAACGGCGTCCACGGCGACACCAACTACACCTTCCTGGTGGGCGATGTGGACGAGGAATCCCGCCTGCTGGTGGAACGGACGCAGGAGTCGCTGAACCGCGCCATCAAAGCTGTGGCCCCTGGCCGGGAGATCAACGTCATCGGCCGCGCCATCCAGTCCTACGCCAAGCGGTTCGGCTACGGCGTGGTCCGCGACTTCACCGGACACGGCGTGGGCGAAGCCTTCCACACAGGCCTGATCATCCCCCACTACGACGCCGCCCCGGCCTACAACACGGTCATCGAGGCGGGCATGGTGTTCACCATTGAGCCAATGCTCACCCTGGGCACCGTGGAATGGGACATGTGGGCGGACGACTGGACCGTGGTCACCAAGGACCGCCGGCGCACCGCGCAGTTCGAGCACACGCTGCTCGTGACCGAATCCGGCGCCGAGATCCTCACCCTGCCCTAGCCTGATGCACTAACCAGCTTTCCGGTTCCTGACCGGACACCCATCCGGGCCGGCCGCCGGCCGCCCTTCCCTGCCCGCCCCTGCCACGAACGGAAACCCATTGGCCAAGAAGGACGAGAAGTCGCACAAGAACGCCCCGCTGATCGGCATCGACATCGGAGGCACGGGAATCAAGGGCGGCATCGTCGACCTCAAAAAGGGCAAGCTCCTGGGCGAACGCTTCCGGGTGCCCACCCCGCAGCCTGCCACGCCCGAGTCCGTGGCGGAGGCCGTGGCACTGGTGGTGGCCGAACTCTCGGCCCGTCCGGAAGCGCCCGAAGCGGGTTCACCCGTGGGCGTCACCTTCCCCGGCATCATCCAGCACGGCGTGGTGCACTCCGCAGCCAACGTGGACAAGGCCTGGCTGGACACCAACATTGACGCCCTTCTCACGGAGCGCCTCGGGCGGCCGGTTGAGGTCATCAACGACGCCGACGCCGCGGGCCTGGCGGAGGCGCGCTACGGCGCCGGCGCCGGCGTTGCCGGCACAGTCCTGGTGATCACCCTGGGAACCGGCATCGGCTCTGCCTTTATCTTTGACGGCAAACTCGTGCCCAACGCCGAACTGGGGCACCTGGAGATTGACGGCTTCGATGCGGAAACCAAAGCCTCCGCCGTGGCCCGTGAGCGCGACGGCCTGACCTGGGACGAATACAGCGTGCTGCTGCAGCGCTACTTCTCCCACGTGGAGTTCCTGTTTTCCCCCGAGCTGTTCATCGTGGGCGGCGGAATCTCCAAGCGGGCCGACGAATACCTGCCCAACCTGAAGCTGCGCACCCCGATCGTGCCGGCCGTCCTGCGCAACGAGGCAGGCATCGTGGGCGCCGCCATCGAGATTGCCCTGAAGCACAAGCTCGCAAAGTAATCCAGGAGCCGTCAGTTAAGACAGGACGCCCCCTTCCGGTACCGAAAGGGGGCGTCCTGTCTTTGGTGCCGGTGGCGGCTGCGGCTTCCCCTCCACCGCCGCCACCGGAGATTAAAGGGGGCTTTTCTCTGAACCCTTGGCGCTCTTGGCCGCTGTCCCCTTGGCGTCTTCCTCCGCCTCGTGACGCAACAGGGAGATGGCCGTTTCAAAGTCTTCAAGGGACTCAAAGGCCTGGTAAACGCTCGCGAAGCGCAGGTATGCCACCTTGTCCAGTTTCTGCAGCGGCCCGAGGATAACGAGCCCTACCTCGTGGGCGTCGATTTCCGCTGCGCCTGAGGCGCGGATCTGCTCTTCGACTTCCTGCGCCAGCAGGGCAAGGTCATCCTCGCTGACGGGGCGGCCCTGGCAGGCCTTCCGCACACCGTTGATCACTTTGCTGCGGCTGAAGGGCTCGCCAACGCCCGAACGCTTGATGACGGACAGGCTGGTGGTTTCAACGGTGGTGAACCGGCGGCCGCACTCGGGGCACTGCCGGCGCCGGCGGATGGCTGAACCGTCGTCCGCCATGCGGCTGTCAACGACGCGTGAATCAGGATTGCGGCAGAACGGACAGTACATGGCGTCCCTCTCTCGCACGGTCCCGGTGCCGGGACTTCCCAATTGGCGGCGCAGTGGTGCCGCGCCGTAGCGTCTTCCAGTTTACGGGCACATCTAGCGTAATAACAAGCCTGTAATTACTACATGTAGTGCTTAGGAGCCGGGGAAACGGGCGGTCACGGCATCGCCGTGCGCGGGCAGATCCTCCGCACGGGACAGGTTCACGATGTGGCTGCTGACTTCCTCCAGGGCGGCCCTGCTGTAGTTGACCACCTGGATGGCCCGCAGGAAAGTGTTGACGTTGAGACCGGAGGAGAAGGCCGCCGTACCGCTGGTGGGGAGCACGTGGTTTGACCCGGCGCAGTAGTCACCCAGGCTGACGGGGCTGTAGTCCCCGACGAAGATGGCACCAGCGTTCCGGATCCGCGCCGCGACGGCAGCAGCGTCCCGGGTCATGATTTCCAGGTGTTCCGCCGCGTAGGCGTCACAGGCGGCGATGCCCTGGTCCAGGTCCTCCACAAGCACCACGCCGGACTGCGGCCCGGACAGTGCTTCCTTGACCCGGGCGGAGTGCTTGGTGGACGCCGCCTGCCGGTCCAGCTCCGCGCGGACAGCGGCTGCAAGGTCCTCGGAATCGGTGATAAGCACCGACGCCGCCTGGGGATCGTGCTCGGCCTGGCTGATCAGGTCCGCCGCCACCAGCGCAGGCTGGGCGGAGGAATCGGCAAGGATGGCGATTTCGGTGGTGCCGGCCTCGGAGTCGATGCCCACCACGCCTTTCACCAGGCGTTTGGCGGTGGCCACGAAGATGTTGCCGGGGCCTGTGACGACGTCCACGGGCTCCAGCGCGGGCCCGGCCTGGGTTCCGGCCACGCCGTAGGCAAAGGCGGCGATGGCCTGGGCGCCGCCGATCGCGTACACCTCCGTGATTCCCAGGAGTGCTGCGGCGGCCAGGATGGTGGGGTGCGGCAGACCGCCGAATTCCTTTTGCGGAGGCGAAGCCAGGGCGATGGACTCCACCCCGGCTGCCAGTGCCGGAACCACATTCATGATCACCGAGGACGGGTACACGGCCAGGCCGCCCGGCACGTAGAGGCCCACGCGCGCCACCGGGACCCAGTTCTGGCTGACCACCGCGCCGTCGCCAAGTTCCACGTCGAGGTTCCGGGGGCGCTGCCCGTCGGCAAACTTCCGCGCGCGGCTGATTGACTCCTCCAGCGCCCGCCGGACCGCCGGGTCCAGCTGGTCCAGTGCAGCGGCGAGGGCTTCCTGTGGAACGAGCGGGTGGTCCTGGGTGACGCCGTCGAACCGCAGTGCCAGTTCGGCGAGGGCCTCAAAGCCCCGCTGGCGGACGTCCGAGATGATGTCGAGGACCTTTTCTTCGGCGTTGGCTACCGTCTGGCCCTGTGCCCGCGGCACGGCGGCACGCAGGCCCGCGAGCGTGAGGCTTTGCCCCCGCACGTCGACGGTGCGAAAGTTCACGGCGGCGGTGGCGGACGTGGCAGGAAACTCCGGAGTAATGGTCACCGGACTATTTTACGTGGCTGAACCGTGCCTCTTCCGAACCGGCACCGCCGTCCGGCTTCTTCCGCAGCAGGTTCAGCAGTTCCAGCACGAAGACCGCCACCGCCGTGGCAGCCGGCCACAGCAGCAGTACCGGCAGGGCGCGCAGCGAGAATTCGATGCTGGCGTTGGCGGTCGCGTCCACCGCCGGTCCCCACAGCCGGGCGGACAGCATGCCCGCCTGCCAGGCCAGGAGGTTGCCCACCAGCGCGCCGGCGAGGCCCATGAGCAGTGCAGCCTGCGGATCCGCGCGTTTTTTGTCGGTGAGGAACAGCGCCAGCAGGCAGCCGGCGAAGAGCATGAGCCCGGCAAGGGTCAGGTCACGCGGCAGCCAGACTACGGGGTTGCCCCCGCTGCCCAGGTCCGGATCCCTGGTGACCAGGTTCAGGCCGCCCGGGGCAAGGAGCCACCAGAGGATACCCGCAGGCACCCCTGCCACCGCCGGAACCGCCAGCATTGCCCACGGCAGCCGCGACGGGGTACGGCGGAAGAGTTTCATCATGCAACAAACCTTAACAAATGTTCCTGCCCGGCCATCCGGTGACGCGGTGTGTCAGGAGTTACCCGGCGCGGCCCGGGGACCATACGCTTGAAGGAAGCACCAAGCCATCCAGCTGTCAGGAGTTCCGGTGACCGACAATAGCGCGCCCTTCGAGCGGACGTTCAGGGAGATGTTCCGCCGGCATGCCGCCGGGGTTGCCATCATCACGGTGAACTATGAGGACAAGCCCTTTGGGTTCACGGCAACCTCCGTGGCCTCACTCTCCGCCAAACCTCCACGCTTCACCTTCAACATGGCCCGCAGCTCCAGGTCCTGGCCCGCGGTGGCCAACACCACCTACCTGGGCGTCCACATGCTCGGGCTCGAAAACCAGGAACTGGCCGAGCGTTTCGCCGGCACCAGCAACCGCTTCGAGGGGGACCACTGGGAGGTGGGCCCGCACGGCGTGCCCGTCCTGAAGGATGTGGCAGGGTGGCTCATCGGCGAGGTGCAGATGCGGCTGTCCTTTGAGAACAACGCCGTGGTGGTGGTGCAGGTGGTTGACGGGCAGGTGGGCGGGGACGCTTCTCCCCTGCTGTACCACGGCGGAGGCTACAGCCAGCCTGTCCCCCTCGACTACGAAATCTGACCCCCGGCAAACAGCCGACGACGGCGGGACTGGCTCCCGCCGTCGTCGGCCGTTAAGTACCCCTCCCCTGCGCCCGTTCAGGCGTCCAGGCAGGCCGGGCCAAGCAGTACCTTCAGGTCGCCGAACAAGGACGGGCTGGGATTCACGCGAAGGTGGACCGGCAGCCCCATGATCTCCGTGCGCGTATCACCCTGCAGGTGCAGGCGGACTTCCGAGTTCCCGCGGTGGGTCCGGAGCACGTCACCAAGTTCGGTCACCACAGCCTCGGTGGCCTTGTGCGTGGGCATGGTGATCACCAGCGGGCCGCCCAGGCCTTCGCTGAGGTCCGGAACGGACAGTTCCATGCAGTTGAGCGTGATCGCGCCGTCGTCGCGCTTCTGCAGGCGCCCCTTGACCACCACAATCAGGTCCTCGGCGAGGACCGAGGCAATGGGTCCGTAAACCTGGCCAAAGAACATGACTTCCATCGACGCTCCGAGGTCCTCCACCTCGGCCCGGGCGTAGGCGTTGCCGCTGGCCTTGGCGATGCGCCGGCTCAGGGACGTGATCATTCCGGCGATGGTGATGATGGCGCCGTCCTGCGGCCCGTCCTCGCCCAGCACGGACGTGATGCTCATTTCGGCGTGCTGGCTCAGCACCCCTTCGAGGCCCTGCAGCGGGTGGTCGGAAACATACAGGCCAAGCATGTCCCGTTCGAAGGAGAGCTTGTCCTTCTTCTCCCACTCCGGAAGGTCGGGGATCTCGATGCTCAGCGACGACTCGGATTCGGCTTCCTCGAAGCCGGCGAAAAGGTCGAACTGGCCAATCGCCTCATTCCGCTTCAGCGTGATGACGGAGTCGATGGCTTCTTCGTGGACCATCGCGAGGGCACGCCGGTGGTGTCCCAGCGAGTCGAAGGCACCCGATTTGATGAGCGATTCGATGGTCCGCTTGTTGCAGACCACGGCAGGGACCTTCATCAGGTAGTCCTTGAAGGACGTGAAGGCGCCCTCGCTTTCGCGCGCTGCCACCATCGCTTCAACAGCGTTGACGCCCACGTTGCGGATGGCTCCCATGCCGAAGCGGATGTCGTTGCCGACAGGGGTGAAGTTCAACGCTGACTCATTGACGTCCGGCGGGAGCACGGTGATGCCCATGCGCCGGCATTCGTTCAGGTAGATGGCCGACTTGTCCTTGTCGTCGCCCACCGACGTCAGAAGCGCGGCCATGTACTCCGGCGCGTAGTGCGCCTTGAGGTACGCGGTCCAGTAGGAAATGACGCCGTACGCGGCGGAGTGGGCCTTGTTGAAGGCGTAGTCGGAGAACGGGAGCAGGATGTCCCAGAGGGTCTTGACGGCTTCCATCGAGTAGCCGTTGTCCTGCATGCCCTGGGAGAAGCCCGCGAACTGCTTGTCCAGCTCCGATTTCTTCTTCTTGCCCATGGCCCGGCGGAGGATGTCTGCCTGGCCCAGCGAGTAGCCGGCCAGCTTCTGGGCCACGGCCATCACCTGTTCCTGGTACACGATCAGGCCGTACGTTCCGCCGAGGATTTCGGCGAGTGGTTCCTTCAGTTCCGGGTGGATGGGGATGACTTCCTGGATACCGTTCTTGCGGAGGGCGTAGTCGGTATGGGCGTTGGCGCCCATGGGCCCCGGCCGGTACAGCGCCAGGACGGCGGAGATGTCTTCAAAGTTGTCAGGCTTCATCAGCTTGAGCAGCGACCGCATGGGGCCGCCGTCGAGCTGGAAAACACCGAGTGTGTCGCCGCGTGCCAGCAGCTCATAGGATGCCGCATCATCGAGCTCAAGGTTTTCGAGGTCGAGGTCGATCCCGCGGTTCATCTTGATGTTCTCGAGGGCATCCGAAATGATCGTCAGGTTCCGGAGGCCCAGGAAGTCCATCTTGATCAGGCCAAGGCCCTCGGACGTCGGGTAGTCGAACTGGGTGATGACCTGGCCGTCCTGGAAACGGCGCATGATGGGGATGACGTCGATGATGGGGTCCGAGGACATGATCACACCGGCGGCATGCACGCCCCACTGGCGCTTCAGCCCCTCGATGCCGAGGGCGGTCTCGAATACCTTGGCAGCTTCCGGATCCGTGCTGATCAGCTGCCGGAAGTCGCCGGCCTCGCTGTAGCGCTTGGCGTCCGGGTTCTGGATGTCCGCCAGCGGAATGTCCTTGGCCATGACCGCTGGGGGCAACGCCTTGGTGAGCTGCTCGCCCATGCTGAAAGGGTACCCGAGCACGCGGGAGGAGTCCTTGAGCGCCTGCTTCGTCTTGATGGTGCCGTAGGTGACGATCATCGCCACGCGCTCGTCACCGTACTTTTTGGTGACGTAGTCGATGACCTCGGAGCGGCGACGGTCATCGAAGTCGACGTCGAAGTCGGGCATGGAGACGCGGTCGGGGTTGAGGAAGCGTTCGAAGATCAGGCCGTGCCGCAGCGGATCGAGGTCGGTGATGCGCATGGCGTACGCCACCATGGAACCTGCACCGGAACCACGGCCCGGGCCCACCCGGATGCCGTTGTTCTTGGCCCAGTTGATGAAGTCGGCCACCACCAGGAAGTAGCCCGGGAAACCCATCGAGGTGATGACGCCCAGCTCATAGTCGGCCTGCTTGCGGACCTCGTCCGGGATCCCCGCGGGGTAACGGTACTGGAGCCCCTTGTCCACCTCTTTGACCAGCCAGGACGTTTCGTCCTCACCCGGCGGGCAGGGGAAGCGGGGCATGTAGTTGGCGTCCGTGTTGAAGGACACCTCGCAGCGCTCGGCGATGAGCAGTGTGTTGTCACAGGCGTCCGGGTGATCGCGGAACAGTTCCCGCATTTCCCGCGGGGACTTCAGGTAGTAGCCGCTGCCGGAGAACGCAAAGCGCGAGCCGCCGTTGTCATAGGTGGGTTCCAGCAGCGTGGAACCGGACTGGATGGCCAGCAGGGCCTCATGGGCCTTGGCGTCGTGTTCGTGGGTGTAGTGCAGGTCGTTGGTGGCCACCAGCGGAAGGTTCAGGTCCTTGGCCAGCCGGAGAAGGTCGCCGGTGACCCGGCGCTCAATGTCCAGGCCGTGGTCCATCAGCTCACAGAAGTAGTTCTCGGCACCGAAAATGTCGCGGAACTCGGCCGCCGCTTCGAGGGCTTCCCGGTACTGGCCCAGGCGCAGGCGGGTCTGGACCTCGCCGGACGGGCATCCGGTGGTGGCGATGAGGCCCTCGGAATAGGTGTTGAGCAGCTCCCGGTCCAGCCGCGGCCACTTGCCGAAGACCGAGTCCAGCGACGCGATGGAGGAGGCACGGAACAGGTTCCGCATTCCCACGTTGTTGTAGCTCAGGAGGGTCATGTGGGTGTACGAGCCACCGCCGGAGACGTCGTCCTTGCGCTGGGATTCATCGCCCCAGCGCACGCGTTCCTTGTCCGTGCGGGCAGTGCCGGGTGTCACATAGGCTTCGACGCCGATGATCGGCTTGATGCCCTTGTCCGTGGCTTTGCGCCAGAAGTCGAAGGCGCCGAACAGGTAGCCATGGTCCGTGGTGGCGAGTGCGGGCATGCCCAGGCGCTCGGTCTCATCGAACAGCTCCCCCAGGCGGGCTGCTCCATCCAGCATGGAGTATTCGGTGTGGGTGTGCAGGTGGACAAACGAATCATTGCTGGAAGTCACCGCACTATTCTATGCGCTGGCCACCGGCGGACTGCGTCAGGCCCGGCCCGATCCCAGCACTTCCAGCGCGAACGCCAGGTCCTGCGGGTAGTGGCTGGTGACCCGCACGCGCTCCCCCGTGACAGGGTGGTCAAACCCGAGTTCGCGGGCGTGCAACCACTGCCGGGTCAGTCCCAGGGTGGCGGCCAGGCGGGGATCCGCGCCGTAGGTCAGGTCGCCGGCGCAGGGGTGGCGGAGGGCGGAGAAATGGACCCTGATCTGGTGGGTCCGCCCGGTCTCGAGGTGCACTTCCACCAGGCTGGCCTTGCCGAATGCCTCGAGGACTTCGTAATGGGTGACCGACGGCCGGCCGTCCTCGATGACGGCGAAGCGCCAGTCGTGGCCGGGGTGGCGGCCGATGGGTGCGTCGATGGTTCCGGTCAGCGGATCGGGCAGCCCCTGGACCACTGCATGGTAGACCTTGTCCACGGTCCGTTCCTTGAACGCCCGCTTCAGGGCGGTGTAGGCCCGCTCGGATTTCGCCACCACCATCACACCCGACGTGCCGACGTCGAGCCGGTGGACGATACCGGCCCGCTCGGGCGAGCCGGACGTGGAGATGCGGTACCCGGCGCCGGCCAGGCCGCCCACCACCGTGGGTCCCACCCAGCCCGGGGAGGGGTGCGCGGCAACGCCCACGGGTTTGTCGACGACGACGAAATCATCGTCGTCCAGCAGGATCTTCAGGCCTTCCACAACTTCCTCCACGACTTCCAGCGGGTCCCGCCGCTCCGGCATGCTGACCTGCAGGACGTCACCGGCCACCAGTTTGGCTGATTTGCCCAGGGCTTTGCCCCTGCTCACGACGTTGCCCTCGGCTATGAGGGTGGCCGCAAGGGAACGCGAAATTCCCAGTATGCCGGCCAGCCCGGCATCTGCGCGGGCGCCGGCGTACTCGTCGGCGACGACATACTTTTCAGGCATCGCCGGACTTTTCCCTGGCTTCTGCTGTCTGCCTGGTGCCATCCAGGGCGATGCCGCGCAGCGTGAGGATGCAGATGATGGCCACAGCGGATACGACGGCTGAATCGGCGATGTTGAAAATGGCAAAGTTGGGGAGCTGGATGAAGTCCACAACGTGGCCCATTCCGAACGACGGCTGACGGAACAGCCTGTCGGTGAGGTTGCCCAGCGCTCCGCCAAGCAGCAGGCCCAGCGACAGGGACCACCACATGGAGCCCAGCTTGCGGACCTGGAAGAGGATGGCCACGGCCACCGCTGCCATGATGATGGAGAACACCCAGGTGACATTCTCGCCGATGGAGAACGCCGCACCCGAGTTACGGATGAAGTACCAGTGCAGCAAAGGCGGAAATACCGGGATCCGTTCGCCTTCCACCATGGTGGACGTGACCCAGTATTTGGTCAGCTGGTCCAGCCCGTAGGCAAAAACCGCAAAACCGGCAAAGAGGGACAGCAGCACGGCCCTACGGGGGCGCGGTGAAGGCGGGACAGGGCGTGCAGCGCCTGCGGCAAGTTCGTCAGTCATGGTGCTTTCATTCGTTATACCGGTGTCAATGCCAAAAGCCGGTGGCCGAGGAATCCTCAGCCACCGGCTTTCAGAATACGTGCTTGACGGACTAGTTGGCTTCGCTCACTTCAGGCGTAGCAACCGAACCGCGGGCTTCGAGGTCGCGCAGCTGGCCCTCGATGTAGGCCTTCAGGCGTGAGCGGTAATCGCGCTCGAAACCGCGAAGCTGCTCCACCTTGCGCTCCAGGACGGACCGCTGCTGCTCGAGTGCACCGAGGATCTTGCGGGACTTCTCCTGGGCGTCGTTGACCAGGCTGCTGGCTTCGATCTGCGCCTCGGCGATGATCTTGTCCTTCTGCGCCTGGCCGTCGGCAACGTGGCGGTCGTGCATCTGCTGTGCCATGGCCAGCAGGCCCGCGGCTGACTCTGCAGAAGCAGTGGGGACGGCGGCCTGGCTGGGAGCAGCGGGGGCTGCGGCAACCGGAGCGGACGGCTGGACGTCCTTCTTTTTCGCTTCGGCAGCCTTGGCTTCAGCCTCTGCCTTCTCGCGTGCCTCGTCCTTGTCGGACTTGACCGGCGCGGGGACCTTCTCCACCACGGGGGCGGCAGCGGCGCTGGCGGGAACGCTGGATCCTGCTTCGGCAAGCTTCTTCCGAAGCTCGTCGTTCTCCTGGTTCAGGCGGCGGAGTTCAACGACGATTTCGTCCAGGAAGTCATCAACTTCGTCCTGGTCGTAGCCCTCGCGGAACTTGGTCGGCTGAAAGCGCTTGTTGACAACGTCTTCTGGCGTCAAAGCCATCTGGTCACCTCACTGGTCTGGTTAGTCAGTAGGCCTTCCGGCCGTCAAAACTACGGTACCTAAATTTGGTCTGCTTACTCTAATTCAACACTGCGGTGTCAAACGCGAGTTTCTTCGCTTCACAGTAACTGTTCCCGGGGGTCCAGGCTGCGCTGCTAGGTCTTATTTGATGAATCAGGCGAGTCCCCGGGTGATTCCCATCGCGATGCTGACGGCGATGAAGAGAATCAGGAATCCCAGATCGAGGGAGATGCCGCCCAGCCGAAGCGGCGGAATCAGGCGGCGCAGCACTTTCAGGGGCGGATCCGTGATGGAGTACACGGCATGCGCTGCCACCAGTGCGGCGCCCCGCGGACGCCACTCCCTGGCGAACATCTGGACCCAGTCGAACACCAGGCGAATGATGAGTGCTACGAAAAAGAACAGGAGCGCGAGATAGACAAGTCCGAAAACAATTCCCATGACTTAACTCATATCTCCATGTCCATTTGTGGATACCGCGGTGTCCTGCCGATGTTTCTTGTCTATTTCAGCACAGATGCCAGACAGGTGTCCCTGCCTGGCATCCAAATCCTGCCTGATGGTCAGCTTTGGTTGAAGAAGCTGGCCTGGGTGTCACTGGCCTTCTTGTCATCGCCGATGACCTCAACGTACGACGGCGACAGCAGGAATACCTTGTTGGTCACCCGCTCAATGCTGCCCCGCAGCCCGAAAACCAGCCCGGCGGAAAAGTCCACCAGGCGTTTCGCATCGGCCTCGCCCATGTCCGTGACATTCATGATGACCGGAATGCCGTCCCGGAAGCTCTCGCCGATAAGCTTGGCGTCGTTGTAGGACCGCGGATGGATTGTGGTGATCTGGCGGAGTCCGGTGGTCTCTTCGCGGCTTGAGGCCGCACGCTTGATGGGGGTCACTGGGGCGCGGTATTCCTCTTCGGGGGTGTAGGACGCTTCGCGGCTGACCTCGCGGACGGGTGCAGGTGCACGGCGCTCCTCGCGGTCAGCTTCCATCGTTTCGTCCTCATCCTTGGGTGTGGTCTGTTGCTCGGACTCGTAATGCTCATCGCCGTCGGCGAGCCCAAGATAGATCATTGTCTTGCGCAGAGCGCCGGCCATGGTCGACTCCTAATCGTGTCCCGTAAGCGGGCCGCCCAATGACTTGACAGCACTGGAGTCCCCCGCCCATCACTTCCAACAGGACCGACGCTACCCCACGGCGGGACGTGATCCGAGAATATCGGAACCGATTCGCAGGTGTGTCGCCCCGAACATGATGGCTGCTTCAAGGTCCTGGCTCATGCCCGCGGAAATGGCGGTGGCGGCCGGGTGGGCGGCAACCAGGCGTGCCGATACTTCGGTGAGCTTTTCGAAGGCTGGCTCCGGCGGTGCACCCAAAGGGGCAACGGCCATCACGCCCGCCAGCCGGAGGCCCTCGGCGGTTGCTATCCGGTCCGCCAACAGCGGCACGTCGGTGGGACCGGCCCCGCCGCGGTGCGTGCCGGCGTCGTCCTCCAGGCTGACCTGGATAAAGCAGTCCAGGGGCGCCAGCCCCGCGTCCTTCCGCTCAGCGGCCGCGGCCTTTGCCAATGCGTCCACCAGCTGCGGCCGGTCCACGGAATGGACGGCTGCGGCATAGCGCACCACCGACTTGGCCTTCTTGGTCTGCAGCTGGCCCACGAAATGCCAGGTCAACCCGCAGTCAGCCAGCTCGGCAGCCTTATTGGCAGCTTCCTGGTCCCTGTTCTCGCCGACGTCCGTCACTCCGAGTGCCGCAAGCCGCCGGATGTCTTCGGCAGGATGGAACTTGGTGACCACGATCAGCGTGGGCAGCCGGCCGGCGCGACCGGCTGATTCTGCTGCGGAAGCTATCCGCCGGTGGACGGCGGCGAGCCTGTCCGCGAGTTCCGCGGCCCGCGGGTCTCCCCCGGCCGATCGCCCGTCAGTCATGGCACCACACCAGCCCGGCAAAGCGCCCGGTGTCCCGGTTGCGCCGGTAGGAGTAGAGGGATTCCGTCTCCAGGGTGCAGACCCCGCTGTACGCAACCTCCACACCGGCGTTCTCCAACTGGCTCCGTGCACCGGCGGGAAGATCGAGACCGGGTGTGCCCCACGAGGTGGTGCTCCGGGTGGCGGGCACCCGCAGGGCCACCTCGTCCTGCAGGGCGGCGGGCACCTCGTAGCAGTTTCCGCAGATGGAGGGTCCCATGACGGCCTTGATGCCGGAGGCGCCGAGGGACATCATCCTGTCCACGGCTGCAGGAATCACGCCGTTGGCGATGCCGGGGCGTCCTGCATGCACGGCAGCAAGGACGGGACCGTCGGCGGACTCCCCGGCGAGCAGCACGGGAATGCAGTCCGCCACCATGACGGCCAGCGGAAGCCGGCGGGACACCATGGCGTCCGCTTCAGGGGCCCCGCTGTCCTGGTCAATCACCGCCACGGTGACGCCGTGGACCTGGTTCATGAACCGCAGGCCGTGGGGCGCCATGCCCAGGCGCTGCTCCAGCTCCTCACGGCGGCGCTTCACCTGGCCGGGATCGTCCCCCACGTGAAGCGCCAGGTTTCCGGCGCCGGTGTCAGTGAATGCGGCCGACACCCCGGGAAGGATGTCGGCGCGCCAGTGGAACAAGCCGCTGCCTACTTCAGGAAGTCGGGGACATCCAGGTCATCCGAGTGGTTGCCGGTCAGGTCCGGCTCGACGACGGACGGCAGGTCCACGTCGAATCCGGAGTCAGCGGGAATGGCGGAGGGGCGCTGCTGGCCCCAGTTGCTGAGCCCTGCCGCGCCCACACCGGCGTGGACCGGCTGGACGTTCGACTGGTGGTTCCCTGCAGAAGGCGCCTGCGCCGGAGCGGGGGCGGCCGTAGGAGCGGCGGGCCGCTGCGGGGCCGACTGCGGCTGGGACTGGTCCATGGAGGGCGAGGTGGCCTTGACGTCGTCGAACCCGGCGGCGATGACGGTGACGCGTGCTTCGTCGCCGAGGGCGTCGTCGATGACGGCGCCGAAGATGATGTTCGCCTCGGGGTGGGCCACTTCCTGCACGAGCCGGGCTGCCTCATTGATCTCGAAGAGGCCGAGATCGGACCCGCCCTGGATGGACAGCAGCACGCCGTGCGCGCCGTCAATGGAGGCCTCCAGCAGAGGGGACGCGATAGCCAGCTCGGCCGCCTTGACGGCACGGTCCTCGCCACGGGCGGAGCCGATGCCCATGAGGGCGGAGCCCGCGCCCTGCATGACCGACTTCACGTCGGCGAAGTCGAGGTTGATGAGGCCGGGCGTGGTGATGAGGTCCGTGATGCCCTGGACACCCGAGAGCAGCACCTGGTCGGCGGAGCGGAAGGCGTCCAGGACCGAGACGTTGCGGTCGCTGATGGACAGCAGGCGGTCGTTGGGGATCACGATCAGGGTATCGACTTCGTCACGGAGGGCGTCGATGCCGGCCTCTGCGGAGCCGGCGCGGCGGCGGCCTTCGAAGGTGAACGGGCGGGTCACCACACCGATGGTGAGGGCACCGAGGGAGCGTGCAATACGGGCGACGACGGGGGCGCCGCCGGTCCCGGTGCCGCCGCCTTCGCCGGCGGTCACGAACACCATGTCAGCGCCGCGAAGCACTTCTTCGATCTCGTCCGCGTGGTCTTCGGCTGCCTGCTTGCCTACCTCGGGGTTGGCACCGGCTCCCAGGCCGCGGGTCAGCTCGCGCCCGACATCGAGCTTGACGTCGGCATCGCTCATCAGAAGCGCCTGGGCATCCGTGTTGATGGCGATGAATTCAACGCCCCGGAGGCCGACCTCGATCATGCGGTTGACTGCGTTCACGCCACCGCCGCCGATGCCGACGACTTTGATGACGGCCAAGTAATTCTGCGGAGCTGCCACGTTACGTGTCCCTTGTTCGTGTCTTATTGCGAAAACTGATGGTGAGCTTGAAGCCTGCAACCTTAACCTTCGGGTTGAAGGTTATAGTTATGTCAAGTAACTCTTGTCTGTGACGGTATTTCCTCTGCTTCCCACATTCAATAACCGGGTCCGCGTGTCGGATTAATACCGGTAAAGATTGGGGTTCAGCGCGTCACAGGATGCCGGGGCACGCTCACGTCGTACACCCTGACGGGATTCTTCGGATCTGCCGGAACCTTCAGGAGTGCCTCCAGAACTTTAGCCTTAAGTTCCCTCTCCGAGGCATTGCCCCAAATGATGGTCTGGCCGTCCACGAGCTTCAGCTCCACGGCATCCACGGACTGCGCGGACGCGTTGGACAGCTTGGCCAGCACGTCGGCGGGCAGGGCGCCCAGGACCGCGGCCGTGGCGCGGAACAGGTCCTGGCCGATGGCTCCGGCACCGCCGTCGATCACGGGCAGCGACACTGACGCCGGATCGTCCGTAGCGGCCAGCTGCACCCCGTCCACATCCACCAGCTGGTACTGCTCCCCCTGCTTGACCAGTGCCACCGGGACGCGCTCCCGCACGGCAACGGCGAGGCCCGACGGCGGCCGGGCCTCAGCGGAGACCGCCTTGACCTGGACCAGCGGCTGGAGGAGCCGGCCCACTTCCTCGTCCGTGATTTGGGGCAGCGGCTTGCCGCGCAGGGGTTCCAGCGCGGCCTGCACCTGGGCAGGAGTCAGGAGCCGCGTGCCGGAAACGGAAATGGTGTCCACGGCGAGCACGGGTGAATAGACCGCCCCGGCCAACAGGCCGGCCACGACGGCGGCCACGGCGGCGAGAACCATCAGCAGGTTCCTCTTGCGGCGCTTGCCCTTGGGCTCCGGGAAAGTCAGAACGTTCGCGGCGGACTCGGCTGACGGCTCCGCCTGTTTGTCCTTGCTGCGCCCGGCGAACCGGGGTTTCCGTGGGGCTGCAGTCTTTGTGGACCTTGCAGTCTTCGGCGGCCTGGCCTGTGGTGCCTGCGCTGCATCGGGAACGCTGCGTGAAGCGGAAATAACGTCGTCGCTGCCCGTGGAGGTGCGGCCGGACGGCGGCGCCGTTCCGTTGCCCGCACCGGTTGCCGAACTCCCGCTGCGGCCGGCCGGCCGGTAGGTGGGACGGCGGGTGCTAGCCACGCAGGGCCTCAACGATCAGCGGCCCGTAGGCCGTGACATCCCCCGCCCCGGCGGTCAGCACGATGTCGCCGTCGGACGCGGCGGCCGCCAGGGCTGCCACGGCCTCTGCCGCCGGTATCATCCGTCCGCCTTCACCCAGGTGGTCGGCAATGAGCTGGCTGGTAACCCCCGGAATCGGGTCCTCGCGGGCCGGATAGATGTCCAGCACCAGGGCCGTGTCGGCGAGGCTCAGCGCCTCCGCGAAATCCCGGGCGAATTCGCGTGTCCGGGAAAACAGGTGTGGCTGGAAGAGCACGTGCACCTTGTGGCCTCCTGCCACCGAGCGGGCGGCAGTAAGGGCTGCCCGCACCTCGGTGGGGTGGTGGGCATAGTCGTCGAAAACCCGCACTCCCCTGGCCTGGCCCTTCAGTTCGAAGCGCCGGGAAGCGCCCGAAAAATGGGCCAGGGCAGCGGCGGCCTCCGCCGGTTCGACGCCCAGTTCAAGGGCCACGGCAAATGCGGCTGCGGCGTTCAGGGCGTTGTGCCGGCCCGGGACCTGCAGGGAAAGCCCAAAGCGGCCGGCCGGTCCGGACACCGCCACCTGGCCCGGGCCGTCGTCGTGCAAAACCAGCCCTGCCTCCTCACTGGTTCCGTAGAGGACCACGCGGGTGTTGCCGCGCGCCCGCGTCCGCTCCGCCAGTGCCAGGGCCCCGGCGTCGTCAGCGCAGGCAATCAGCACCCCGTCAGCGGGAAGCAGCGCCGTGAACCGGTCGAAGGACTCATACACCGCCTCGGCCGTGCCGTAGTGGTCCAGGTGGTCCGGCTCCACATTGGTGACCACGGCTATCTGCGGCCGGTAGTTGAGGAATGATCCGTCCGATTCATCCGCTTCTGCCACAAAGACGCCGGAACTCCCGTGCGCGGCATTGACGCCAAGTGATGGAACATTGGCTCCAATGGCAAATGAGGGGTCCAGGCCCGCCCCCTGCAGCAGGACGGTCACCATCGAGGTGGTGGTGGATTTTCCATGGGTTCCCGCCACGGTCACCACCAGGTCCTCCCCCATGGTGGCTGCCAGCGCCTCGGACCGGTGCAGGACCGGCAGCCCTGCCTGCTTCGCGGCGGCCAGCTCCGGGTTGTCCGACCGGATGGCCGAGCCGGCCACCACTGTCCGGGCATCACCCAGGTTGGCGGCGTCGTAGCCGACGGCGATGCGGGCGCCTGCCGCCGCCAGGTCCGCCATCACCGGCAGGTCCTTGGCGTCGGAACCGCTCACAGGGACCCCCCGGGCGACCATGATCCTTGCCACGGCGGACATCCCGACACCCCCGATGCCGATGAAGTGGACCTTGCCCAGGGATTCCAGGGCGGTGGGGTTACGGGGGGTCATGCGGATACCGCTTCCAGGACAAGACCAGCCATGCGCTGGTCAGCGTTTCGAATGCCAAGCCGGTAGGAATTGGCTTCCATGGTGGCCAGCCGGGCTTTGTCGGTGACCAGCGGAATGAGTTCCGTTGCCACCCATTCCGGGGTGAAATCCCTGTCGGCCACCAGCAGTGCGCCGCCTCCTGCGACGAGGCCTGCAGCGTTCAGGGCCTGTTCCCCGTTGCCGATGGGCAGCGGCACCAGGACGGCGGGGACTCCGACGGCGGCAACCTCACAGACCGTGGCGGCACCGGCACGGGCCAGCAGCACATCGGCAGCCGCGTAGGCCAGCTCCATGCCGTCAACGAATTCAACCTGCCGGTAACCTTCGGCATCGAGGGGCTGGCCGGCGTCGTCCAGAACGGTTTTGCCGCGCCCGGTGATGTGCAGCGTCTGGATACCGGCGGCGGCCAGTTGCCCCACGGCAGCGGCCACCGTCCGGTTGATGCTCTGCGCGCCCAGGGAGCCACCCGTGACGATCAGTGTGGGCTTTTCGGGGTCCAGTCCCAGCGCCTGGCGGGCGGAAGTCCGGGCTGTTGCCCGGTCAAGTCCGGAAATTGCGGTCCGCATGGGCATGCCCACGTGCACCGCATTCCGGAGCGGGGTGCCTTCGAAGGCAACTGCCACGCGCTTAGTCAGCCCGGCCCCCACCCTGTTCGCCAATCCGGGCCGGGCGTTGGCCTCGTGGATCACGATGGGGATGCGCCGTTTGCGGGCGGCCAGGTACATCGGCGTACAGACATAGCCGCCGACGCCTACCAGCACGTCAGCTCCTGCCTCATCCAGGATGGCGCCGGCCTGCCGGATGGCTCCCGCCAGCCGTGCGGGCAGCCGGACCAGGTCAGCGGATGGCTTCCGGGGGAACGGCACGCGGTCGATCGTGGCCAGTTCTAAGCCGGCTGCCGGGACCAGCCGGGTTTCCATTCCGTTGGGTGTTCCGACGGCGAGGAGTGCCGCGTCCGGGGATGCTGTGCGCAGCGCTGCGGCGATGGCGAGGAGCGGGCTGATGTGGCCGGCTGTTCCGCCACCCGCCAGGACGATGGAGGGGTTGTTCGGGGTCATGTCGGGTCAGGCACGCTTTCTTGCAGTCTTTTTCTTCGGGGCCGTTCCGCGGCCCTTGGCCTTGAACTTCAGCATCTTCTTCGGCCGGATGGCCGGGGCCATCTGTTCCCGGGCGAGCGACAGCACAACGCCGATGGCGCAGAGCGACATCAGCAGCGCGGAGCCGCCGTAGGAAATGAAGGGAAGCGGCACGCCGATGACGGGCATCAGGCCGGTCACCACGGACATGTTGACCGTGGCCTGCCCGAGCAGCCACACCATGATGGTTCCGGCCAGGACCCGGTGGAACATGTCCTCCTGCGCCACCACCACGCGGTAGATCGCAGCGCCGAGGATGGCAAAGAGGATGAGGACGACGACGGTCCCCACCAGGCCGAGCTCCTCGCCGATGATGGCGAAGATGAAGTCGTTGTGCGCTTCCGGGATCCAGCTGTACTTCTGCCGGCTCTGGCCCAGCCCGACACCAAACCAGCCGCCCGACGCCAGTCCGTAGAGGCCGTTGGTTGCCTGGTAGTTGGCGTCGATGCCGTCGGCGCAGGATTCCCCGGTCCACCATGAGGTGATGCGGCACATCCGGTTGGAACTGGTGACCGCCATGACGGCCGTTCCGGCCGCTGCCACAAGCCCGGCAATGCCGAACAGGTAGAGGGGTGCCCCGGCAAAGAAGAGCGCGGCAGCGGTAATCATCATGATGATCATGGCCGTTCCCAGGTCATTTCCAACCAGGACCAGCACAACGATGATGATCGCCATGGGCACGGCAGGGACCGCCACGTGCTGCCAGCGGCTGAGAAGCTTGCCCTTCCTAGCCAGCACCGTGGCCATCCAGAGCGCGAGGGCCAGCTTTGACGCCTCCGACGGCTGGAAGGTAATGCCGCCGATGTCGATCCAGTTCTTGTTGCCGTTGACCTCCGCGCCCACAAGCTGCACCAGGCCCAGGAGGACCACGGCCGCAATGATGGCGAGCCACGCGAGCCGCTTGAGCCACACCACGTTGATGCGCGACAGCGCGAACATGGTGAAGATGCCGATGCCGGCAAACATCCCCTGCTTCAGTGCGTCCCCGTAAGGCGATTTGCCGGCCGCGATGGATTCCACGCTGGATGCGGAGAGCACCATCATGATCCCAATGGCTGTCAGTGCAAGGGTGGATCCGAGGATCAGGTAGTACGTGGAGCCGTTCCTGGAGGTTCCGTTGCCCTCGAGGGCGGACCAGAACCGGCGGTACATGGTCCGCAGCCTTGCGGGAAGCGTCGCCGGGGGCCGGACGGACGTGGCCGTGGACCCGGGGCCCTGTTTGCGGGCCTGCTGTTTTTCTGGCTGGGGCCGGGTGGGCGTACTGACCATTGTTACTCCTCGCCGGTCTGGGCCTGCCCTTCCACCAGCTCGCGGACAGCTTCGATGAAAGTGTCGCCACGGTGAGCATAGGAAGAGAACTGATCCATGGACGCAGCTGCCGGAGCCATCAGCACAGTGTCGCCGGGTTCGGCCACCTGGGCTGCTGACGCTACGGCCAGGGACATCACCCGTTCTCCTGATATGGAAGAACCGGCATCGACGGCGCCAGGACCTGCAGCAGTCTGCACCCCTTCAGTGTCACCCGGCAGCGCCGTGATGACCGGGACATCCGGCGCGTGTCGCTGGAGGGCACCGGCCAGCACCCCCGGGTCAGTGCCGATCAGCACGACGGCCTTGAGCCGGTGGGCATGCTCCCGCACCAGGTCGTCGTAGGTGACGCCCTTGGACAGGCCCCCGGCAATCCAGACCACATTGGTGAAGGCGGCCAGGGAGGCGGCCGCTGCATGCGGGTTGGTTGCCTTTGAGTCGTTGACCCAGAGCACGCTGTTGTGGCGCGCCACGGGCTGGATGCGGTGGTCGCCGGGAATGTAGTCCCGGATGCCCTGCCGGACCGCGGAGGCCTCCACGCCGTAGGCCCGGACCAGTCCGGCAGCAGCGAGGGCGTTCGCCACCATATGGCGTGGAGCAAAGGCGCCGAGGTCGTTCATGGCGGCGAGTTCGGCCGCGCTGTCCCTGCGCTCTTCGATGAACGCGCGGTCAACGAGGAGCCCCTCCACCACACCGAGCATGCTGATGGCGGGAGTCACCGTGGTGAACCCGACCGCACGGCATCCTTCCACGACGTCGGCGTTTTCCACCATGCGCTCGGTTTCAAACTGCTCCGCATTGTAGATGCAGGCCTTTTGGGTGCGTTCGTAGACCTTGGCCTTGTCCGCGAGGTACGACTCATAGGAGCCGTGCCAGTCAACGTGGTCCTCCGCGACGTTCAGGCAGACACTCGCCACCGGTGACAGGGATTCCGCCCAGTGCAGCTGGAAGCTGGAGAGCTCCACCGCGAAGACGTCGTACTCCACGGGATCCCGGATCGCATCCAGAATCGGCGTGCCCACGTTTCCAACCGCGATGGCTTTCAGGCCGGCAGCGCGGAGCATGGATTCGGTGAGGCCCACGGTAGTGGTTTTTCCGTTCGTGCCGGTAATGGCCAGCCAATCGGCGGTTTTCCGGCCTTCCCTGGTCCGCACCCGCCAGGCCAGTTCAACATCGCCCCACACCGGGATGTGGGCACGGGCGGCGGCGGCGAGGAGTGCCTGGTCGGGGCGCCAGCCGGGGGACGTGACGATCAGTTCCGGCAGTTCGCCGTCGATCCGGGGTATCCGGGCCACGGCGTCCTCCCCCAGCAGGACGTCTGCGGCGCCCACGATCTTCAGCGTGTCCGCGTGCGCCCTCGCGGTGTCGCTGGTGGCGGCGTCGACGACCACCACGCGCGCACCCAGTTCGATCAGAGTGTCTGCCGCGGCGAAGCCGGACACGCCGATGCCGGTGACTGCCACGCGCAGCCCTGCCCAGTCGGAGTCCCAGGAGACAAGGTTCTTGAGGCGGGGGGAAACGGTCACAGCAGCACAACCCATTCAGCGTAGAAAATGCCCAGGCCCACGGCCACGAAAAGTCCGCCCAGGATCCAGAACCGGACCACCACGGTGACTTCAGCCCAGCCCTTCAGTTCAAAGTGGTGCTGCAGCGGCGCCATCTTGAAGACGCGTTTGCCGCCGGTGACCTTGAAGTAGCCCACCTGGATGATGACGGACAGGGTGATCAGGACAAAGAGGCCGCCGATGATTCCAAGCAGCAGTTCGGTCCTGGACAGGATGGCGAAACCGGCGATGGCACCACCGATGGCGAGGGATCCGGTGTCTCCCATGAAGATCTTGGCCGGTGAAGTGTTCCACCAGAGGAAACCCACCAGTGCGGCGCTCATGATGGCGGCCAGCAGGGCAAGGTCCAGGGGATCCCGGACGGAGTAGCACCCGCTGCCGGCTTCCCGTGGCGACCCGCAGGCCTGGTTGCTCTGCCAGATTCCCATGAGGGTGTATGCGCCGAAAACCATCACCGAGGCGCCGGCGGCGAGGCCGTCGAGGCCGTCCGTCAGGTTCACGCCGTTGGTGGCTGCAGTCACGATGAGGTTGGACCAGATGACGAACAGGATGGCGCCAAGGACGGTTCCGCCGAAGGCCAGGTCCAGCCACGGCAGGTCGCGGACCAGGGATATTTTGTAGGAGGCAGGCGTGACGCCGTCCTCGTTGGGGAAGTTCAGGGCCAGCACGGCAAAGATGATGCCCACGGCCGCCTGCAGGATGAGCTTCGCCTTGGCGTCGAGCCCCAGGCTGCGCTGCCGTGAAATCTTGATGAAGTCGTCCAGGAAGCCAACAAGCCCCATGCCCACCATCAGGAACAGCAGGATGAGCGCGGACGCGGAAGGCCCGGGCGAATCCGGGTTCATCATCAGCATGATGAGGTGCGTCAGGCCGTAGCTCAGGAGCACGGCCCCCACCACCACGGTCCCGCCCATGGTGGGCGTGCCGCGTTTGGTGTGGTGGGAGGTGGGACCATCGTCCCGGATGAACTGGCCGTAGCCGCGGCGGACCAGGAGCCGGATGAAAAGCGGGGTGCCCACCAGGGCGCACAGGAGTGCCAGCCCGGCGCCGATCAAAAGTGCAATCACAGCAGAGTGCTCCTTTCATCGGCGGGTTGCGGGGTTTGTGGGGGTAATGCTATCCGATCACCCAAATGCCGAAGTCCCACGCTGTTGGAGGACTTGAACAGCACCAGGTCTCCGGGCTGGAGTTCGGCATTGAGAAGTTCGTAAGCCTCATCGGCGGTTTCCGTGAAGATGCATTCGTCTCCCCAGGACCCTTCCTGGACGGCCGAGACGTAGAGGGCTCGGGCCTCCCGGCCTACCACCACCAGCCGGGAAATGTTGAGGCGGACCACCTGCGTGCCCACCGCCGTGTGTTCGCGGATGGAATCTTCGCCGAGTTCCAGCATGGCGCCCAGGACAGCCCAGGTGCGCCGGCCGCGGCCCAGGTCCGCCAGGGTCCGAAGTGCGGCCCTCATGGATTCCGGGTTGGCGTTGTACGCGTCGTTGATGATGGTGACGCCGTCGGCGCGCTCGGTCCGCTCCATCCGCCAGCGGCTGGCAGCTGCCTGGCGGCCCAGGGCGGCGGCGATGTCGGCGCCGGGAACCCCGGCAGCGAAGGCAGCTGCTGCTGCCGCGAGCAGGTTGCCGGTGTGGTGGGCGCCGATGAGGCGGCTGCGGACGTGGTGGGGCCCATCCCCGCCAGGCAGCAGGAGGTCGAATTCAGGGTTTCCTTCGCCGTTGGTGTCGGCGTTGAGCGCCTGCACCGCCGCGTCGCCGCGTCCCTCCGCGGAGAATCCGAGGACCGCTGCTGTGGTGCGGCCGCGCATGGCAGCCACCCTGTCGTCGTCGTGGTTAATGATGGCTGTTCCTGTGGCGGCCAGGCCTTCCACAAGTTCGCCCTTGGCCCGGGCGATGTTTTCCACTCCCCCGAATTCGCCTGCATGGGCTGTGCCGACGGCGAGGACCACCCCGATGTCCGGTTTGACCATGTCGGCCAGGTACTTGATGTGTCCCACACCGGTGGCACCCATCTCGATCACCAGGTAACGCGTCTCCGCGTCCGCCAGGAAGACCGTGAGGGGCACCCCGACTTCGCCGTTGTACGAACCCTGCGGGGCCACGGTCTTGCCCTGGGTGGAAAATATTCCTGCCAGCAGGTCCTTGGTGGTGGTCTTGCCGGCTGAACCGGTGATGCCTACCACGGTGAGTTCCCCGCCGGTTTCTGCCCGGGCGTCGCGGATCCGGCGCACTGCCTCGGCAGCCAGCGCACCCATGGCCAGGACGGCATCAGGTACCAGGACGGACGGGTACGGCGTTCCGTCAGGTGCTGCCACCGGCCGCTCCACCAGGGCCAGGACAGCCCCGGCTGCGAAGGCAGCAGCAATGAAGTCGTGGCCGTCCGCGTGCTCGCCCGGTTTTGCGACGTAGAGCGAGCCCGGTGTGGCTTCGCGTGAATCCGTTACCACCGAAAGGGGCGTGATTCCGGGATCGGCGTCCAGGCGCCCGCTGGTGATTTCGGCGATTTCCGCCGCAGTAAGTGCAATCATCTCGGTCTAGGACTCTATCCGGTCGGCTGGGAGAACGTTGAATCCCCTGGCTGTCAAGGCGCTGCGCAGTTCCACCCTGTCATCGAGGGCAAGGTTGACCCCCTTCACTTCCTGCCAGACCTCGTGCCCCCGGCCTGCCACGAGGATGGTGTCCTTGGGCTGCGCCAGTTCCACGGCGCGGCGGATCGCTTCATCCCGGGGGAACACCTCCAGCACGTCGCAGGGAAGGGCATCCTTGTCCCGGGCTTCCTGCGCACCGGCCAGGACGTCGGCACGGATGGCGGCCGCATCCTCATCGTGGGGATCGTCGTCGGTGATGATGACGGTGTCGGCAAGGCGGGCTGCGATGGCACCCATGGCCGGCCGTTTGCCCTGGTCGCGCTGGCCCGTGGCACCAAAAACCACGATCAGCCGGGAGCCGGCCTCGGGGGAACGGACAGCCTCCAGCGCCCGGGCGAGGGCGTCGGTGTTGTGGGCGAAGTCCACCACCGCCGCGGGCTGCTCTGATACCAGTTGCATGCGTCCCGGCACGGCAACGGTGAAGGGGTCGGCGGCATCGAGTGCCTCCTGCAGGGTTGCAGCATCCACGCCGGAAACGAGCACCATGATGACTGCCAGGGCGGCATTGGCGACGTTGAAACTGCCGGGGAGGCCGGTATGGACGTTGAGTTCAGTGCCGCCAGGCCCCGTGAGCGTAAACGCCGTACCCAGCCCGCGCGGCGCCGTTGCCGTCACTGTCCAGTCCGCGCCCGTTCCCGCAGCCGTGCCGAGGGTGGTGACCGGCACGCTGCCGCTGCCGGCAAGCTTGCGGCCCCACTCGTCGTCGACCGTTACCACTGCCTTGCGCGCCCGGCCTGGCGTGAAAAGCTCGGCCTTCGTGGCGAAATATTCGTCCATGGTGTGGTGCAGGTCAAGGTGGTCCTGGGTGAGGTTGGTGAAGCCGGCGACGTCGAACATCACCCCGTCCACGCGCTGGAACGAGATGGCGTGGGAGGACACCTCCATGGCCGCCGCAGCCAGTCCCCTCTCCTTCATCAGCGCGAGCAGTCCGTGGACGTCAGGAGACTCCGGGGTGGTGAGCACGCTCGGTATGGGCTCGCCGCCGGCGAGGATTTCTATCGTGCCAATCAGTCCGGCCGGCTTGCCCAAGGCCCTCAGCAGGGAGTTGATGAAGTAGGTGGTGGTGGTTTTACCGTTGGTGCCGGTGACCCCAAACATTTGCAGTGCACCGGCACCGCTGCCGTAGACCATGGCTGACAGCGGACCCACCACGTTCCGCGGAGATTCCACAACGAGCACCGGCACGGAGGTGTCGGCCGACAATGCCAGCAGGCGGGCGCCGGCATCGTCCGTCAAAACCGCAACTGCCCCGGCCCCGATCGCCTGCGCAGCAAAATCGGCGCCGTGCCGGACGGCGCCGGGAAGGGCGACATACAGATCCCCGGGCTCCACCGTGCGGGAATTCAAGGACACCCCGGTGACCAACGCGTCCGCAGCAGCCCCGGGAACAGCGACGCCGATTGCGTCGCCAATGCTGTCCAGGCGGACCGCCTTTACGGCAGAGGGCCTGAACCGGACCTTGCTGGCAGGAGCCGCGGGCGCGGTACTGCTCTCGGACGCGTTGAATTCTGACAAGGGATCTCCGATGGTGCTAGTGAATCGTGCCCGGCATGGATAAGCGGTAACAGCAGAAGCTGTTACGCCGTTGGTGCCGGGGTGTTACTTGGCGAACTGGGGCAGCCTGGCCGGTTCGCCGGTGGACGGCTGGACGTTGTAGGTCCGCAGTGCCTGGCTCATGACCGACCGGAAGACCGGCCCCTGGGTAATCCCGTAGATGCTGCCCTTGGGCCGCTGGAGTACCACCTCCACAATAAACCGCGGATCATCCATCGGTGCCATGCCCACGATGGAGGCGGTGTACCCGCAGAAGCCTGCGCCGTCGTCGCACGGTGACTCCGAGGTGCCCGTCTTGGCGCCCACCCGGTACCCGTCAATGGCCGCGTCCTTGATCTGGCCTTCGGTGACGGCGCTTTCCAGGACGTCCTGGACCTGTTGGGCTGTGCTGTCCGAAACAACCTGCCGGGATGGTGCGGCCGGAACCTTCTCCTCGGTCCCGTCAGCGGAAATATAGGAATCGATCAGGCGCGGCTGGAGCATCACGCCGTTGTTGGCGATGGACTGGAACGCCCGCACGGTCTGGAGGGTGGACTGTGAGACGCCCTGGCCGAACAGGACCGTGTATTCCTGCCGCCCGTCCCACTGCTCCCAGGGCGTCAGGATGCCGGACGCGGTGGCCGGCAATCCGATGTCAGGGGCCTCGCCGATGCCGAATTTCTTCAGCCAGTCGTAGCGCTGTTCCTTGCTCAGCCGCTGCCCGGCCATCACCGTGCCCGTGTTCATCGAATATCCCAGGATGCCTGCGAGGGTCCGCTCCTCCGTCCCGTGGGCGAACGAGTCGCTGAAGGTCTGGCCGTCCACCGTGTAGGAAGGCCCGAGCGTGAAGGTATCGAGGGGACCTGCTTTGCCCTCTTCGATCAGGGCGGCCACCGTCATCATCTTCTGAACGGAGCCGGGCTCGTAGGCGGCGGTAACGGCACGGACGCCGCGGTCCTTGGCTGCCACCCGGCCGGGGTCGTTGGGGTCCGGTGAGTTGGTGTCTGCCATGGCAACGAGGTCGCCGGTCTTGGCATCCATGACAATGATCACGCCCCACTCGGCACCCAGTTTGTCCGACTGGCTTTGGATGGCCTGCTGCGCAAAGTACTGGAGGTCGGAGTTGATGGTGAGTTTGACGTCCTTGCCGTCTTCCGGCGGGGTCAGCTCGTCCACACCCACGGGGATCCTCAGGCCGTCGGCGCCGATCTCGAACAGCCGTTCGCCGTCCTTGCCCTTCAGGAGTTCGTCCTGTGTTTGTTCGATGCCTGCCTGGCCGGTGGTGCCATCCTTCAGGAAGCCGATGATGCCCCCGGCTACGGACCCGTTCGGGTAGACACGTTTGCTGACGCCCTCCGTGACGATGCCCGGAATCTGAAGCTTCGAAATCCTGTCCTCAACATCGGGCTTCACATCCTTGGCCACGATGTAATAGCGCGAGTCACCCGTGACGGCGTCAACGATGGCGTCCTTCTCCATGCCAAGAACCGCTGCCAGCTCCGTGAGCCCCTGGTCGCGGGAAACGTCCACCAGTTTCTCTTTGGCCTCGTCAAGGCGCTTGAACGTTTCCGTCTTGGTGTTGAGCCTCTGGTCCACCACCACGTTGTAGCGGATCACACTGTTGGCCAGGACTGTGCCGCTGGAGTCCAGGATGCTGCCGCGTTCGGCGGGCAGGACTGTCTGGGTCATACGCTTGTCCAGCGCAGCTGCCGCCATTCCTCCGACGTCCAGGCCCTGGACAAGGAACAGCTTGCCGCCCACCACCAGCAGGAGCGTGAGCATAATTCCCAGCCCCAGGCGCAACCGCTTCGTGGCGTTGGGCACCCTGCTGTTTACTGCCTTGCCGGTCCTTTGCGCCACCGTGGAATTCCTTGCTGTTCGACCCTGTTGCCTGCCAGACCTGCCTCTTACTGCCCCGGCACCTTCTGCTGGGGCACGGGAACGGTGCCGCCGTGAAGTTCAGCCGCCGGCACGTCTGCCGGAGGAGCGGCGGGTGCTGCGGCTGCCGGGGTACCGCCGGCAGGAGTGTCAGCGGCGGGAGCTCCAGCCGCCGGCGCTCCAGCAGCAGGGGCTGCGGCGGCTGCGTCCTGCGCAGGCTTGCGGTTTTCGAGCGGTTCGCCCTTACTTGCAGGCGGGACCACGATCAGCTGCCCGGCCACCGCCGGGGCAGGGATGACCGCGCCCTCGGAGCCGCCCTTAACCGCCGGCGTCGCCTTGCCAGTGACGGAAAGGGTGGACAGGTCGATCTGGCCTTTAACCGTCGATGCCACCATTCCCAGGTCCTTGGCCTTCGCGGCCAGGTTCTGCGGCGCCTCGAAGTTCTGGACCTGCTGGGTAAGGTCCTGGTTCTGCTTGGTCAAGGTGCTCTGCCGGGCGCGCAGTTCCACCAGCTGGTACTGCGCGGTGGAGACCGAGATGTTCAAGACGAGCACAGCGATCAGGGCCAGCGCCAGCATGGCGAAGCAGAGGACAACGAAGGGCGCGCGCCGCTTCTGCGGAACGCTGCGTACCACCGAGAGCGGTGTGCGGCTTTTCCGGCCTTCACCTGGTGCACCGGCAGGGAGAGTCCTGCTGGCCGCCGAACTGCCTGCAGCGACGGGAAAGGTCTTGACGGCAGCGGTGCTCATGCAGCTCTCCTGGCTCTGATTCGTTCTGCCGCACGCAGCCTGGCTGAGGCTGCGCGCGGGTTTTCGGCGATTTCGACGGCGGTGGGCACCTCGGTGCCTTTGGTCAGCGTTTTGAGTTCCGCCTTATGTTCCTCCAGCTCCACCGGGAAGCCGAGCGGGGCTGAGGACTTGGAACGGGCCTGCAGAACGCTCTTGACGATTTTGTCCTCCAGCGAGTGGTAGGACATCACCACGATGCGGCCGCCGAGTGCCATGGAGTCCACGGCTGCAGGTACTGCCCGTTCCAGCACGTCGAGTTCTTCGTTGACCTCGATCCGCAACGCCTGGAAGGTCCTCTTGGCCGGATGGCCGCCGGACTTGGCTGCTCCGGCCGGTACCACGGATCGGATCTGTTCCACCAGCTCGCCCGTGGTGGTGAAGGGCTTGACGGCCCGTGTGGCGACGATCCTGTTCGCGATGCGTCCGGCGAACTTTTCCTCGCCCCACTTGCGGATGATCCTGACCAGTTCCTCTTCGCTGTAGTTGTTCACCACGTCAGCGGCGGTCTGGCCGCGGCTGGTGTCCATGCGCATGTCAAGGGGCGCATCGAAGGAGTAGGCGAAGCCGCGTCCGCGTTCATCCAGCTGGAGCGAGGAGACACCAAGGTCCATGAGGATTCCGTGGACCTCCGGCACGCCGAGATCGGCGAGGACGTCCTCGATTTCGTCGTAGACGGCGTGGACCAGGTCGGTACGGGCACGAAAGGGCGCCAGACGTTCTCCGGCCAGCGCCAGGGCTTCCTCATCCCGGTCTATGCCGATGAGATGGAGGTCGGGGAATCGCTGGAGCATTGCTTCAGAGTGTCCGCCCATTCCCAGGGTTGCATCGATTG
Source organism: Arthrobacter sp. 210 2 (assembly GCF_059093025.1). Lineage (NCBI taxonomy): Bacteria > Bacillati > Actinomycetota > Actinomycetes > Micrococcales > Micrococcaceae > Arthrobacter > Arthrobacter sp. 210 2. The sequence goes on from NZ_JBNHIE010000008.1 coordinate 179,470, forward strand.
CCACCGGAGTTTCGCCGCGGAGCCTTGCCGCCTCGAATCCGGGGGCCAACAAATTAATGCACCGGTCCCTAAGAACCGGCACATGGCGTTCGGACGTGGGCTTTGGTTGTTCGTTCACGCCTCGTCCTTTCTCGCCGTCGTGGTGTACCGTGCATGCTTCTGGGACCAGATCCCCATCCGCGCCTATCGTCCCGCCCGCCTGGCTCCGGGGAAGTGAGCCAGGTTGGCCAGCCGATGGGCCGGCTGGAGATCTCGTCCAAGAAGCTTCCTGTTGGCCGTTCCGGCATTCAGAGAATGCCCGGAATGGGGTCATCAGTTTCCGAGAAGGCTGTTTCCTTCTCAGCAAGGTATTCCGTCCAAGCCTGGGCATCCCAGATCTCGGCCCGGGATCCTGCACCGATCACGGCCAGCTCCCTGCCGAGGCCTGCGTACTCCCGGAGCGCCGGTGGAATGGTCACGCGCCCCTGCTTGTCAGGTACCTCATCAGAGGCTCCAGAGAGAAATACGCGGATGTAGTCACGTGCCTGCTTGGAGGATATTGGTGCCTCCCGCATTTGCTCATGGACCCGTGCAAATTCCTTCTCGCTGAAGACGTAGATGCAACGTTCCTGGCCCCTCGTGAGTACCAGCCCGCTGGCAAGCTCCTCGCGGAACTTCGCGGGGAGAATGATCCGTCCCTTTTCATCCAGACGTGGCGAGTGAGTGCCCAGGAACACTGGTCCACCGCCTGTCCGCCGTCAGGAACTGCACATCCCCTAATGTTGCAACCACCCTCTTATGTCCTCCACATTACTCCACTTTCCCCCACAGTCAACGCAAAAGGCTCCTTTCCAGCGGATGACTGTGGGTGGAAATGCCTGAAAAGCCGCGGAATTGCGCTTGTGGTGGGAAGTGGAGGAGTTTGCCATGATTGGGCTCCCCGAAATCCGAATATCGCTACGCAACCAAAATGCGGCATGTTCCCGGAAGGGGTATTGCGGCAGGGCGGGGAGGAAAGTGGAGATTAAATGCGAAAAGACCCGCCGCAGCGGGTCTTTTCGTCGCGCTCCCCCATCAGGGGTGCAAAGTGGAGGGGCGGTAATGCCGCCGGGCCGTTACGGCTCGCCCCGGCGCCTCTCGTCCCAGCGCTCCTCCAGGCTGCTCATGAATGAGCTTCGCTGCTTGCCGGGCTTGCCGTTGCCGCCCTTGGCGCCAGGTTTTGACGCCGCCGAACTGCGCATCGTTGCAAAGTAGACTCCGCCACCCATCACGATGAACCCGAGTACCCCAACGAAGATGTTTTGCAGCGTCACACCAACCAATAACAGGAAGACACCCGCCAAGGCGCAGAGGACACCGATCACCACATGCCGCGTGGACCATGAACGTCCGGGATCGGACCCCATGGAATTCGCGAACTTCGGGTCGTCCTCGTGAAGCTGCTTCTCCAGCTGCTCAAGCAGCTTCTGTTCGTGCTCCGACAGCGGCATCACGACCTCCTTTTATAGGCCAACGTCCGGGCTGATTCCCAGCCACAACTTCTGCACCGTTAACGACCGTTATGCCTAAGAGGTTCCCGCCTCGCCAGCATTGGCAAAAGCTGAAACCTGGCATGCAGTCGCCGGAGCGGGAGCATGTCCAAGAGGGTCCGGCAGTAAGTCCAGTCACTCGAAACTATGTACCTCTAAGGATAGTTTGTTCAGGGCCGTTCTGAAAGACGGCAATCACGTTCGAAGAAGCCTCCAGGCCTTATGTTTTAGGGCTTACCCGGCGCCGCTTCCGGGTTCCATGAGCCGTGCCGGCAGGACGGACTTATTACCGAATTTGCGCGTGACTTCATCAAGCGCCTGCTCTGCCGCACGCCAGTTGTCGTCGCGCCTGTCGATGCTTAATTGGAGTGAGGTCCGGGCAGCGTCCTCGAGTTGCTCTGCCCTGACCCCTACCAGGCGCACCGGCATGGCACGGGCGCCCACCGAATCCAGCAACTGGAGGACCACCGCATAGATGAGCTGGGCGCTGTCCACCGGAGTCTGGACAGTCCGGCTTCGCGTGATGGTGGAAAAATCGGCAAAGCGCAGCTTCAGGGCAATGGTCCGCGCCACCATTCCCGAACTGCGCAGCCGTGTGGCCGTCCGGTGCGAGAGACGAAGCAATTCCCGGTGCAACAGGGCGTCGTCCGCCGTATCCACGGCGAAGGTCTCTTCAGCCCCGATGCTCTTCTCCAGCCGCACGGGGGTCACCGGACGCGGGTCAATGCCCCAGGAGAGCTGGTGAACGTGCTCTCCGGTAGCGCCAAGCATTTTCCGGAGGGCTGAGACCGGTGTTGCCGCTACGTCCGCCACCGTCCTGATGCCCATCTTCGCCAGGGCCTCTGCCGTTTTCGCACCGACGCCCCAGAGCGCCCCCACCGGCAGGCTGTGAAGGTAAGGCACGGTCTGGTCGGGCCCGATCATGAGCAGGCCGTCGGGCTTGCAGCGGGTGGACGCGATCTTCGCCACGAACTTCGTCTCAGCGATGCCCACAGATGCCGTGATGCCCAGTTCCGAAGCAACCCGCCGGCGGATCAGTTCACCGATTCCCCTGGGCGGACCCAGCCTCCGGATGGCGCCGCTGACGTCCAGGAACGCTTCGTCCACGCTCAGCGGTTCGACGAGTTCGGTGATCGATTCGAAAATGGCCATCAGCTGGCCGGACACCTCGTAATACAGTGAATGGCGCGGTTCGATAATGACGGCCTGGGGGCACATCCGGGTGGCAACCGCCATGGGCATAGCGGATTTGACGCCAAAAGCCCTGGCTTCGTAGGACGCGGACAACACTACGGAACGCTCTGCCGGGAACCCGACAATCACCGGTTTGCCGTGGAGTTCAGGACGCGTCCGCAGCTCCACTGAAACGAAAAAGGCATCCATGTCCACATGCATGATGCACTTGCGCCGGCGGCCCGGAAGGCGCGCTGCGGCTGGCTGGTTCGTACCGTCGGGCCCCACGGCTGCAATCCTATCCGTTGGTACTGACTAAACTGGAGGCTGAATCCGGCATCAACACCAGGAGGAAAGTCCCTGTGACGGTCTTTGGAAACCTTAAGCCTGCAGGCTTGGCCACTCTCGCTGCCGGTGCAGCCCTGGCCCTGGCTGCCTGCAGCCCCACCCCGTCACAGGCGCCCCAATCCAGCTCTTCGGCTTCCACCCCGGCAACGTCGCAGGCCACCATAACCGCGTCGGCCAGCCCCTCCGCCTCACCCAATACGTCCGCCACTGTCGGTGCCGTGGTGGAAGGCTTCCCCCAGCAGCTGCTGCCCCTCATGCCGGGAGCCACCGTAGTTTCGAGCAGCTTCGACAAAGCATCGGCGCCGGCAACGGCCGCCCTGGTGGCCACCGTGACGGCGCCCACCGCAGCCGTTGTCGATTTCTACACCGCGTCGCTTGAAGCCCAGGGGTTCAAGGCGGTTCCCGGTGAGGCGGTGGGAGCAGTGGCGTCGAAGGACTTCGTGCGGGGCGACAACGAGACAGTCAACCTCTCCGTTGTGGAAGCCGCGGGCGTGGCCACGTTCACCATCGGAGCCAACGTGGCAGCTGAGTCTGCAAAGTGACCGCCGCCGAGCAACTGAGGCACGAACAGGCAGACTTTGTGGCGGCAGTGGCCGGCGAACTGACCGGCTTCCTGACCTCACGGCAGTCCGTGATGTCTGCCATCTCCCCCGACATCGACCCCATCATGGGCTCCATCTCAAACCTTGTAACCGGAGGCAAGCGCCTCCGGGCGCTCATGTGCTACTGGGGCTGGCGCGGGGCCGGCGGCGAGCCCACGGCCACGGAGGTGGTGACTGCCGGTGCCGCCCTCGAGCTGTTCCAGGCGGCAGCCCTGATCCATGACGACATCATTGACCGCTCCGACACCAGGCGCGGAGGACCGAGCGTCCATCGCCGTTTCAGCCAGCTGCACGGTGCACAGGGCTGGGCGCTGGACAGCGAGCGGTTCGGCCAGGCGGCAGCAATCCTCGCCGGCGACCTCTGCCTGTCCTTCAGCGAAGAGGCGTTCACGGACATTGGGGAACGTGCAGCATCCGGCAGCAGGGCGCGGCTGATCTTCAACCTCATGCGGGCCGAGGTCATGGCAGGTCAATACCTGGACATCCTTGAGGAAGTCGCGGGCCCGGTCCGTGACCGGGCGGGCGCCGTCAGCCGCGCCCAGTCGATCATCCGGTTCAAAAGCGCCAAGTACTCCACCGAGCACCCGCTGGCCTTGGGCGGAGCACTGGCGGGCGCTTCGAACGAGCTCCTGCGCGGCTACTCAGCGTTCGCGCTCCCGTTGGGCGAGGCTTTCCAGCTTCGCGACGACGTGCTGGGCGTTTTCGGCGACCCGCTCACCACGGGCAAGCCTGCAGGGGACGATTTACGCGAAGGCAAGAGGACGGTATTGGTCGCCCTTGCACTGGACCAGGCCTCAGCCCCTGAATCCGCATTTATTGATTCCCGGCTGGGAAGCCCGGACCTTTCGGACGAAGACATCCTTGAGATCCGGCGGATCATTGAGGAATCCGGCGCCCTGCAGGCCACGGAGGTCCTTATTAACGGGTTCGGTTCGGCGGCCTACGAAGCCCTCGAGGCCCTTCCGCTCGATGAATTGCCAAAAACCGCCCTCCGGAGGCTGGCTGAGGCCACCGTCAGCCGAGCCTCCTAGAAGCGGCTACCAGGCCAGGGTCTGCGCCCGGCGTCGGATCTCGGTTTTGCGGCCCTCGCGCAGCGCGTCGATGGGGCGGCCGCGTAAGGATTCGTCTGCCGTAAACAGCCAGACGATAAGGTCCTCATCCGAATACCCTGCGTCCGACAGCACCACGATGGTGCCCTTAAGGCTGTCCACTACCTGGCCATCCTGAATGAATTCCGCGGGAACGGACCTGATGTTCCGCTCCCCTACCCGCAATGCCGCCAGGGCCCGTTCATCCAAAAGGCTATGAACCTTGGTGATGGAAACATCCAGGAGGCGGGCGACGTCGGGCAGGGGCAACCACTCGCCCACGAGGTTTTCTACGTTATTACTCACGGATCAAGGTTGCCATGGGGTGCGCCCCGCCGCCTAGTCGATGCAATCCCTGTGCGCAGTTGACCTGCAAACACTCCGTAAATCTTTCTTTGCCGGGAATCCCGGAATTCTTGTGCTAATCCCGAATTCGTGAGAGATTCACATTGTTCACGCTCGTAACAGTAATAACTCGAGTAACAGTAGTATCAGGAATATCAGCGGCATCCCCGTCCGCGCCCGCAGTTGAGAAGAGGATTCTTTCCATGACGATGTCCCGCTCGCCCAAGCAGCCCCCCAGGCCGAGTCTGCCGGTGCTTGCCGCCACAACCGCCGCGCTGCCGGCGGTCGTGTTGTCATCCTTGGCCCTCGCCCAGCCTGCTGCCGCAGAACAGCCGGCCCGGTCCATTCCTGCAACCCTGGCTGCGGCCATGAAGGCACAGGCTGCACAAGCGGCTCCGGCTGTCATCCCTGCATCGTCGGTATCCACCACCATTCCTGCTGCCTTCAAGCCTGCCCAGCCTTCTGCTCCCGCGGAGTACACCATCGCCCGCGGCGACACCATCAGCGGCATTGCCGGGAAGTTTGGCCTGAAGACCTCTGAAGTCCTCAAGCTGAACAACCTCCAGCCGAACACCCTCATTTATCCCGGGCAGAAGATCAAACTTTCCGGTGCCCCTGCCGCGGCGCCCGCGGCCGCACCAGCACCGGCGGCAGCACCTGCGCCTGCCGAGGGTGCAACCTACACCGTGAAGGCCGGCGACACCCTTGGAGCCATCGCGGCGCGGCACAACGTGAGCCTTGCCGATGTGTTCAGCTGGAACAACCTTTCCATGCGCTCCATCATTTATCCCGGGCAGAAGATCAAGGTGGGCGGAGGACAGGCCGCCCCCGCACCGGCTGCGGCGCCGGCCCCCGCACCAGCCCCTGCACTGGCCAACACCTCTGCCACCCCCGCACCGGCTACCGGTTCCTACACTGTCAAAGCCGGCGACACACTCTCCGCCATTGCCTCGCGCCACGGGGTCAAGCTCTCCGAGCTGCTCTCCGCCAACCGGATGAGCATGACCACGGTCATCTTCCCGGGCAACAAGCTGGTTATTCCCGGTGGCTCGGGCCAGCCGGCAGCCCCGCAGCCCGCCGCGTCCGTCACTCCGCTTGTGCCGAGTTCATTCCTCGGGTTCAGCTACCCCGCGGCCGTAGTCAGTTCCGCGAACGAGAACAAGGCCCTCCTGAACGCTGCGCCGGTTCCCTCCCGTGCAGAAATGCGGAATATCGTGGCGGACACGGCACGCCGGATGGGAGTGGATCCATCGCTTGCCCTCGCCTTTGCCCACCAGGAGTCCGGTTTCGACCAGCGCGCCGTCTCGCCGGCGAACGCCATCGGCACCATGCAGGTCATCCCGAGCTCGGGACAGTGGGCCTCGGATCTTGTGGGCCGCAAGCTGAACCTGCTGGATCCGTACGACAATGCAACCGCGGGCGTCGCTATCATCCGCCAGCTCCTGGCCACCAGCAAGGACGAGGAAACTGCGATCGCCGGCTACTACCAGGGCCAATACTCGGTGAGCAAGTACGGCATGTACGACGACACCAAGGCCTACGTTGCGGCCATCAAGGCACACCAGAAGAACTTCGGCTAGTCCCTGCGCCCTGGCTGACCGGGGCGGTGGGAACAGTCCAGAACGGGTCCGAACCGGCTACAGGTTCGGACCCGTTTCGTTGCGGGACTAGGATCGAAGGGTGCAGGAACACGTGTCTGACCCTTTTGTAGGAACGCTGGTGGACAACCGGTACGCCGTCCGCTCCCGGCTGGCACGCGGTGGTATGTCCACTGTCTACCTGGCGGTGGACCAGCGGCTGGAACGGGACGTCGCGCTGAAAGTGCTTCACCCGCACCTCTCCGCCGATGAAAATTTTATCGCCAGGCTGGGGCGCGAAGCGAAAGCCGCTGCACGGCTGTCCCATCCGCACGTCGTGGGCGTCCTGGACCAGGGCAATGACGGCACCACGGCTTACCTGGTCATGGAATACATCAAGGGCCACACCCTCCGTGACGTCATCAACAGCAAAGGTGCCCTGCCGCCGCGTCTGGCACTTGCCCTCATTGACCCCGTTGTCGAGGGCCTTGCCGCGGCCCACGCCGCCGGCTTCATCCACCGGGACGTCAAGCCCGAAAATGTCCTGATTTCGGATGACGGCAGGATCAAGATCGGCGACTTTGGACTGGCGAGGGCGGTCACGACGTCCACGAGCTCCGGAACCCTCATGGGAACGGTCGCCTACGTTTCTCCTGAGCTGGTCCTGGGAAAACCGGCGGACGCCCGGAGCGACGTCTACTCCGTGGGCATCATGCTGTTCGAGATGCTCACCGGACAACAGCCGTTCGACGGTGAGGTCCCCATCCAGGTCGCCTACCAGCATGTGAACGGAACAGTGGGCCCGCCCTCGGCCCTGGTGCCGGGTTTGGCAGGCGAAGTGGACGAGCTGGTGCAATGGTGCACTGCCAACGATCCGGAGAACCGGCCGGTGGACGGAAATGCACTGCTGCACGAGCTGCGCCACATCCGGACCCACCTGACAGACGCCGAGCTGGATCTGCAGCCGCCGGCGGCCCCGGACCCTGCCGGCTCCCCTCACCGGACCGAGTTCATCGCGCGGACCAGCAATCCAACAACCATCATGCCCTCCGGCCGGCCGGCCGTGCCACCCTACGTTCCGCTCCAGAGGCAGCAGCACGCGGACCGGAACCCCGGCAACGCAGCCGCCCATGGGAGCCACATCCTCACGCCACCCGGCGAAGACGCCGAAGAGGCCTGGGCTCCCCCGACGCCGTTGCCCAGCAAGCGGGCACAGCGTAAAGCGGAGAAGGAAGAGGAGAAGGCCCGCGCCCGCGCTGCGGCCACCCCGGCCAGGACGCTGCGCGAAGGCAATCCCCGCCGGCGTGGGGTGCTCTGGGTGGTTGTCCTGGTCCTGGCCGCCTTGCTGGCCACGGGAGCAGGATGGTTCTTCGGCATGGGACCGGGGGCCGCTGCCACTATTCCCGAGGTGGCAAACAAGACCGTCGCCCAGGCCCAGCAGGTGCTCAGCGATGCCGGCTTCAGGTCCACCACCAGCGACGTTTTCGACGAGAACGTCCCCACCGGTCTGGTGGTGGGCAGCGAGCCGGGGGCAGGGACGGAGATCCGTAAATTCCAGCCGGTATCCCTGTTCGTCTCGAAGGGACCCCAGCTCTTCCCCCTGCCGCAACTGACCGGCGGGACGCTGGACGAAGCCAAGAACGCACTTAATGCGGCCGGCATGGCACTGGGCACGGTCACGGAAGAGTTCAACGAGGAGGCGCCGGCCGGCGTCGTCCTCTTCCAGGACCCGGCGTCCGGCACGCCCGCCCGGCGCGGGACTCCGGTGGGCATGGCGGTCTCCAAGGGACCTGAGCCCATTCCCGTCCCCTCGGTGGTGGGCCAGGACGAGAAGGATGCCGAAGACGCCATCGAGGCGGCCGGCCTGCGCGCCGAGGTGGCACGCGAAGAGGTGTTCGACAGGAACATTCCCGAGGGCGCGGTTGTCAGCCAGTCACCGGCCAGCGGCACGCTGACCCGTGGCGGCACGGTCACCCTGACCATCTCGAAGGGCCCGAGGATGGTGGAAGTGCCCAGCTACATCGGCCGGCAGGCCACCGAGGCCCGTCGGGCACTGGAGGCCCTGGGTTTCCAAGTGCGGGTCAACGAGGTGCTGGGCGGGTTCTTTGGAACCGTCCGCGACCAGGATCCGGTGGATACCGAGGTTCCCGAAGGTTCCGTGATCACCCTGACGGTGGTGTAGGCGGAAACCCGCCCACACCACGGTGCAGGATCAGTGCTTGGCGAGGGCGCCGGCCACCAGGAAAGCCATTTCCAGGGACTGCATGTGGTTCAGCCGCGGATCGCAGACTGATTCGTAGCGGTCAAGGAAGGCGTCCTGGTCGATTGGATCGGCGCCTCCAAGGCATTCGGCGACGTCGTCGCCGGTCATTTCGACGTGCAGGCCGCCGGGGACCGTTCCCAGGGCGTGGTGCACCTCGAAGAAGCCGCGCACCTCGTCGATGACGTCGTCGAAGTTCCGTGTCTTGTAGCCGTTGGGGGACGTGACGGTGTTGCCGTGCATGGGGTCCGTAACCCACAGCACCTGGGCGCCGGAAGCGGTGACCTTCTCGACGACGGCGGGCAGCTTCTCGCGGATGTTGCCGGCACCCATGCGGGTGATGAAGGTCAGGCGGCCGGGTTCGCGCTCCGGGTCCAGCCGGTCGATCAGGCGGAGGGCATCATCACCGGTGGTGGACGGGCCCAGCTTGACCCCGATGGGGTTCCTGACGCGGGACAGGAAGTCCACGTGGGCGTGGTCCAGTTCCCTGGTCCGCTCCCCGATCCACAGGAAGTGGGCGGAGGTGTCGTACGGGAAGCCGGTGCGGGAGTCGATCCGGGTCAGCGCCCGCTCGTAGTCCAGCAGCAGCGCTTCGTGGCTGGCGAAGAATTCAACGCGCTTGAGGGCCTCGAAGTCTGCGCCACAGGAAGCCATGAACTTGATGGCGCGGTCGATGTCCCGGGCCAGCGACTCGTAGCGGGCGTGGGCGGGGTTCTCGGTGAAGCCCTTGTTCCACTGGTGCACAGAGCGCAGGTCGGCGAACCCGCCCTGGGTGAAGGCCCGGATCAGGTTCAGGGTGGAAGCGGAGGTGTGGTACGCGCGGAGCATGCGCGCGGCGTCGTGGCCGCGGGACTCCGGCGTGAAGTCGTACCCGTTGACGATGTCGCCGCGGTAGGCGGGAAGGGTGACGCCGTCCCGGGTTTCGTCATTGGACGACCGCGGCTTGGCGAACTGCCCGGCCATCCGGCCCATCTTGATGACGGGCATGGCGGCACCGTACGTGAGCACCACCGCCATCTGGAGGATGGTCTTCACCCGGGCGCTGATCTTGTCCGCCGTGGCGGCCTCGAAGGTTTCGGCGCAGTCGCCGCCCTGCAGGAGGAACGCCTTGCCCTGGGCTGCCGCCGCGAGCCGCTCGCGCAGCACGTCCACCTCGCCGGCGAACACCAGCGGGGGAAGCGCGGAAAGTTCCTTCACCGAGGCGTCGAAGACTTCCCTGTCCTGCCAGCTGGGCTGCTGGGAGATGGGAAGGTCCCGCCAGTCGTCAAGTCCGGGATAGTTGGCCGCGCCGCTCTGGGCGGTGCTGGACAGCGAAAAGGCGGGTTTTGCAGATAGCTCAGTCACCCTCTAAGACTAACGGCAGCGCAGGTTTGCTGGACACCACACCGTCACGGTGACTGAAGCGGGCGTCACAACAGCCGCGCGGCGAAGGCTGCTCCGGTTATCCGGCAGCGGCAGCGCCGCCGTCGTCCTTCGTGGCGCGTTCACCGGTGGCGCCGGAATCCGCGGCCCCTTCCGCTGGCTCCGGCGAAGCCAGGGGTTCGGCGGCTGCCGCCGGTTCCACCGGTTTGCCGGCCAACCGAAGCTTCACGACGGCCGCGTACTCGTCCACGTATTCCTGCCCGGAGAGCCGCATGAGTTCGAACATGATCTGGTCCGTGACTTTCCGTTGGACGTCACGGTCCTCGGCCTGGTCCCGGTAGGTGCTGAAGTCCAGCGGTTCACCAAAGATCATGCCGATCCGGCGGATGTTGGGCAGCCGTTTCCCGATGGGCTGGACCTTGTCGGTGCCGATCATGGCGACCGGGATGACCGGGACTCCGGCCTGCAGCGCCAGCCGGGCCACGCCCACCTTGCCCCGGTACAGCCTGGAATCGGGGCTGCGCGTGCCTTCGGGATAGATGCCCAGCAGCCCGCCGTGGTTCAGGACGTCCATTCCGGCGCTGAGGGAGGCGGCGGACGCTGCACCACCGGAGCGGTCCATGGGCAGCTGGTTGGTCAGGCGGAAGAACATGGCCGTCAGCCTGCCCTTGATCCCGGTGCCCGTGAAGTACTCGGACTTGGCCAGGAAGACCACGGGACGGCGGACCATCAGCGGCATAAAGATCGAGTCGGAAAACGACAGGTGGTTGGAAGCGATGATCGCTGCCCCCTGCGCCGGGATGTTGTCCAGCCCCTTGACCCAGGGACGGAAAAGAAGCTTCAGAACCGGCCCCAGGAAGATCCTTTTCATGACCCAATAGAACACGTGGTGAACCTCTCCGGAAGGCGGCCCTCAGGCTCCGCGCCGGGCCTGGTCAGCAGTCCAATGCAACCCTACTCTAGTGAGATTTGTCCGGAACAGTGACACGATGGAGTCATGACTGAAAGCAGCATCCCGCCCCGTCCTGCCGCTTTCAGCTATCCGGGCCATGGGGCGAACGCACGTATTGGCGTCGCCATCTGCCACGGCTTCACGGGCAGTCCACTCAGCGTGATGCCCTGGGCGGAGCACCTTGCGGGGCAGGGTTACGCCGTGACCGTCCCGCTGTTGCCCGGGCACGGAACCGACTGGCGCCAGCTCGCCCGCACGCGCTGGACCGAGTGGTACCGCAGCTACGAAACAGCTTTCCTGGAACTCCAGTCGCAGACCGACACGTGTTTCGTGGCGGGGCTGTCCATGGGCGGGGCGGTGGCCCTGTTGACCGCGTCCCGGCACAGCGTGGCAGGGGTCTCAGTGGTCAACCCCGGCCTGAGTTTCTATGACCGCCGGGTCCGGGTCATCGGGGTCCTCAAATACTTTCAACGGACCACCATCCCCCTCCAGGAAGAACAGACGACGGCGCCGGCCACCGAGGATGGTGACTACACCCGCACTCCGCTCTCGGCAGTGCATGAGCTCAAGAAGCTCTTCGGGGCGGCCATCCGTGGCCTGCCGGGCGTCACGGCACCGGTGCAGGTGTTCAAATCGCTGACTGACGCCGTGGTTCCGCCAACCTCCCTTGAGATGCTTCGACAACGGCTTCCTGCGGGGCTTGAAGAAGTGGTTGGCCTTGATAGCAGCGGCCATGTGGCTACGCTGGACGTTGACGCGCCGGAGATCTTTGCCAGGTCCAGCGCATTCATCCGCGCCCATTCCCGCCAGACCAGCACTTCGGAGACGCCATGACCTCCAGCCCGGACCACAGTCCCTTCAGCAGCATGTCCAGCGGTGAAGGGCCGCGGACGGGCGTGGTCCTTTCGCACGGTTTCACCGGAAGCCCGCATGGACTCCGTGCATGGGCCCATGCCTTTGCCGCGGCCGGTTTCGCGGTCCGGATGCCGCTGCTGCCCGGCCACGGGACCAGCTGGCAGGACCTCTCCCGGACACGGTGGCAGCAGTGGCACGGCGCCCTGGACGACGCTTACCTCGAACTCGAGGCTGAATGCGACCACGTCTTCGCCGCCGGGTTGAGCATGGGCGGTGCGCTGGCGTTGCGGATTGCGGCCACCAGGCCGGTCAGCGGCGTGGTGCTGGTAAACCCCGGGCTGGTCATCGACGATCCCCGCGCCCCGCTGGCCGGGATCCTGAAGCTGGTCATGAAGACCACCCCTGCCATCGCAAACGACATCCTCAAAGCGGGAATGGACGAAGGCGCGTACCTGCGCACGCCGGTGGCCGCCGCCCACGAGTTGAATAAAATGTTCAAGGACACTGTGCGGCTTCTCCCCCGGGTTACCGCTCCCGTCCAGGTGTACCGGTCCACGGTGGACCACGTTGTCTCCGATACGAGCATCGCTGCGCTGCGGCGTGGGTTGACGCATGCGCCCCTGGAACTGGTGAGGCTCAACAACAGCTACCACGTGGCCACGATGGACAACGACGCCGACCAGATTTTCCAGGGCTCGGTGGACTTCATCCGCCGCGTGCTTCCTGCCGCCGAACCCTCCGGGACAACAACGCCGGCAGCGGCAGGCCAGGAGGCCCGGCATGACCAGGCATGACTCCGGATCCCCCGATTCCCAGGACCAGGGCGCGAACCAGGACGATGCCGTCTGGCTGGACCTGGTGGCGCGCCTGGAAGCAAACTCCCCGTCCCCTGGCCCGCGCCATTCAGCACCGGATTCCCGCCCCGGAACAACGGACGCCGGCGCGCCGGCCGGACCGGGCAGCCCCGCCGACCGGCCGGGAAGGGCTTCGTTCCGGGACTTCGATCCCCTGGGCTTGGCCGGGGCAGCGCCGGCCGAACTGTCCGCAGCGGAACGTGAGGCGTCCGGCGCCGGGACAGGCGAGGACGGCGCCGATGCAGCTGACGCTCCGGCGGGTCCGCGGGATTATGGGGTGGACGACGACGAGGGCGCCTTCGTGCCCGAGGAACCTCCCAGCCTGTCGGGCACGGATCCGCTGACCATGCTCGCCTGGCTGGCTGCCGTGGGCGGGCCGGTGGCACTGCTGCTCTCGGCTATGTTTTGGCGTTCCGCGCCGCTGCTGGCCGTCGTGGGAATCGTGGCTGCGTTTGTGCTGGGAACGGTGTACCTGATCATGAAGCTTCCCCAGGAAAAAGACGAGGACGACGACGGCGCCAGAGTTTAGCGTTCGCCCGGCACCTTCCGGGCGGCACGCTCCCTGCCGGACCCGTCCGGCAGGCGGACCGCTGCGTCAGCTGCGGACCCTGCTGCTGACCCGTGACAGGTCCGCCGCACCAATCAGTCCGGCGTTCGGTCCGAGGGCGGCAAGCTGGATTCCCGCGGCCGGGCGGAAGCCGCGTCCGGTCAGGTTCCGGGCGAACGCCTTTTGCGCCGGTTCCACCAGCAGGTCTCCGGCCGAGCACAATCCGCCGCCAATAACGAACAACCCCGGGTCGAGCGCTGCGGCCAGGTTGGCGAGTCCGAGGCCAAGCCATTCCCCCACTTCCTCAATAAGCTCCCGCGAGGCGGCGTCACCAGCCAACGCCAGTTCGGTCACGATGGCACCGGTGATGGTCTCGGCGCGCCCGCCCACTGCTCCCAGCAGGTCCTGGGCCATTGGGGAGTTGCTGCGGGCCAGGATCCTCGCTTCGCGGCCCAGTGCGTTGCCCGATGCGTACTGCTCCCAGCACCCGCGGTTGCCGCACTCGCAGCGGTGCCCGCCGGGCATGATGACCTGGTGTCCGAACTCGCCGGCTACCCCAAACCGCCCGCGCTCCACCCTGCCGTCCATGACCATCGCGCCGCCGATTCCCGTTCCCAGCGTGATGCAAACCAGCCGGTCTTCGCCCTGCCCTGCCCCGAAACGCCATTCGGCCCAGGCGGCTGCGTCGGCGTCGTTGGCCAGCAGCACGGGGCGCCGCAGGAGGTGTTGCAGGTTTGCCCTCAGGGGCTCATTGCGCCAGGCCAGGTGCGGGCTGAAAAGCACCGTGCCGCCGTCGAGGTCCATCCAGCCGGCGGCGCCAATGCCCACCGAGCGGATCCGGTGCCCGCTGCCCAGCTCCTCAACCAGGTCCACGATGACCCGCTCCACTGCCCGCGGGTCGGTGCCCGGCGTGGAGCGGCGTGCCTCGCTCAGGATCGTGCCGTCGGCGTCCACCACTCCGGCCGCCACTTTGGTGCCGCCGATATCGATTCCGATCGCAAGGCCCTTCCGGCCAAGGCGCATCTGTTCACGAAAGCCGTCACCCTGCCTCCTTCCGGCCCGGTAGGAGGCAGACCGCCGCCTCCACGCTGCGGGCCTGCTGAGGGGGCCGGCCTGCTCGCCGGAGGATTGTGCGTACATAGTTCCCAATTCTAGGTTTTCCGCCGCCCCGGCGCCCGGACCCCCGTGGCGGTTGCGGCCGGAGAGCGATTGACGGCAAAGTTACCCGCCAGTAACTTTAGATACTGCACGGTCCCGCGGCGGCGTACTAGTCTTTAGGCATACCCCCTGAGCGGGACTTCGGATATCAAAGGAGCTATAGTGCGCGAATTCAGTGTTCCGCCTCTTGTTGTCGTTCCACCGGAAACCAATATCACCGACCTGGTGCTGCGGCAGGCGGACAAGGCCAGCAACCCGGCTCTGTTCTCGCGGCTGGACGCAAACGGCGCCTGGCAGGACGTTTCTGCCACCGAATTCCTTGCTGATGTCAAAGCCCTGGCAAAAGGCCTCATCGCCAGCGGCGTCGGTGCCGGCGACCGCGTGGGCATCATGTCCCGTACGCGCTACGAATGGGCGTTGGTGGACTTCGCCATCTGGTTCGCCGGCGGCGTCTCGGTTCCCATCTACGAAACCTCTTCGCCCTCGCAGGTGGCCTGGAATCTTGGCGATTCAGGCGCCGTTGCCGCCTTCGGCGAGGCAGCCCACCACGAAAATGTCATCCGGCAGGCCGTGACGGCCGAAGGACTCACGGCACTCCAGCATGTCTGGCAGTTGGAGGGCGGCGGACTTGACGCCCTCCGGGAAGCCGGGAGCGGCGTCAGTGATGACGATCTGGAAACCCGCCGCACCTCGGCGAAGCTGGCAGATATCGCCACCATCATCTACACGTCCGGAACCACGGGCCGGCCCAAGGGCTGCGAACTGACCCACGGCAACTTCGTGGAGCTTTCGGACAATGCACTCGCGATCATCGGCGAAATCGTCCATGAGAACGCCAAGACCATCATGTTCCTGCCCCTGGCACATGTCTTCGCCCGGTTCATCTCCGTCCTGGCCATGGCAGCCGGAACCACCGTGGCGCACACGCCTGATATCAAGAACCTGCTCTCCGACCTGCAGAGCTACGAGCCCACCTTCATCCTTGCCGTGCCGCGGGTGTTCGAGAAGGTGTACAACTCGGCCCTGACCAAAGCCGAGGACGGCGGCAAGGGCGCCATCTTCCACAAGGCGGCCGATACCGCCATCGCCTTCTCCAAGGCGCGGCAGGCCGGCCACGTGGGGCTGGGACTGAAGCTGCGCCATGCCCTGTTCGACAAGCTGGTCTACGGCAAGCTGCGGGCCGCGATGGGCGGCCACGTTGCCCATGCGGTCTCCGGCGGCGGTCCTCTTGGTGAACGGCTGGGCCACTTTTTCCAGGGCATCGGGCTCCAGGTGCTGGAAGGCTACGGCCTGACCGAAACCACCGCTCCCATCTCGGTCAACACCCCGTCCCGGATCAAGATTGGTTCGGTTGGCAAGCCCCTGCCCGGCAATGCCGTCAGAATTGCCGAGGACGGCGAGATCCTGGCCAAGGGCGCGTGCGTCATGCGCGGCTACTACAAGCGTGAGGACCTGACGGCGGAGACATTCTCCGACGGCTGGTTCCGCACCGGGGATATTGGCCGGCTGGATGACGACGGCTTCCTGTGGATCACCGGCCGCAAGAAGGAGATCATCGTCACCGCCGGCGGCAAGAACGTGATCCCGGCGCTGCTGGAGGACCAGATCCGTGCCGATGCGCTCGTATCGCAGGTCCTGGTGGTTGGCGACAACCGGCCGTTCATCGGCGCCCTGGTCACGCTGGACCAGGAGGCCCTGCCGGGCTGGCTCCAGCGGCACAACCTTCCGGCCGACACCTCCCTGGCCGACGCTGCAGCAAACCCGGTGGTCAAGGCAGCAGTGCAGGACCTGATCACCGCCGCCAACAACTCCGTCTCCCAGGCCGAGGCCATCAAGTCGTTCCGGATCGTGGCGGCCGACTTCACCGAAGCATCCGGGCACCTGACCCCCTCCATGAAGGTGAAGCGCGCACAGGTGATGAAGGACTTCGAGACCGTCATCGAGGAGATGTACGGGGCACCCCGCTCCTGATCCGCAAACGATGAAAGGGTCCTCCTGGCGGAGGACCCTTTCATTGTTTTGACTGGCTTTTGGCTATTGCTCCACGACCAGCAGCAGGTCTCCGCCCTGCACCTGCTCCACCGCGGAGATGGCGAGGCGGGAAACCTTGCCGCCCACCGGCGTCGTGATGGATGCCTCCATCTTCATGGCCTCGATGGTGGCCACCGTGTCGCCGGCGTTGACGGTGTCACCGGTCTTGACGGTGACGGTGACGGCGCCGGCGAACGGTGCAGCCACGTGGCCCGGCTGCGCCGGATCTGCCTTCTCTGCGGCCTTGACGTTGCTCACCACGGAACGGTCGCGCACCACCACGGGCCGGGACTGGCCGTTGAGGGTACACATCACGGTCCGCATGCCCTTTTCGTCCGGCTCGGAGACCGCCTCCAGGGAAGCGATCAGCCGCACGCCACGTTCCAGCGTGATCTCGTGCTCCTGGCCCCGCTGGAGCCCGTACAGGTAGTCACGGGTATCCAGGACCGAGATGTTGCCGTAGGTTTCGACACTCTTGAGGTAGTCCTTGGTGGGGCCCTCGAACAGCAGCCGGTTCAGCGTGTGCTGGCGGGTCTTGGAGTCGGACTTCAGCGCAGCGCTGTCTTCGGCGCTGAGCTCGACGTCGCGGACCTTCACGCTCCTGCCCTGCAGGGCCTTGGTGCGGAAGGGTTCCGGCCAGCCTCCGGGAGGGTCGCCCAGCTCGCCGGACAGGAACCCGATCACGGAATCGGGGATGTCGTAGTTCTGAGGGTTCTCGTTGAAGTCCGCCGGGTCTGCATTCAGGCCCACCAGGTGCAGGGCAAGGTCGCCCACCACCTTGGAGGACGGTGTCACCTTCACCAGGCGCCCAAGGATCCGGTCAGCTGCCGTATACATGTCCTCGATGGCCTCGAAGCGCTCCCCCAGCCCCAGCGCCATGGCCTGCTGGCGCAGGTTGGACAGCTGGCCGCCCGGGATCTCGTGCTGGTAGACCCGGCCGGTGGGGCCCGGAAGGCCCGACTCGAACGGCGCGTAGACGCGGCGGACAGCCTCCCAGTACGGTTCCAGCGAACTGACCGCAGCCAGGCTGAGGCCGGTGTCCCGTGGCGTGTGTTCCAGCGCTGCGACCAACGCCGACGCCGAGACCTGGCTGGTGGTTCCGGCCAGGGAAGCGGAGGCAACATCCACGGCGTCCACACCGGCGTCCACGGCAGCCAGCAAGGTGGCCAGCTGGCCGCCCGCGGTGTCGTGGGTGTGCAGGTGGACCGGCAGGTCGAAGCGGTCCCGAAGGGCGGCAACGAGCTTGGCTGCGGCAGCGGGCCGCAGCAGGCCTGCCATGTCCTTGATGGCAAGGATGTGCGCGCCGGCGTCGACGATCTTCTGCGCGAGCTCGAGGTAGTAGTCCAGCGTGTAGAGCGTCTCGTTGGGGTCCAGCATGTCGCCTGTGTAGCAGAGCGCCACTTCGGCGACGGCGGTGCCCGTTGCCCGGACGGCGCGGATGGCCGGCGCCATCTGGCTGACATCGTTGAGCGCGTCGAAAATGCGGAAGATATCGATGCCGGTTGCGGCGGCCTCATTGACGAAGGCCTCGGTGACCTCTTCCGGGTACGGCGTGTAGCCCACGGTGTTGCGGCCGCGGAGCAGCATCTGCAGGCACACGTTCGGAAGTGCGGTGCGCAGCGCCGCCAAGCGGTCCCACGGGTCTTCGCCCAGGAAGCGCAGCGCGACGTCGTAGGTGGCGCCGCCCCATGCCTCGACGGACAAGAGTTCCGGCAGGAGAGCGGTGACGGCAGGGCCTGCGGCCACAAGGTCGCGGGTACGGACACGGGTGGCCAGGAGCGACTGGTGCGCGTCCCGGAAAGTGGTGTCGGTAACCGCGACGGCGTTCTGCTCACGAAGAGCCTTGGCGAAGCCTTCGGGCCCCAGCTCCAGGAGCCGCTGCCGGGAGCCGGGCGCGGCCTGCTTGCCCTTGACGGACGGAAGCTTGTCGGCCGGGTTGGAGTGAACCGTCAGTTCGCCGTTGGGCTTGTTGACGGTGACCTCGGCCAGCCAGGTGAGGAGCTTGGTACCGCGGTCCGCGGAAACCCTCGCCTTCAGCAGCTGCGGGCGTTCATCGATGAAGTTGGTGGCGACGTCTCCTGCGATGAAATCGGCATCGTCCAGCACCGCCTGCAGGAAAGAGATGTTGGTGGAGACACCGCGGATACGGAACTCTGCAAGGGCGCGGCGGGCCCGTGCCACGGCTGCCGGGTAGTCCCGGCCGCGGCAGGTCAGCTTGACCAGCATCGAGTCGAAGTGGGGGCTGATCTCGGCACCCGAGTAAACCGTGCCGCCGTCGAGCCGTACGCCCGCACCGCCGGCGGACCGGTAGCCGGTGATCTTTCCAACGTCGGGGCGGAAGCCGTTCGCGGGGTCCTCGGTGGTGATGCGGCTCTGCAGCGCGGCGCCGCGCAGCTTGACGGTGTCCTGGGAGAGCCCAAGGTCAGCCAGCGTTTCACCGGCGGCAATCCTCATCTGTGCCTGCACCAGGTCAACGTCCGTAACTTCTTCGGTGACGGTATGCTCCACCTGGATGCGCGGGTTCATTTCAATGAACACGTGCTGGCCTGCCCGCTCACCCACGGTATCCACGAGGAACTCGACGGTGCCCGCGTTAACGTAGTTCAGCGCCTGGGCAAACTTAACGGCGTCCCGGTAGAGGGCCTGCCGGATGTTCTCGTCCAGGTTCGGGGCGGGGGCGATCTCGATGACCTTCTGGTGCCGCCGCTGGATGGAGCAGTCCCGCTCGAACAGGTGCATGACGTTGCCCTCGGCGTCGGCCAGGATCTGCACCTCGATGTGGCGGGGGCGCAGGACAGCCTGCTCCAGGAACATGGTGGGATCGCCAAACGCAGCATCCGCTTCACGCATGGCGGACTTCAGTGCCTCGGGGAGCGCTTCGCGGGTATCAACCCGGCGCATGCCGCGGCCACCGCCGCCGGCCACTGCCTTGGCGAAAATGGGGAAACCGATCTCGTCCGCCGCTGCCAGCAGCTCGTCGAGGTCCTTCGACGGCGCACTGGACTTCAGGACGGGAACACCCGCATCACGGGCAGCCTTAAGGGCCGCCACCTTGTTGCCGGCGAGCTCCAGCACCTCAGCAGGAGGGCCGACAAAGGTGATGCCGGCTTCCTTGGCCGCACGTGCCAGATCGGGGTTTTCCGAAAGGAAACCGTAGCCGGGGTAGATGGCGTCCGCGCCGGACTCCTTGGCCACGCGGATCACCTCGGCAACGTCCAGGTATGCCCGGACGGGATGCCCTTCCTCGCCAATCAGGTAGGCCTCGTCCGCCTTCTGGCGGTGGATCGAGTTCCTGTCCTCATTTGGAAAAACGGCAACGGTCTTGGCGCCCAGCTCGTAGCCGGCGCGGAAGGCCCTGATCGCGATTTCGCCGCGGTTGGCCACCAGAACTTTGGAAAACATACTTCTCCTGCATCATTGCGGGTGGATCGGTGAGTGGTCACAGTGTCTAGGACCTCCAAGGACAAACACAAATCTTTGTGGCCACCATCACAGATTTCCCCGTCATGTCCCGATCGCTTTCCCCAGGCCCGGCGGAAAGCGCCCCCGGCAGCACAGCCGATGCCATACCGACTCCCCGTAAAGCAGGATTCGCCGACGCATCCACATATGATGAGTAGGGCGGCAGGACCGTCCGGCTTCGGCTCTGCCGGAGCAAACATTACTCCCAACACGGCATCCGGCGTTAGGTTTTGGTCTCTCAAGTGCAAGTAGTCAGCATCAGCAGCCTTAAGGGTGGAGTCGGCAAGACTTCCGTCACCACAGGATTGGCGTCTGCGGCGCTGGCCGCGGGCGTCCGCACACTGGTGGTGGACCTCGACCCCCATGCGGACGCAACCACCGCCCTCGGCGTCCAGCCGGGCGACCAGCTGGACATCGGCAGGATGCTGAAAAGCCCCCGCCGCGCCAAGCTGGCCGACAACGTGGTAGGCAGCAGCTGGACAGCGCGGGCCCACACCAACGGTTCCGGACCCGCCGTCCTGGACGTCGCCGTCGGCTCCGCCTACACGGGAATCTACGACCGCCCCGACCTCGGCCGCCGTGACCTGCGGCGCCTCTCCACCGTCCTGGCGGGTGCCGACAATTACGACCTTGTCCTGATCGACTGCCCGCCGTCGCTCAACGGGCTGACCCGGATGGCGTGGTCCGCCAGCGACAAAGTGGCGCTCGTGGCCGAGCCGGGGCTCTTCTCCGTGGCCGGAACGGAACGCACCATGCGCGCCATTCAGCTGTTCCGCCAGGAGTTCGCCCCCAACCTCTCCCCTGCCGGCATCGTGGCCAACCGGGTCCGGACGGGTTCCTCCGAGCACACGTACCGGCTCGCCGAGATGGAGTCCATGTTTGGCGAACTCCTCCTGAGCCCCCGTATCCCGGAGCAGGCGAACTGGCAGCAGATCCAGGGCGCTGCGCATCCGGTGCACCATTGGCCGGGCGACTCGGCCAAGTCTGCGGCTGCACTCTTTGACGAGCTGCTGGCCAACATGATGGCTGTGGGCAGCGGGCTGCGCAGCCGCACGCGGTAGGAATTCCAGACTTAACGGCAGAAGCCGCCCTCCGGAGGGAGAGCGGCTTCTGCCGTATATACGGTCAGCTGATCTTGCGTGCTGCCCGCCGCTTGCTCAATTCGTCGTCCGGAAAGGACTGCTCCGCGGCGTGTTCGCTGGGCAGTGAGGCGAGGCTGCCTTCAACTTCGCGCCACACCCGGCCC
Source organism: Arthrobacter sp. 210 2 (assembly GCF_059093025.1). NCBI lineage: Bacteria > Bacillati > Actinomycetota > Actinomycetes > Micrococcales > Micrococcaceae > Arthrobacter > Arthrobacter sp. 210 2. The sequence goes on from NZ_JBNHIE010000008.1 coordinate 200,838, forward strand.
ACGGCGATGCCGAAGACTCCTTGTCCGCCCTGGACGAGGTCGATGACCTCATCGGCCGAGGTGCACTCGTAGACACTTGCGCCGTCGCTCATCAGCGTGATCTGCGCGAGGTCCTCCACACCGCGTTCGCGCAGGTGCTCAACGGCCGTGCGGATCTGCTGAAGGGAAACGCCAGTGTCCAGGAGGCGCTTGACCACCTTGAGGACAAGGATGTCGCGGAAGCCGTACAGCCGCTGCGATCCGGAACCGGCGGCGCCGCGCACAGCGGGTTCCACGAGTCCGGTACGTGCCCAGTAGTCCAACTGCCGGTAGGTGATGCCTGCCGCCTTGCAGGCAGTGGGTCCGCGGTAGCCGGCGTCCTCATCCAGTACCGGGAGGTCCTCGGTAAACAGGAGGCCCTGGGCACCACTCGCGGGCACAGCAACACCAGCCGTGGGCTGTTTAAGCCCGCCTGCTTCGCCTTTGGGACTCACCTGGATCCTCCTTGTCGTACGCTCCCGGGGAACACCTGCAGCAGCCTTGGCATGAAGACCATGCATGTAATTTTCGCGGGGCGCACTTTCCAGTGTGACTTGCGCGGCTGCCGTAAGCAATGGGAACTTGATACTTCGACGTTAGGCCCGGCAGGTCCCAAGGTCAAAGACCCCGGGGCCTTTGGCAGGGCGTGTCGAAACTTTCATCCTCAACTTTAACCTTAACGTGACCTCAGCCGTCGAAGTCCTCGGGCTCCACGTCGTCCAGGAACTCCCGGAAGCGGCGCAGCTCGCGCTCTTCGTCCACCGTGGGGCCGGGTTCGGTGTCCTCACCCTCGTCGTGCTCGGTGATCCGCACCCCGGCCTCTTCCATCACTGAATCGGCGCACCAGATCCGGCACTTCGCGCGGAGGGCTATCGCCAGCGCATCGGATGCCCTGGAGCTCACCGTGGTGCCGTTTTCAAACTGCAGCTGCCCATAAAAGATGTTGTCTTCGACAGCCACGATGTTGACGCTGACCACGGAGTGGCCCAGGGATTCCACCACATCCACCAGGAGGTCATGGGTCATGGGGCGGGGCGGGACAACGCCCTGCTGCGCCAGCGCAATGGCGCTGGCTTCCGGAGTGCCGATCCAAATGGGGACATGGCGTTCCCCGTGCATCTCCCGCAGCAGGACCAGCGGCTGGTTGGAAGGCAGTTCGATCCGAACGCCTACAATCTCGACTTCAATCATCAGATGTCCATGCGTGAGATGTGGTCCTGCACCAGAGCCCGGTGCAGGGTGAGGCAGAGGTCGCTGATTTCACGGGCGGCCTCGGCGGCCCGTGCTTGGGAGGCAGAGTCCTTGCGGGAAGCAAGCGGCGCCACCGCGCGTTCCACCAGGCCGAATTCCCGTTCCGCCGCGGCCTGGAAAGGCCGCAGGTGGCGGGGTTCCAGCCCATGGCCCTCAAGCTGTACACAGGCGCGCGCCACCTGGAGGGCATGTTCGTCGAACTGGCCGTTGCTGTGGCTGATCAGTCCGAAGTCCAGGAGCGCCTGCAGCAGGGGCACACTGGCGCCGGACTCCGTGCGCAGCTGCTCCTCCGTGAGCCTGCGCCCGCGGTTCTGCAGCTCGGCCGCCAGTTCGTCGGAGACGATGCGCGGGGACACCACGACGCCGGGCGGAAGGTTCTCCGGCCGCTCTCCCCTGTCGATGGCGTCAAGGTAGTCCTTGATGACTTTCAGGGGGAGGTACTGGTCCCGCTGCAGGGCCAGCACGAAGCGCAGCCGTTCCACGTCGCCGTCGGAATACTGCCGGTAACCCGCAGGCGTACGCCGCGGGTTAATCAGCCCCTTTTCTTCGAGGAAGCGGATCTTGGACGCAGTCATGCCCGGGAAGTCGCCGCTGAGCTGCGCGAGGACTTCGCCGATGTTGAGGACCTGCGGTCCCCGGCGTTCCGGTTGTGCCATTGCCACAGGCAGCGGTCCCCGGTTCAGCCGCGGCCTGCAGCACTGGCAGGGCTCAGGTAGAAGGTGAGGCGGAACTTGCCGATCTGGACTTCGCTGCCGTTCTTGAGTTCAACGCTGTCAACGCGGTCATGGTTGACGTAGGTGCCGTTCAGGCTGTTCTTGTCCACGACTTCAAAACTCCGGGCAGTCCGGCGGAACTCCACATGCCGGCGGGATACCGTGACGTCATCGAGGAAGATATCGGCGTCCGGGTGGCGGCCGGCCGTGGTGACGTCGGAGTCGAGCAGGAAGCGGGCGCCGGCGTTCGGCCCGCTGTGCGCAACGAGAAGGGCAGATCCGGCCGGCAGTGCCTCAACGGAGCTGCGCTCATCGGAGGAAAGCTTGGGGGCGATGGTGGGTTCATCGGTGACCGGAGTGAGATGGATGGAGGTGGTCTCCGACGCCTTAGCCGCACCCGAGCCGTATTCCCCATCGGCAGGGTTCTGTCTGTGGCCAGCCATGGATTCCTCCTCTTCCCGCTGCAGCCCCTGGGCCTGCAGCCAACGTTTACCCTCCGGCCCGCTCAGCAGGTCCGGCGCCGGCTCCCCATCCGGCCGCTGACGTGCGAAGACGTCCTGCCTGCGACGCGGGGCCGGACCGGATGTACCGGTTAGCTTTAGCCTACCTGTTGTTCGTACTCGGATGCACTGAGCAACGAGTCAACGGCGTCAGCTTCGGCGAGTTTGACCTCAATCAACCAGCCGTCGCCGTACGGATCAGTGTTGATCAGGGCCGAATCAGTGTCCAGGGACTCGTTACGGGCCACTACTTCGCCGGAAACCGGGGCGTAGATATCGCTGACGCTCTTGGTGGACTCCACTTCACCCACCACTTCGTTTGCCGTAATCTTGGTGCCGATTTCCGGCATCTGGGCGTAAACAACATCTCCAAGCGCGTCCTGGGCGAAGTCGGTAATGCCCACGCGGACCACGCCGTCGGCATTGGGGGCAGTTACCCACTCATGTTCAGCGGTGTAGGACAGGTCTTCGGGAATGTTGCTCATCGGGGGCCTTTCATCGGGTCAAACACCTGGGTCATTGGGGCCCGGAACAGGCCGCCGCTGAAAGTATAGGCACATCTGCCGGGGCGTTCAGCGGGGATTCTGACAAGATGGGTCGCATGAGCGCGCGCATTGATGCCGGATGCCCGGGGCCAGGCAGGTAAGCCATGCCGGAACTTCCCGAAGTGGCCGGTCTGGCCGGGTTTTTGAACGAACAGCTGCAGGGCTCTGTCCTTGCCAAACTGCAGATTGCATCCTTCGCCGTGCTCAAGACCGCTGATCCGCCCTTCACGGCGCTGGAGGGCCGCACGGTGACCGGCGTGCAGCGGTTCGGAAAGTTCATCAGCATCGACACCGGTGGCATCTCCTTTGTGTTCCATCTGGCCAAGGCAGGGTGGATCCGCTTCACGGACTCCCCCACAGCCGGACAGTTGAAGATGGGCAACGGCCACATCGCGGCCCGGCTCGTTTTCGCGGGGGCGGAAGGTGACCGGGGTTTTGACCTTACGGAAGCCGGGACGAAAAAGAGCCTGGCCATTTATGTGGTGCGGGATCCGCAGGAAGTTCCGGGCATCGCCGCGCTGGGGCCGGACCCCTTCGCTGAAGCGTTCGACGTCGGCATGCTGGCGGAGATCCTCGGCGGCAGCTCGCAGCAGATCAAGGGGCTCCTGCGGAGCCAGAGCGTGATCGCCGGAATCGGCAACGCGTACAGCGACGAGATCCTGCATGCGGCCCGGATTTCGCCCTTCGCCCCGGCCAAGTCCCTGGACCGGGAGACGGTGCAGGTCCTGTACGACGCCATTCATGACATTCTCGGCACTGCGCTGGCCGAAGCCAGCGGCAAGCCGCCCAAGGACCTCAAGGACGTGAAGCGAAGCCACATGCGCGTCCATGCCAGGACAGGCCAGCCCTGCCCGGTATGCGGGGACACGGTCCGGGAGGTCTCCTTTGCGGACACGGCGCTGCAGTACTGCCCCACGTGCCAGACCAAGGGGAAGATTTTGGCGGACCGGCGGACCTCGAAGTTCCTGAAATAGAAACAGCGCACCCCCCCTTTTTTGCCGGAGCCTCCCCTATTACAGTCACAGGTCTTCACACCCGGGGTACGCCTCACTATCGTGGAAAACACGACGCCCCAGCACATCAAACGGGCGGACGGAACTGATTACGTGAGGGTCCAGAAACCGGCGCTCATTCCTCACACAGAGTGCCTATCTGGGCCTTTTCCATGTGTTCAGTCATCACCACAGCGCACCTCTGGATGTAAGCCGGGGGAATTTCTAGGTTTACGTCCTGACTGCGCTGGCATCCTCAAGCACGGTGCTTCACGCGCACTTTACGGGCTTGAGCCTCCGCCGCAGACAGGCGGGTCAACACTGTAACGGACAACGTCCTACGACGGACGTTTCCCCTGCATGCCCTCCTGTTCCTGCGGGTCATCGATCATTCGATCACAGTAGGAAAGTGCAATGAACAAAGTATCCCGCCTTCTCGGCTCCGCCACCCTGGCCACAGGCCTGATTTTCGGAGGATCAGCCGGTGTCGCTTATGCCGGCGACAATAACGGAGACCGCCATGGGTCGTCTCACAGCAGGGACCACAACAACGACCGCGACCGTGACCGTGACCGAAAGTGTCACAACCACGATGCCCGCCATCATCACAATCATTACTCACATCATCGTGATGGCCGGTATGACAGGGACTGCGACCACCGTCACCAGCGCGTGTACTACAAGGATCATCGCGGAGACTGGAAGTACGTTGTGATCGTAGTATTCGTCAACCGCTGATTGCCAAGCGTTGGGGGTGTATCGCGCGACTCGCCCAACAACGGCTGAAATGCCAAAAGCCGCTTTCCGGTATTCCCGGAAAGCGGCTTTTTTGGTCGGGCTGACAGGATTTGAACCTGCGACCCCTTGACCCCCAGTCAAGTGCGCTACCAAGCTGCGCTACAGCCCGTTAGTTCCGCCGTTCTCCGCTGTGCTTCATCCAAGGATTCCTCCGAGGATTTCCACCAGCAGTCCGGCCGAACCACCTAGAAGAGCTTACACGATCCAAGAGGGTGCCTGTGACACTTTCCGGGATTCCGGGCCCTGGTGTGTCGCAATTAACGCTTCTTGCCGCGCTTTTCCCGCACACGCATGCTGACTTCGATGGGTGTGCCCTCGAAGCCGAAGGTTTCCCGCAGCCGGCGGGTGATGAACCGGCGGTAGCCGGGGTCCAGGAAACCGGTGGTGAACAGCACGAACTTGGGCGGACGGCTCGAGGCCTGCGTGCCGAAGAGGATGCGGGGCTGCTTTCCGCCGCGGACCGGGTGCGGATGCGCGGCCACCAATTCGCCCAGGAAGGCGTTCAGGCGGCCGGTGGCGATGCGCTTGTCCCAGTTCTCCAGGGCCAGGTCCAGCGCCGGCACCAGGCGGTCCTTATGCCAGCCCGTCTTTGCCGAGATGTTGACGCGCGGCGCCCACTCCACGTGCGCCAGGTCCTGCTCGATTTCGCGCTCGAGGTAGCGGCGGCGTTCGTCGTCGAGCAGGTCCCACTTGTTGAACGCCAGGACCATGGCACGGCCGGACTCGATGGCCAGCTGGAGGATCCGGACGTCCTGCTCGCTGAGGACCTCATCAACGGCGAGAAGCACGACGGCGACCTCCGCCTTTTCGAGCGCGGCCTGCGTCCGCAGCGAGGCGTAGTAGTCAGCGCCCTGCGCCATGTGCTGGCGGCGGCGGATGCCGGCGGTGTCCACGAAGCGCCAGGTGCGGCCACCCAGTTCGATGAATTCGTCCACGGGGTCGCGGGTGGTTCCGGCAGTGTTGTCCACCACCACGCGCTCAGTCCCGGCCAGCTTGTTCAGCAGCGAGGACTTGCCCACGTTCGGGCGTCCGATCAGTGCGATGCGGCGCGGACCGCCGGAGCGTTCCAGCCCCTCAATGGTCGAGAATTCGGGCAGCACGTCCATGACGTGGTCCAGCAGGTCCGCCACCCCGCGGCCATGGAGCGCCGAGACCGGGTACGGCTCGCCGAAGCCCAGGCCCCACAAAGCGGCGGAGTCCGCCTCCTGGGCGAAGTCGTCCACCTTGTTGGCCACCATGATGACCGGCTTCTTGCTGCGGCGCAGCATCTTCATCACGCCTTCATCGGTAGCCGTGGCACCGACGGCCGAGTCGACGACGAAGAGGACGGCGTCAGCGAGTTCAACGGCCATCTCGGCCTGCTCGGCAACCCGGGCGTGGATACCGCGGGCATCGTGCTCCCAGCCGCCGGTATCCACCAGGGCGAAGTTGCGGCCGTTCCAGCTCGCCGAGTACATGACGCGGTCGCGGGTCACGCCGGGGGTGTCCTCCACCACGGCTTCGCGGCGGCCCAGGATGCGGTTGACCAGGGTGGACTTGCCCACGTTGGGGCGCCCGATGATGGCCAGCACAGGATCGAGCTTGACGGGGCCGTCGAAGTCCTCGTCGCCGTATTCCCCGCTGAGCAGCGCGGCGTCGTCCTCGTCGAGGTCGTAGTCCTCCAGGCCTGCCCGGAGGGAGGCCGCGCGGAGCTCAGCCTCGTCGTCGTCAATGGCCGCCAGCCGTTCGGCAACCTGGTCGGTGCCCGTGGGCGTGTATTCGTCTTCGCCGGCGCCGGAATGGCCGGGGGTTTGAGTCGTATCGCTCATTGCACTGTCCTTAGTGGTCATCTGCCGGCGTCCCGGCTACTGCTGTTAAGTCTTTGGAGGTTTCAGCGAAGGGCAGGGGCTGCCCGCTGAGTTGGATGGCATCCCGGACGTGCCCGGCCAGCGCTGCGCGGATCTCCTGCGCCGCCCTGTCCATTGAAGCACGGCCGCTTTCCCCGGCCCGGCGGCCTAAAGTAAGGGCGGTTCCGAAGCTGACATGGAACCGCCTGCCGGGCCGCGGCACAAAGTCAAGGTGCTCGTCCCCGGCCCGGGTCCCCAGGATGGCCACGGGTACTACCGGCGCTCCGGAATTCAGGGCGAGCCAGGCGACCCCGCCGTTGATATCGGAGGCTTCACCGCTCCCCCGGGTTCCTTCAGGGAGGATTCCGACGCAACGGCCGGCGGCGAGGAGGTCCTTGCTGCGCTGCAGCGCAGCCCGGTCACCCTGCCGGTTCACGGGCAGCTGCCCGGAAGCGGTTAGCACCCTGCCCAGGAATCCCTTGAACATCTCCTGCTTGACCAGGATGTGCATGGGCCGCGGCGAAGCGCCGAACATCACGGGCCCGTCCAGGAAACTGATGTGGTTGCCGGCGAAGATCACCGGTCCCCCGGTGGGGACGTTGGCCTTTCCGGTCACCGATGTCCGGTAGACGAGATGGTCCAGGGCCCAGCCCACAGGCCGGCTCCAGGCCATGGTCCAGCCGGAGGGCACGCCGGGCCTGCCGTCAGTCACGGTTGAGGACCTTGGTGACAATGACGAGGGCAGCGTCCACGGTCTGCTCGAAGTCAAGGTCCGAGGAGTCCAGCGTTACTACGCCATCGGCAGCCTGCGTGAAGTTCACCACCGTGGAGTCCTTGGCGTCGCGGTGCGTCACCTGGGCAGCCAGTTGCTCCGCATTCTGCGTGCCGCCAAGCTGGATGCCGCGCCGGCGCAGCCGGGCTTCTTCGCTGGCCGTCAGCAGCATGCGCACTTCCGCTCCGGGCGCGACGACGGTGGTAATGTCCCTGCCTTCCACCACCATGCGGCGGTGGTGCTTTTCGATCAGCGCCCGTTGCCGGCGGATGAGCTCAGTCCGGGCGCCCAGGGTGGTGGCGACGGCGCTGACCGCCGAGGAGATGGCAGGCTCGCGGATGGCATCGGTGACGTCGACACCGTCCACGCGGACAAATTCCTCCCGCGGGCTGGTGCTGAGGTCCAGCACCAGGTCCCGGGAAGCCTGCTCAACAGCGGCGGCGTCGTCCAGGTCGATGCCATTGGTGACGCAATACCAGGTAAGGGCCCGGTACATTGCCCCGGTGTCCAGGTAGGCGATCCGGAGCCGCCGGGCCACTTCCTTGCTGACGCTGGATTTGCCGGAACCCGAAGGTCCGTCGATGGCAACAACCAGCGGCCTGCCGACGCGCAGGGCGGGCATGGTGTCGAGGAGTTCTTGTGTCATTACTGAAGTACCCGCCATCCGCGGTCGTTTAATGCTTCGATCAGGTGGTCGTGCTTGTTCGGCAACACTGACAATTCCACCATGCCCACGTTCTGTCCGGATGAATGGTCGAGCCGCAGGTCTTCAACGTTCACCCCGACTTCACCAATTTCGGTCAGCAGCCGTGCAATCTGGCCGGGCCTGTCGTCCACCAGCACGGTGAGCCAGGAATACGCCTGCGGCGGACCGCCGTGCTTGCCCGGAATACGGGCCTGGCCCGCGTTGCCCTCGCTGATGAGCTGGGCAAGGTCCAGCCTGGCGCCCGGAGCGGTGGGCTGTTCCAGGGTTCCGATGAGGCGGTTCAGGTCCTCGCGCACGCCGTAGAGGATCTCCACCACCTTGGAGGCGTTCCCGCCGAGGATCTGCACCCATAAGGTGGGGTCGCTGGCCGCGATCCGTGTGACATCCCGCAGCCCGTTGCCCGCGAGGGACAACGCATGCAAGGGTGTTCCCTGCAGCCTGCTGGCCAGCAGCGAGGACATCACCTGGGGCAGGTGGGAGACCAGCGCGACGGCTTCGTCGTGTTCGTCGGCCGTGAACTGGGACACCACTGCGCCCAGGTCGTTGCCCAGCGACCGGGCCGTCTGAAGGGCGGCAGCCGAGGTTTCCTCAGACGGGCAGACCACCCATGGCATGGAGGTGAACAGCTCACCGCGGGCGGCAACCGGGCCGGACTTTTCCCGCCCTGCCATCGGATGCGTTCCAACGTAGCGCGAGAGGTCCACGCCACTGCCGCGGAGCCGGGCCAGGATATCTGCCTTGACGCTGGCAATATCCACCACCACCGAGTCCGGATAGTCAGCCAGTGCCTCCCGGACGACGTCGGCTGTGACGTCCGGCGGCGCGGCGACGACCACCAGCTGCGGCCGGCTGCTGCCCAGTTCCGGCAGCGGCCGTCCTGCGCCGATGTCAACAGCTACCGCCTGGTTTGTGGGCGAAGGGTCGGAGAGGAACACCGGCACACCGCGCCCCCGCAGGCCCAGCCCGATGCTGGTCCCGAGGAGCCCGGTACCGATGACCACCACCGGACCATCCAGGTGGCCACGGCCCTGGCTTTTGAAGGCGGACATGCCTTAGAGCCCTACGGATGCCAGCAGGTGGCCGACTTCCTGCTTGCCGAGGTTGCGGATGCTGCCCTGGCGCTGGTCACCCAGGCCAATCGGCCCCACCTTGACGCGGACCAGGCGCAGGACCGGGAAGCCGACGGCGTCGAACAGGCGGCGGACGATGCGGTTCTTGCCGGAGTGCAGCACTACCTCGATCAGGACGTGGCCCGGAGTGGAGTCGACAAGCCGGAAGGAGTCAACGGACGCAAAACCGTCCTCCAGCTCCACACCCTCCTTGAGCTGCGCCCCGATTCCCTGCGGGAACGGCCCACGGACCTGGACCAGGTAGGTCTTGGGGACTTCGTAGGAAGGGTGCGTCAGGCGGTTGGCCAGTTCGCCGTCGTTCGTCAGCAGCAAAAGCCCTTCGGTGGCGACGTCCAGGCGGCCCACGTGGAAGAGCCGTTCGCCCTTGTTCTTGTTGTTCTTCAGGAAGTCGCTGATGCAGGGACGCCCCTCGGGATCCTCCATGGTGGAAACAACGCCCTTCGGCTTGTTGAACACCATGTAGACGAGGTTCTCGTCCAGCTGGATCCGCAGCCCGTCAACGTGGATGACAGCCGTCTTGGGGTCCACGCGGACACCGAGCTCAGTGACAACCTGTCCGTCCACTTCCACGCGGCCTTCGGCAATCATCTCTTCGCAGACGCGGCGGGACGCAACTCCGGCCGAGGCCATCACCTTTTGCAGGCGCACGCCGTCGGCGTCATGGAGTTCCGACTGGGGCACGTCGCCACGGGGTCCCTTCTTCCGGGACGGCCTGCGGACGGGGCCAAGGTTCTGGCCGAAGCGTTCGCTGCCGAAGGCACGGGAAGCGGCCGCTCCGGGAGCGCCGGTGCGGGGCTTCGGCTTGAGGGCGCCCGGAGTACCCGGGGCTTTCTTGGCTCCCGGCTTTCGGGCTGCCGGCTTCCGGGATGAGGGCTTGGCCGCCCTGGCATCCGCACCGCGGCCCTGCTGGGGCCCATCCGAAGCCAAATCCGGATCGATAAAGCGCTCCTCGCGCGGCTTGGGTGCGCGTTGCGGCCCGCCGCTGCCGAACCCGCCGGCCCGCTTGGGGGCACCGCTGCGGAACCCGCCCGCTGAATTGCCACCCTGGGAGGTGTTGCGTTGGGAATTGTTGCGTCCCGAACTGTTACGTGGTGAACCCTGGCGTCCCGCCTGTGTCATGACCCGTCCTTCAATGTTTTGGCTGTCAAAGGTTGTCACAGACAACCCTAGCCAGCCGTGCAGAATTACTCTGCCCTGATAAATATTTGTGTGCACGCCGGAAGTTCCGGCCTACATCCTGTCGGCGTCGTAGAACTCTGCGATGCCTTCCAGCCCCGGCAGATGCGGGGACAGGTGAGGCAAGTCCGCCACTGAGCTGATTCCCATCCGTTCCAGGAAGTATGACGTGGTCCGGTAAAGGATGGCGCCTGACTCGGGATCGGTTCCCGCGTCCTCAATCAGCCCGCGTTGGGCAAGTGTCCGTACGACAGAGTCAACGTTGACCCCGCGAATCGCAGACACCCGTGCCCGGGAAACCGGCTGCCGGTACGCAATGACCGCGAGCGTTTCCAATGCTGCCTGGGTGAGCCTGGCCGTCTGCCCCTCGAGCACATACTTGCCCACAATGTCGGCAAAGTCTGCACGGGAGTAGATGCGCCAGCCACCGGCGATGTTCCGCAATTCAAAACCCCGGGGGGTGGAGCCGAAACCAGCAACGCTGGCCGTTTCCACATCCGGGGCTTTAACAGTATAGCCGCTATACTCACGCTCCAGTTCTGCGAGCAGTGACCTGACCGTATCAACGGTCAGGTCAAGCCCCGCAGCCAGCTCCTCCTCCGTGGCCGGCTGGTCCAGGACCATCAGCACCGCCTCAAGGGCGGCCTTCGCCCCGCCCGGCAGGCTGTGGACATCCGTTGTGCCGTCCGGCAATTGCCCGTTCACAGGTGCTCCTCGTATTCCTCACTCAGGTTGTCCGCCGACCAGTCCCCGGTTCCCGCAGTCCAATGCACGGCCAGGTCCGCCAGCGGCGAAAGCTGGTCGAAGGAGACCGCCTTGTCCCGGAACAGTTCCAGGAGCGCCAGGAACCGGGCCACCACCACCAGGGTGGAATCGGCGTCGGAAATCAGCGCCCGGAAAGTCAGCGGGGATTCCTGCTGCAGGCGCAGTCCCATAATTTCCGCCTGTTCCTTGACGCTCACGTTGCTGCCGTGCAGGTGGGCCAGCCCCACCTGGGTGGGCTGTGGAGCCTTCGGCCGCAGCGCCGCCTCTGCCAGGGCGGCGAACTGTTCCGGGGTGTGCTTCCAGACGAGTTCGGGCAGCATCGCGGCGAAGTGTTCCTCCAGCGCCACCTGGCGGGGAAAGCGGCGGCCTTCCTGGTGGAGGGTTTCGCCCAGGAGGCCGGCCACGTGCTTGAAGGCTTTGTACTGGAGAAGCCGCGCGAACAGGAGGTCCCGGGCCTCGAGCAGTGCGATATCCTCGTCGTCCTCCACTTCGCCGGCCGGAAGCAGGCGGGCGGCCTTGAGGTCCAACAGCGTCGCGGCGATGACCAGGAACTCGCTGGCCTCGTCCAGTGCCCATTCCTCACCGAGCTTCTGCAGCTTGCGGATGTACTTGATGAACTCGTCCGTGACGGTGGCGATCGCCACCTCAGTGATGTCCAGCTGGTGCTTGGCGATCAGTCCCAGCAGGAGGTCGAACGGACCGGTGAAGTTGGCCAGCCGCACCTCGAAGCCGGGCTTGGTTTCGGCCACGGCGTGGCTAGGGTGCGCCGCCGCGCGAGATCAGCTCTTTGGCCAGCCGGCGGTATGCGTCGGCGCCCACGTGGTTTCCGGCGTAGCTGGTGATGGGCTCAGCGGCCACGGTTGCGTCAGCAAACTTGATGGACCGTTTGATGACGGTTTCGAAGACCTTGTCCCCGAAAGCCTCCACCAGGCGGGTGATGACTTCGCGGCTGTGGAGCGTCCGCGCGTCATACATGGTGGCGAGGACGCCGTCCACCTGCAGCCGCGGGTTGAGCCGGTCCTGCACCTTGTCGATGGTTTCCACGAGCAACGCCACCGCGCGCAGGGCGAAGAATTCACAAATCAGCGGAATGATCACGCCGTGCGCCGCGGTGAGGGCGTTGACGGTCAGGAGGCCCAGGGACGGCTGGCAGTCGATGAGGACAACGTCGTAGTCGTCTTCAACCTTCTTCAGCGCCCGGTCCAGCACCTGTTCGCGGGCTACTTCATTGACCAGCTGCACTTCCGCGGCGGAGAGGTCGATGTTGGCCGGCAGGAGGTCCACGTTCTCCACGCCGGTCTGGTGGATGGCATCGCGGATGTCCACCTTGCGGTCCATCAGCACGTTGTAGACGGTGAGGTCGAGCTCGTGGGGGTTGACGCCCAGGCCGGCCGAGAGGGCACCCTGGGGATCGAAGTCCACCAGCAGAACGCGGCGGCCGTATTCGGCCAGTGCCGCGGCAAGGTTGATGGTGGAGGTGGTTTTTCCGACGCCGCCCTTTTGGTTCACCATGGCGATGACGCGGGCCGGACCGTGGGAGGACAGCGGCGCGGGTTCCGGGAACTCGCGGTATGGGCGCCCCGTGGGACCCATCACCGCGTTTTCCAGGTCGAATTCCGTGCCCTCCAGAGTTGCTGAACCCTGTTCGCTGCTCACGTATCTATCCACACTTTCGATGACGGTGATTTCCTGCCGCTGGATGGCCAGCGCCGTTCGTTCTTGATCCCAAGGTTACAGCGACCGACACGGTATTCAACGGAACTTGACTTTTCGCGGATGTTGAGCCTTGACCTTCTAGTTGAGGTCGAAGGTTTCCCGTCCAGGTACAGAAAACCGCCCCCGCGGCGTTGTCTGCGGGGGCGGTTTCCAGAAGGCGGGCCAAGAGGTCAGGCGTTGACCGGAACGGTGCGGGCTTCGGCTTGCTCGGGAGCGGCTTCACCGTGGTGGTGGGCCAGCATGGTTGCTTCGTCGAAGGGCTCCTGGCCGGAGAGGACGCTGTTGACCTGGTCGCCGTCGATCTCCTTGACCCAGGTGCCGATCAGGATGGTGGCGACGGCGTTGCCGGTGAAGTTGGTCAGGGCACGTGCTTCGGACATGAACCGATCGATGCCGACAATCATGCCCACGCCGCCCAGCAGTTCGGGCTTGTGGGCCTGCAGGCCTGCCGCAAGGGTGGCCAGGCCGGCGCCGGTGACGCCTGCAGCGCCCTTGGAAGCGATGATCATGAAGATCAGCAGGGAGATCTGTGCCCCGAGGTCCAGCGGTGTGCCCATGGCGTTGGCCACGAAGAGGGACGCCATGGTCAGGTAGATGGCGGTGCCGTCAAGGTTGAAGGAGTAGCCGGTGGGTACGGTCACGCCGACGACGGGCTTGGAGACGCCGAGGTGTTCCATCTTGGCGATCAGGCGGGGCAGGGCGGCTTCGGAGGATGAGGTGGAGAAAATGAGGAGGTATTCCCGGCCAAGGTACTTCATGAGCTTGAAGATGTTGACGCCGGTGACCACCTTGAGCAGGCCGCCGAGGATGATCACGATGAACAGTGCGCAGGTGATGTAGAAGGCGGCCATCAGCGTGAACATGCTGACGATGGCCTGGAAGCCGGTAGCTCCCACGACGGCGGCGATGGCACCGAAGGCACCCACCGGGGCAAGCCACATGATCATGATCAGGATGCGGAAGACGAGGACCTGGCCATGGCCGATGGCCTTGAGGATGGGGGCGCCCTGCGGGCCCATCTTCTGGAGGGCAAACCCTACGAGGATGGCAGCAAACAACGTGGGGAGGACCGGAATGTCGCCCGGGATGATTCCGAGCAGGAAGGCGACGGTGCTGTCTACTTCCGCCTTCTTGTTGGGATCGTAAGGGGCAAGCTTCAGGCCTTCACCGGGGTGGATCAGGTTGCCGACAACCAGGCCAATGCCGAGCGCGAACGTGGACATGAGGACGAAGTAACCCAGGGCCAGGCCGCCCACCTTGCCCACGGTTGCCGCCTTGGCGATGGAGCCGATGCCCAGGACGATGGTGCAGAAAATGACCGGGGCGATCATCATCTTGATGAGCTTGATGAACCCGTCGCCGAGCGGCTTGAGGGACTTGCCAACCTCAGGGAACATCAGTCCCACCAGGGCGCCCAGGATGACGGCGGCGATGACGGCGATGTACAGGTAATGCGATTTGTCGATGCCCTTGCGCCGCGTCTTCACGGTGTCGAGCGACTCTCCTCGTTGAGAAGCCATGATGTTGTCTCCTTATGGATAATCTGGTAGACGCTGCGGGCACATTCTCTGGGCTCAACACGTCCTGCGGTGTGATATCCATCATTGGGCACGCCGTGACCCAGCTCACCGTTGCGTTCATATTGGTCGTGGCGCAGATAACCGTCGTGGAAGATGCGCGGGAAGGTACAGATGATCCACCGCTGGAGTATCGCCCGACGGCTCTTCGTGGCGAACCTGCTGATCGTGGTGGTGTTTATCGCGATCGTCGGATCCGCCACCTATGTCGACGCCCGTGACCGCACCTACGACGAGGCCGGTTTGCGGATGGCAGGAATTGCGGACGCAATTGCTGCCAGCCCCTTCGTGCTGCAGGCGGCGGATTCCGACGATCCTTCGTCCCTCCTGCAGCCCTATGCCATGGACGTCATGGCACGTGCCGACGTCGACTTCATCACCATCATGGCTCCGGACCGGACGCGGTGGACCCATCCCCGGAGTGAGGAGCTCGGCCGCCCCTATATCGGTTCCATTGACGCCGCACTGCGCGGCGATGAATTCACCGAGGTCACCGCGGGCACCCTCGGCCCGTCCGTGCGGACCATCGTTCCGGTCAAGGACGCCGGCGGTGCAGTCAGGGCGCTGGTGGCGGTGGGCGTCACGGTGGGGACGGTGGACGTCGCCTTCGCCGCACGCCTGCCTGCCCTGCTGGCCATCGGGCTTGCCCTGCTGGTGGGCGGGTCCCTGGCGTCCTGGCTGCTGGGCAGGTACCTTCGCCGGGTCACCCGGGGCTGGGGGCCGGAGCAGCTGTCGCAGCTCTTCGCCTACTACGAGTCCGTGCTGCATTCAGTCCGCGAAGGGCTGATCCTTATCGACACCAAAGGCAAAGTGGTGATGTACAACGACCAGGCCGCCGAGCTGCTGGGCCTGGATGAGACGGGCAGCAAGGACCCCACCCGTCCGCCGTCGCTCGCAGAACTGCCCCTCGACGAGGAGCTCCGCTACCTGTTTGAATCCGGCCGCAGCGCAAAGGACGAAATTGTCCTCTCCGGATCCCGGGTCCTGGTGGTGAACCAGGGGCCGGCGAAGGGGCCGGAAACAGCAGGCAGCCGGGGCAGGACCCCGGTGTACGGCACAGTGGCCACCCTTCGGGACCGGACCGAAATCGAGGCCCTGGGCAACGAGCTGGAAACGATGCGGACCCTTTCCGACGCCCTGCGGGCGCAGACCCACGAACACGCAAACCGGCTCCACACCATGGTTTCGCTTTTGGAGCTGGGCCGCACCCGGGAGGCCCTGGATTTTGCCACCAAGGACCTGGAGCTCAGCCAGCAGCTGACGGACAACATGGTCAGCTCGGTGGACGAGCCGGTGTTGGGTGCGTTGGTCATGGGGAAGGTGGCGGAAGCCCATGAGCGGGGAGTCCAGCTGGATGTCGCCACCCTGGGATCGGGCACGGTGGAGGGCATCGCCGTGCAGGACCTGGTGACCATCCTCGGAAACCTGCTGGACAACGCCATCGACGCCGCCGCGGAGGGAACGCCTCCCCGGCGGGTGGAGCTGACGGTGGAATCCGACGAGGAAGGCCTCGACATCGCCGTCCACGATTCCGGCGCACCGATTGATCCAGGCTCGGTGGAGAACATCCTCCGGCACGGATACAGTACAAAGCCCGCCGGGCCGGGCGGGCGGGGCATCGGGCTTGCCCTGGTCCGCCAGGCTGTACAGCGGCTGGGAGGTACATTGACCATCAACGGACGGCGCGGCGCCAAGTTCGACGTGTTCCTGCCCGCAGCATTGCCCCCAGAGGCACCATTGTCCCCGGAGAAGGAGCATGGAGCGTGAGTGACATAAGGGTCCTCGTCGTTGAGGACGAGGCCATCGCGTCCGCCGCGCACGCAGCCTACGTGGGGCGTGTTCCGGGTTTCGAGCTCGCCGGGACCGCCCCGGACGGCCAGTCCGCGCTTCGGCTGCTGAACGAGTTTTCGGCAGCAGGCAAACCCGTGGAGCTGGTCCTGCTGGACATGAACCTGCCCGATCTCCACGGGCTGGACATTGCCCGGCGGATGCGCTCGGCCGGCATTCTTGCCGACATCATCGCCATCACCGCCGTCAGGGAGCTGGCCATTGTGCGCAGCGCCGTGGCTATCGGAGTGGTGCAGTACCTCATCAAGCCGTTTACGTTCGCCACCTTTGCGGACAAGCTGGAAAGCTACCGGCAGTTCCGCCAGCAACTTGCAGGCCCGGGCACAGCGTCGGGAAAGTCCGCCACATCCCAGAGCGAAGTGGACCAGGCGTTCGCCAGCCTGCGGGCCCCCTCCGAACTTCCCCTGCCCAAGGGGCTCTCGGCCTCCACGCTGGGCTCGGTCCAGGACTTCGTGAGGCAGCAGCACGACGCCGTGTCCGCCACCGAGGTGATGGATGCGCTGGGGATGTCCCGGGTGACCGCACGCCGGTACCTGGAGTATCTTGCCGACGCTGGCACCGTGTCGCGGACTGCGCGGTACGGCACGCCGGGCAGGCCGGAAAATGAGTACCGCTGGAGCGGACGGTAGCCGACGAGCTGTATACACCAGCCGCCGGCCTTGGGCCCTTTTCGCTTCAAGGGCTTCCTTTTCCCCATTGCTTGTATACACTGAGGGGGAAAGCCGAGGGAATGGAGCTGCAGTGCGGGCAAGCGAACGCGCCTACAGGGCACTGCGCGACGACATCGTGGAGTGGCGGCTTCCGCCCGGCACGCTGCTGGCCGAAGTGGAACAGTCAGGGCGCCTTGGGGTTTCACGCACGCCGCTCCGGGAAGCGCTGGGCCGCCTCACGGCAGAAGGCCTGACGACGGCGGGCGGGCGCGGCGTGATGGTCACCGCCATCTCCCTGGCTGACATCGATGAACTCTTCGAACTCCGGGAGACACTGGAAGGAAGGGCTGCGGCGCTTGCCGCAGAGCGCGGCGAACCTGCCACATTCCGGCGGCTGCAGGCCGCCCTGTTGGCTGCCCCGGCGCTCGTCACCGGCGACACGCCCGCCGTCGAGGACTACTACGGCCTGGTCAGTGACCTGGATGCGGCCATAGACTCGGCAATTTCCAACTCCTACCTGGTGCAGGCCATGCGGAGTTTGAGGGTGCATCTGGTCCGCATTCGGCGCATGGCAGCTGACAACGCAGCCCGGCTGACGGCAGCGGCAGCCGAACACGCGGCCATCGCCGAGGCCATCGCGGACCGCAACCCCCGGCTCGCGCAGGCCGCCACCACGCTGCATCTGCATCGCAGCCTTTCCCACATCAAAGCCACCTCCACTTCCCTGCACAACACGTCCACATCCCCCTAAAGGAGCACCATGGTTCAGGAACACCACGTCCGCGTGTACAAGAGCGAGGAAAACCTTCCCCGCGAGGACCAGCTGGCCCACAAGATCGCCGTGGTCGCCGCCGACCCCGTGGAGGTCACCGCCGAGGTGACCGACATGGTGATCAACCGGATCATCGATAACGCCTCGGTGGCCATCGCATCGCTGAATCGTCCGCCGATCGTGGCCGCACGGGCCCAGGCGCTGTCCCACGCACCCAGCACGGGCGGCAAGGGCGCGAAGGTCTTTGGCATCGGGGAACGGGTCTCCCCCGAATGGGCCGCGTGGGCGAACGGCGTTGCCGTTCGGGAACTGGACTACCACGACACCTTCCTCGCCGCCGACTACTCGCACCCGGGCGACAACATTCCCCCGATCCTGGCCGTCGCGCAGCACGTGGGTTCCAGCGGCCTCGACCTGCTGCGTGGGATCGCCACCGGGTATGAAATCCAGGTGAACCTGGTCAAGGCGATCTGCCTGCACAAGCACAAGATCGATCACGTCGCACACCTTGGCCCGTCCGCCGCGGCGGGGATTGGCACATTGCTGGGGCTCGACGTCGAGACGATCTTCCAGTCCGTGGGCCAGGCGCTGCACACCACCACGGCAACGCGGCAGTCGCGCAAGGGCGAGATCTCCACCTGGAAGGCGCACGCCCCTGCGTTCGCCGGGAAGATGGCCGTCGAAGCCGCGGACCGTGCGATGCGCGGCCAGACCTCGCCCGTGCCGATCTATGAAGGCGAAGACGGCGTGATCGCCTGGCTGCTCGACGGCCCCGACGCCTCCTACCAGGTCCCGCTCCCCACTCCCGGGGAAGCCAAGCGGGCCATCCTGGACACCTACACCAAGGAACACTCCGCCGAGTACCAGGCCCAGGCCTGGATCGACCTGGCACGGAAGCTTCACCGAGAGCACCCGGAGGCCACCGACCCGGGCAACGTGAAGTCGGTGCTGATTAAGACCAGCCACCACACCCACTACGTCATCGGCTCCGGCGCCAACGATCCCCAGAAGTACTCGCCCACAGCATCCCGTGAGACGCTGGACCACTCCATCCCCTACATCTTCACCGTCGCTTTGCAGGACGGGGCCTGGCACCACGTCGATTCCTACTCCCCCGAACGTGCCGCCCGCCCGGACACCGTGGACCTCTGGCAAAAGGTGTCCACCGAGGAAGATGCGGAATGGACGCGCCGCTACCACTCCCTGGACATCAATGAAAAAGCCTTCGGCGGCTCGGTTGAGATCACCCTCACCGACGGCACCGTGATCACCGACGAAATCGCCGTGGCTGACGCGCACCCGCTCGGCGCCCGGCCGTTCGGACGGGAGCAGTACGTCAACAAGTTCCGCACCCTCGCCGCAGGGCTCGTGGAGGAAGCCGAAATTGATCGGTTCCTCGCCGCCGTCGAACGCCTCCCGGAACTCGCCGCCGGGGAACTGGACCAGCTGAACATCACCGCCGCGCCCGGCGTCATCGACCTGAACGCCGCACCCAAGGGACTGTTCTAAATGCTGTACTCAACCACCACCCCGGAGCAGAAGCGCATTCGGTTCCGCGAACTCCTGGCGTCAGGGACCATCGCGCAGTTCCCGGGCGCGTTCAACCCGCTCTCCGCGAGGCTGATCCAGGAGAAAGGCTTCGCGGGGGTCTACATCTCCGGCGCCGTCCTGGCCAACGACCTGGGCCTCCCGGACATCGGCCTGACCACCCTGACCGAAGTTGCCACCAGGGCTGGGCAGATCGCCCGGATGACCGACCTGCCCGCGATCGTGGACGCCGACACCGGCTTCGGCGAACCCATGAACGTGGCCCGCACCGTCCAGGAAATCGAAAACGCGGGCCTGGCGGGCCTGCACATCGAGGACCAGTTCAACCCCAAACGCTGCGGCCACCTGGACGGCAAAAACGTCGTGGACCTGGACACCGCCACCAAACGCATCCGCGCCGCCGCCGACGCCCGCCGCGACCCGAACTTCCTCATCATGGCCCGGACCGACATCCGGGCGGTGGACGGGCTCCAGGCAGCCCAGGATCGCGCCAAAGCCCTGGTGGACGCCGGCGCGGACGCCATCTTCCCCGAAGCCATGAAGGACCTCACCGAGTTCCAGGCCATCCGCGACGCCGTGGACGTGCCCATCCTGGCCAACATGACCGAATTCGGCAAAAGCGACCTCTTCACCACAGAGCAGCTCCAGGGCGTGGGCGTCAACATGGTCATCTACCCCGTCACCCTCCTCCGTAGTGCCATGGGCGCCGCCGAGCGTACGCTGGACTCGATCAGGTCAGAGGGAACGCAGGAAGCACAGGTTGGCAGCATGCTGACGCGTGCACGGCTGTACGAGCTGGTGGACTACGAGGGCTACAACCGGTTCGACACAGGGGTCTTCAATTTCCAGGTCCCCGGAACGCACTAACGACCCGCCGGCTCCGGCCGGCTTCAACAGGCGACAGGAACAAAGGAGTTTCAGCATGGCTGAACAGGACATCAAAAAGGGTCTCGCCGGCGTCGTGGTGGACTACACCTCCGTCTCCAAGGTCAACCCGGACACGAACTCACTGCTGTACCGCGGCTACCCGGTCCAGGAGCTGGCCGCCCGCTGCAGCTTCGAAGAGGTGGCCTACCTGCTCTGGAACGGGGAACTGCCCACCCCGGACCAGCTGGCGGAATTCACGGCCAGGGAACGCGCGGGCCGTGCCCTGGACCCCGTGGTGAAACAGGTCATCGACGCGCTTCCAACCACCGCCCACCCCATGGACGTGTGCCGGACCGCGGCGTCCGTGCTGGGCGCCCGGCACCCGCTGGCCGAAGACTCCTCCCGGGAGGCGAACATGGCCAAGGCGATCGACCTTTTCTCGGCGATGCCCGCCGTCGTCTCCTACGACCAGCGTCGCCGCCACGGCCAGGACGCCGTCGAACCACGCGACGACCTGGGCTACTCCGCCAACTTCCTCTGGATGGCCTTCGGCGAAGAGCAGGTTCCGGAGGTTGTGGAGGCCTTCAACGTGTCGATGATCCTCTACGCCGAACACTCCTTCAACGCCTCCACCTTCACCGCCCGGGTTGTCACCTCCACCCTCTCGGACCTCCACTCGGCCGTAACCGCAGCCATCGGCGCCCTGAAAGGCCCCCTGCACGGCGGAGCCAATGAAGCCGTCATGCACACCTTCGACGAAATCGGCATCCGCCCTCAGGAATCGCTGGAGGAGGCAGCCGCCCGCGCCAGGGCGTGGATGGAAGATGCACTGGCGCAGAAGAAGAAGGTCATGGGCTTTGGCCACCGCGTCTACAAGCACGGCGACTCCCGCGTGCCCACCATGAAGGCGGCGCTCGACAAGATGATCGCGCACTTCGGCCGGCCCGAACTCCTGGGCCTGTACAACGGCCTGGAGCAGGCGATGGACGAGGCCAAAGCCATCAAACCCAACCTCGACTACCCTGCCGGACCCACCTACCACCTCATGGGCTTCGACACGGCAACCTTCACGCCGCTGTTCGTTGCCAGCCGCATCACGGGCTGGACGGCACACATCATGGAGCAGCTGGACTCCAACTCGCTGATCCGGCCGCTGAGCGAATACGTCGGCCCGGAGGAACGGCACCTGCCGTAGGGCCTTTCGGGAGTACGACGGCGGGACGGCCACGGAGGTGATGGTCCCGCCGTCGGGCGTTTACTGCCTAAGGCAGGATGCTCACCGAGGAAGCGACCGTTTCGTTGTCGTCGTTCAGGGTGACCACCACGTTGACCTTGCCGCCTTCCAGGACCACCGGCAGCCAGTGGTCGGCGTCCTGCCACATGCGTTCAACGGGCAGGGTGTCGGTCCGGAACCACTCCGGCAGGACTTCGTCGCTGTCCGTCGGTTCACCCTGCCACGTCCTGGCAGTGAAGAGACTGGTGCTCATATTCCATTCCGGCTTCGCGGGGAAAACAAAGTTCACCGCCCCGGCATCCGTAAGGTCCTCAACCCGCACGCAAACACCGGTTTCCTCCATGACTTCACGGACGGCCGCTTCGCCGTCGCTCTCCCCCGGTTCCACATGCCCGCCGATCCCCACGATCTTTCCCGTGCCGAAGCCTGTCCGTTTGAGGCCCAGGAGCACCTCCGGGCCGGACTCCCCGTCGCGGAGCAGGAAACAGAGAGTCACCCTTGCTGCAGTCATGCGCCCAAGCCTATGGGGTGGGAGAGTTGTCCGCGAAGAAGCCGCAGGGGCGTTGACTATGCCAAGCTCTACGTGTGACTCCAGAAACCGGACCCGGGATACGGCCGGCCCGCATTTCGACCCTTGATGCCCGCCTGCCGGAGTGGCTGGTGCGCAACCCTTTGTACTGGGGCTGGGCCTGGGCCGGTTTTTGGACACTGCTGATTGTCATCGACGAATTCGTGGACCTGGCAGGCTGGACCTGGTACCTGCTGGTGGCCGCGGCTGCCCTGCCCACGCTTGTCAGCACCCTGGCCGTTTTGCATGTGACTCCCCGCCGTCACGTGCGGCCTGCGCGGGAGTCGGTTTTAGGCCTGTTCTTCGTCCGTTTCCTGGCGCTCGTTGCGGCCTTCATTGTGTGGGCCATATCGGTGGTGCTGAGTGCCTCCATCTCCACCACCATCCAAGCCCTGGCTGGCGATTCCGAGCGTGAGGTGACCGCTTTGGGTTTCACCTTGATGGCAGCCCTGTTCCCGATTGTGGTGGCTGTCCTGTGGCTGGCGTTCGTTGCCCGGTGCGCCTGGTTCCTGCGGAGGCTTCGCGGCTGGCGGCAGGTCCCTGCGTTCTCGCGGGTGCCGAAATCATTCCTGCGTGGCCGCGCCCGGCTGCACCGGGTGGTGATCGGCCTGGCGCATCCGGGACTGATGCTGCTCGCGGGGATGGGCACGTCGGTGCTGGCATTCCTCCTGGGCCCGGTGGAACTGACCATCGAGGCGCTGCCCTAGCTGTCCCGGTGCACTGCATCCAGGCAGCTGTGCCCAGGCAATGTCAGCCGAGTGCGCGCGGATGTGCAGCGGCGTAGATCTCCCGCAGCGTATCGGCTGTGACCAGGGTGTACACCTGCGTGGTGGTCACCGAGGCGTGTCCCAACAGTTCCTGGACCACCCGGACGTCCGCGCCGCCTTCAAGCAGGTGCGTGGCGAAGGAATGCCGCAGGGTGTGGGGTGAGACGTCCTTGGTGATGTTGGCCTTGTCGGCGGCGGTCTTCAGGATGGTCCACGCACTCTGCCGGCTGATCCTGCCGCCGCGGGCGTTCAGGAAGAGTGCGGGTGTCCCCTTCCCCTTGGCCGCCAGCAGCGGGCGGCCGCGCACCAGGTAGGCATCCAGCGCCCTGGCCCCGTAGGACCCGAGGGGCACAAGCCGCTCCTTGGACCCCTTGCCGAAGAGCCGGACGATGGCTGGCCCCGATTCAGGTTCGGCCAGGGAGATGTCATCAACGTCCAGGCCAACGGCCTCACTGATGCGCGCTCCGGTGGAGTACAGGAATTCCAGCAGGGCGCGGTCCCGCAGCCCGGTTGCCGTGTCCGTTCCGGCGGCCTCCAGGATCCTGGTTACCTCGTCAACGGTGATGGCTTTCGGCAGCCTCTTACCGGCCATGGGCGGATGGACCTCGCTGGCGGGGTCCGAGGGCGTAAAGCCTTCCAGGGCCCAGAACTTATGCAGCCCGCGGACGGCCACCACTGTCCTCGCCGCCGACCTGACGCCGAGGGTCGAGCCGCCGTCGGACCCGTCCGACAGGGCACGGACGTATCCGGTTACGTGGTGGCGTGTGATGTCCTCGGGCCGCCGGCATCCCGCAGCATCGAGGTAGCGGGAGTACCGGGCAAGGTCTCGGCGGTAGGCGGAAAGCGTGTTGGCGGCCAGCCCCCGCTCCACACCCATGTGCTGCAGGTAGTCGGTGATGCCACGGTCGATGGCGGTAGGGGCGGCTGCGGGCACGTCCCCTGCCGCATCAACCGGGGGTACCGCTTCAGCCGAGGGAGCTGGAACCATCAGCGCTGGCTGGGGTGCGCCGGCCAGGGTGCATCGGCAGGACGGAGGTTCGTGTAGTTGTCCGCCCGCGCGGCCGCCGCTGCAAGGATTCCGACGACGGCGGAGGGGTTGTGGAGGCGCCCCTCCAGCACGGACGCCACGGCGTCATCGAGGCTGATCCAGTGGAACTCGATCTCCGCTTCCTCATCCGTCCGCTCGTGGCGTTCATGATGGGGCACTTCGGTCAGGTCGCGGGCCAAGTAGATTCTGATCGCTTCACTGGAGGACCCGGGCGAGTTGAAGAAATCGGCAAGCACGTTCCAGGTGCCGGCGGCGAGGTCTGCCTCTTCGGCAAGTTCCCGGGCGGCGCCGACCACAAAATCCTCGCCCTCGATGTCCAGCAGGCCGGCCGGGATCTCCCAAAGTTCCATGCCCACCGGGTGCCGGTACTGCTTGAGCAGGAGGATCTCGCCGTCGCCGTTCATGGGCAGGACTGCCACGGCACCGGGGTGGTCGATGTAGTCGCGGGTCAGGGCCTCGCCCGTCTCCTGCAACTGGAAACTGTCGCTGACGACATCCCAGATCCGGCCTTCATAGACCTTCTCCGTAGACAAAAGACGGCGCGGGCTCGGTGCATCCGAAACCTTGACTACATGGGAGGCTTCAGGTGTACCGGGCATCGCGCCGTCCTTTTTCTGTTGTGGGAACTACTTAGCGGCTACCGTACCGGACTGCGCGGCCTCGGAAGCAGCGGCCGGTACCGTGTCGGCACCGCTCTGGTGGTCGAGGGCAGCCTTCACCAGGCCGGCAAACAGCGGGTGCGGGCGGGTAGGCCGCGAGCTCAGCTCGGGGTGCGCCTGCGTGGCCACATAGTAGGGGTGGACATCCGCGGGCAGTTCGACGAACTCCACGAGCTTGCCATCCGGGGAGGTCCCTGAGAAGACCAGGCCTTGGGCGGCAATCTGGTCGCGGTACTTGTTGTTGACCTCGTAGCGGTGGCGGTGGCGTTCGCTGACGGTGGTCTTGCCGTAGGTTCCGGCAATCACGGAGCCTGCGTCGAGCTTGGCTTCGTAGAGGCCCAGGCGCATGGTGCCGCCAAGGTCGCCGCGGCCTTCAACGAATTCCAGCTGCTCTTCCATGGTGGCGATCACCGGGTACTTGGAATCCGGCTCGAACTCGCTGGAGGAGGCGCCTTCCATGCCGACCACGTTGCGGGCGTACTCGATCACCATGCACTGCAGGCCGAGGCAAAGGCCCAGGACGGGCAGCTTGGTTTCGCGGGCGAACTTCAGCGCGCCCAGCTTGCCCTCGAGGCCGCGGATGCCGAAGCCGCCGGGAACACAGATGGCGTTGACGCCCTCAAGTGCCTTGATGGCACCCTCACGCGTTTCGCATTCGTCGGACGGGACCCAACGGATCTTGACCTTGGTGTCGTTGGCGAAGCCGCCGGCGCGCAGGGCCTCGGTCACGGAAAGGTAGGCGTCCGGCAGGTCGATGTACTTGCCCACGAGGGCGATTTCCACGTGGTGCTTGGGGTTGTGAACGGCTTCGAGCAGCTTGTCCCAGCTGGTCCAGTCCACGTCCTTGAACGGCAGGTCCAGGGCGCGCACGATGTACGAGTCCAGGCCCTGGCTGTGCAGGGTCTTGGGGATGTCGTAGATGCTGGGGGCGTCGGCTGCGTTCACTACGGCGTCGATGTCGACGTCGCACATGCGGCCGATCTTCTCGCGCATGGCGTCCGGCACTTCGCGGTCCGAGCGGATGACGATGGCCTCGGGCTGGATGCCGATGGAGCGCAGTGCAGCAACGGAATGCTGGGTGGGCTTGGTCTTCAGCTCCTGGGACGGTCCGATGTACGGGACCAGGGACACGTGGAGGAAGAACACGTTGGTCCGGCCGATGTCCTGGCGCACCTGGCGGGCGGATTCGAGGAACGGCTGGGACTCGATGTCACCCACGGTGCCGCCGATTTCGGTGATGATGACGTCCGGGGCGTTCTTGCCTTCGGCAGGCAGGCGCATGCGGCGCTTGATTTCATCGGTGATGTGCGGGATGACCTGGACGGTGTCCCCGAGGTACTCGCCGCGGCGTTCCTTGGCGATGACCGTGGAGTAGACCTGGCCGGTGGTCACGTTCGCCGAACCCTCGAGGTTTTCGTCGAGGAAGCGCTCGTAGTGCCCGATGTCCAGGTCGGTTTCCGCGCCGTCGTCGGTGACGAAGACTTCGCCGTGCTGGAAGGGGTTCATCGTGCCCGGATCCACGTTCAGGTAGGGATCGAGCTTCTGCATAGTTACAGACAGGCCGCGTGCCCGCAGCAGATGACCGAGGCTCGAAGCCGTCAGTCCCTTACCGAGCGAGGACGCCACACCACCGGTTACGAAGATGTGTTTGGTCGTCTTGGACGAGCCCGGGAACCGGGAATTTACACGGGAATTTGATCGCTGCACCACGGAATTCGAGCCTATCATCAATTGAGCCTTCCACGGGTCTGGAAACTGTTTCCCCAAATGCTCCAGTGTGCAGGCCCGGAGGCCCGATGATCAAGGGTCCGGGGCTTGCCAATGGATCCCTACGGCTGCGCCGGACGGACAGTTCCGGTGCTGTCAGGCCCGCTGCGGCAGCAGTTTCGCGTCATCCAGCAGCTCCTGGGCGTGGGCCTGCGCGGACTCCGAATCCTCCTGGCCGGCCAGCATGCGGGCCAGTTCGCGGACCCGCTCGGGGCCGTCAAGGAGGCGCACATCACTGGAGGTGAACCCGGTGGCGGTGCCGCCGTCGGCTCCCCTGACGGATGTTTTGGTGACGGTGATGTGCTGGTCCGCGAACGCAGCAACCTGGGGCAGGTGCGTGACCACCAACACCTGCACGTGGCGGGCCAGCATGGCCAGCCGGCGGCCGATCTCGACGGCGGCGCGGCCGCCCACACCGGCGTCCACCTCGTCAAAGACGAACGTGGGGACGGGATCCACCGCAGCGAGCACCACCTCGATGGCGAGCATCACGCGGGACAGCTCACCGCCGGACGCGCCCTTCCCCAGCGGCCGGGCCGGCGCGCCGGAGTGCGGCTGCAGCAGGAAGCCGATCTCGTCCGCACCGTGCGGCCCCAGCTGGCCCGAGGGCTCAAGGGTGATCACCAGGGTGGCGTCGGCCATGGCCAGGGCCTTCAGTTCGGCGCTGACGCGGGCCGAGAGATCCTTGGCGGCTTTCGTCCTGATCTTGCTGATGGCTGTGGCCTGCTTCTTCAGGTCCGCCTCTGCCCGCACCACCTCGGCGTCCAGCGCCTCGATGCGGGAGGAATCGTCCTGCAGCTCGTCGTAGCGCACGCGGGCGTTTTCCGCCCATTCCAGGACTTCGTCGATGGTGGGTGCGTACTTCCGGACGAGTTTGGCCAGGGCCGCCCGCCGGTCCTCGATCTCCGCGAGGCGCTCCGGCCCCTCGGAATCCAGGCCGGCCTGGTAGCTGGCGAGCTCCGTGGCGATGTCATTGAGCAGGAAGCCTACCTCGGCGAGCCGGGCAGCCGCGGAACCGAGTTCGGCGTCGTGCTCCGCCACGTGTTCCAGGGTCCGTTTGGCGGCGTCCACCAGGGTGGTGGCGTCGCCTGCTTCGCCGAAGTCCTCGGCGATGAGGGCCTGGTGGGCGGTGCTGGCGGCGATGCGCAGTTCCTCCACGTTGGCCAGCTTGACGGCCTCGGCCTTCAGCAGCTCGTCCTCCCCCGGCTGGGGGTCCACCTCGTCAATTTCGGCCAGGGCTGTCTGCAGGGATTCGGCCTCGCGCAGCCTGTCGCGGGCGGCGCTGCGGAGCGTGTCTAGCTCGGACTGGCTGGCCTTCCAGTGGTTGTACAAGTCCTGGTAGGCCGCCAGGGGCCCGGCCAGGGAGTCGCCGGCGAACTTGTCCAGGGCGCCCCGCTGCGCAGCCGCACCCTTGAGGCGGATCTGGTCAGACTGGCCGTGCACCACCACCAGGGTTTCGCCAATCTCGGCCAGGACGCCCACCGGGGCGGCCCTGCCGCCCAGGAACGCACGGCTGCGGCCGTCCGAACCAAGGCGCCGTGCCAGGATCAGCTCAGCGCCGCCGTCGAATTCTTCCGCTTCGGCCCCCGCATCCAGCGCACGCGCAATGGCCGGGTGCCCGGCGTCGAGCTTAAGGACCGCCTCCGCCGTCGCGCTCTTCGCACCGCTGCGGACGGCGCCGGCGTCCGAGCGGGCACCCAGCAGCAGGCCGACGGCGGTAACCACCATGGTCTTACCCGCGCCGGTCTCACCGGTCACCACGCTGAGCCCCGGGCCCAGCGGCAGGGTTGCGTCGGTGATGACGCCCAGATCGCGGATTCTCAGTTCTTCAAGCATGGTTTCACTTTGCAGTCGACGGATCGGTATCGGCTTCAGGCTGGCCTGCCTGCGGCACCTGGAGCGGGGGCTGTGGCCGCGGCGTCCTGACGATGGGGATGGGACCGGTATGGATGGCCTCGGCCTTCGGCACCGGCCCCCGCCAGCCATGGATGGGCAGTTCAAACTTACGGACCAGCCGGGCGGAGAAGGGCGTCTGGTGCGTCCGGGCCAGCCTGACGGGTGTGGCGGATTTCGTGACCTCCACGCGCGCGCCGGGCGGCAGGTCCACGGACCGCCGGCCGTCGCACCACAGGACACCCTGCGCATCGGTGCGGCTCAGCACCTCCACGGCAAGCCGTGAGCGCGGCGACACCACCAGGGGCTTGGCAAAGAGCGCGTGGGCACTGATGGGGACGATGACCAGTGCCTCCACCTCCGGCCAGACGACGGGACCGCCGGCGGAGAAGGCGTAGGCGGTGGAACCGGTGGGTGTGGCCAGCACGATGCCGTCGCATCCGAAGGATGTCAGCGGTCGCTCGTCCACTTCGGTGACCACCTCGAGCATGCGCTCCCGGTTGGCCTTTTCGATCGCGGCCTCGTTGAGCGCCCAGGTGTGCCAGATTTTCTGGCCGCGGATCCAGACCTGGACGTCGATGGTCATCCGTTCTTCCACGGTGTAGTCGCGGCTGGCGATCCACTCAACCGTCTGGGCCAGGTCCGCCCGTTCACTTTCGGCCAGGAAGCCCACATGGCCCAGGTTCACGCCCAGCAGGGGCACGTCCACTTCCCGGACCAGTTCGGCGGCACGCAGGATGGTGCCGTCACCGCCGAGGACCATCACCAGTTCGACGTCCGGCAGCTGGACGTGGTCGTGGAGCACTTCCACGGGCTGGGCCAGGTGGCCGAAGAACCGTTCCATATCGTCCAGCTCGGACTCCTGCATCACCGGGACGATTCCCGAGGCGTGCAGCAGGGCGCAGGCTTCCCAGGCGGCTTTCAGTGATTCCTCGCGGCCGGTGTGGGCGAGGACCAGTACACGCCTGCTCATCAGGTTCCGCTCTCTAGTGGTTCGGCCAGATACGTCCGAGCAAGGCAGCGGCAGCTGCCTCTCGCTCTTCGATCTTAGGCAAGTCTTGGCTGATCCTGCGTTTTATCCACAGGAAGTATTCGACGTTTCCGTCCTGGCCCGGGAGCGGGCTTTGTGCCAGGCCGCACAGGTCGAGGCCGGCATCGAGCGCTGACCTGGCCACTTTTTCCACCGCCATGCGGCGTTCCCGCTCGGATGTCACCACCCCGGTGCGTCCCAGGCGGTCCTTGCCGATCTCGAACTGCGGCTTGACCATCAGCACCAGATCACCCCCGGGTTCGGTGCACAGTGCCAGCGGCTGGACCACCAGGGTGAGCGAAATGAAGGAGAGGTCGGCTACGGTCAGTGCGGCTGTGCCGCCGATGTCCGCCGGGGTCATGTAGCGGACGTTGAGTCCCTCGTGGACAGCCACGCGGGGATCGCTGCGGAGCCGGGGCACCAGTTGGCCGTGCCCGACGTCGACCGCCACCACGTGTGCCGCGCCCCGCCTGAGCAGGACATCGGTGAAGCCGCCGGTGGAAGCTCCGGCGTCCAGGCACCGTTTTCCTTCCACCTGGACGTGCGGGAAGGCGTCCAGGGCGCCGGCGAGCTTGTGGCCGGCGCGGCTGGCGTACGTGTCCTGCTCGTCATGTTCAACGGCGAGGTCCCGGTCATCGTCAACCTGCAGGGACGCTTTTTCCAGGATCCTGCCGTCGGAGCTGACCTTGCCCTCGGCGATCAGGGCGGCTGCATGCGTCCGCGACCTGGCCAGGCCGCGGGCAACCAGGGCCTGGTCGAGGCGTGCGGGCATCAGGCGCCGCCGTCCGCGGGCTCGGCGTTCAGGGCGGCGAGGAGATCATCATGAAGCCCGTTGTAGGCCGCTTCATGCTCTGCCACCGGAATTTGCGGCAGGGCATCAAGCCGCGACAGAGCCTGGGCAACGACGGGATCCGTGATTCCGGCATCTGCTGCACCGGGCCAGTCCGGGGAAGGCTGGGCTGCTGTTTCGTCGGGTCGGTTCAGCTCAGTCATTCGTCCAGTCTAATGATCCATCCACGCCAGCTGCGGCGCCTGTGGTGCGGAGGCGTCCGGCGTTGCTGCCCACCAGGCGGCGCAGGCGGCGCGCCACGCGTCCAGGTCGTCGGGACTGCCAATGATGCCCACCGCGCCGTTTGCCACCCGGGCCGATGCCCTTCCGCACGAGTAGGTGCCGTCGTCGTGCGTCACCTCGGGGTAGGGCCGGTGCAGGTCCGGCAGCGTTTCGATGAGGTAGTCCGGACGCTCCGCGGCGCGGGCGGCCAGGATGCTCTGCCGGGTGTCGACGCCGGTCAGGACGGCTACGGTGGCGAAGCCCGCGTTGTTGCCGCCCAGGATATCCGTGTCCAGCCGGTCACCAACCACCAGGGGGCGTTCGGCGCCGAGCCGTTTGGCCGCGGAGTGGAAGAGCGGTGCTTCCGGCTTGCCTGCCACGAGGGGCTTTTGGCCGGTTGCCGCGATCACGGCGGCCACGAGGGTGCCGTTTCCGGGCGCGATCCCCCGTGCCTGCGGGATGGACATATCCGTGTTGGTGGCGACCCACAGGGCGCCGGCAGACACCACGTAGGCTGCCTCGGCCAGGTCCTTCCAGCCGATGTCGGGATTGAAGCCCTGGACCACAGCCACCGGTTCCTCGTCCTGGCTGTAGACCGGCACGAGGCCCACGAGTTCGATCTCGTGGGCCAGTGCCGGGCTGCCGGTAATGAGGATGCGGGACCCCGGTGCGAGCCTCGAAGCCAGCAGTTCTGCCGCGGCCTGGGAAGAACTGACTACCTGGTCGTCCTCAGCAGGTGCCCCGAGTTCGCGGAGGTGCGCTGCCACCTGTGACGGGGAGCGGGATGCGTTGTTGGTGACGTAGCCCAACCCCACACCGAGACCGGACAGTTGCTGCAGGGACTCGACCGCTCCGGGAATGGCGTGCGGACCGGCGTACACCACCCCGTCCAGGTCTGCCAGGAGCGCGTCGAAACGGGAGATCAGGGAAACTTCAGTCATTGGTTTTCAGTCTTCCCGGCGGTCCTGGAGGCTGCCGGCTTCCCCCTCGGTCTCCTGGCCCCAGGTTTCGGTGCCTTCTGTTTCCGTGTCCTCAGTTTCCGTGTCCTCGGAATCCAGTTCGTCGTGCTCCACCGAGTCCTCGTCCGACTCAGCATCATCGGAGACGAAGTAGTCCGCTTCCTGGTCGTCGATGCTGCTGTCCTGCGCCTCTTCGGCGGATGCTTCAGTGGTGACGCTGGCAGCTGCCGACGTGCCGGCGTCGGACGTTCCGGCGGCCGCTGTTGTTCCCGTGGAGGCGCCGGCGGCTGCGTTAGCCGTGTCAGATGCCGTGGAAGCGCGGTCGAGGAGGCGGCGGCGCTCGGCTTCTTCCCGGGCTTCTTCCTCTTCGTCCCAGCCGAGGTCGATGATGTCAGGCTCTTCGTCGACACCCTGGCCCAGGGCATTCTCAGCAACTACGGCCTGGTTCTGCCACTTCTCTGCTTCGGCTTCACGTCCCACGGCCGCAAGGGCATCAGCGTAGGCCCGGAAAAGGCGGGGGCTGTACGAGAATGCCCGGTTGATGTCCAGCTGGGGTATCTCGAGTTCGGCCACGGCGGCATCCGGCTGGCCGAGGTCGGTCCTTGCCCCTGCTGCAACAATGGCCAGCTCCACCTTGCCGGGAGCGTCCAGGTCCTGTGCTTCCTCAGACCGTGCCACATCGAGTGCGCGGTCCGGACGGCCCAGGCCACGCTCGCAGTCGGCCATCACCGGCAGGTGGACGTTGGAGCCGCTGATCCGGCGGTAGGTGCGGAATTCGCGCAGCGCCTCGCCGTAGTGGCCGGCGGCGTACGCGGTGAGCCCTACGGCTTCGCGTACGGCGGCGAGCCTGCCGCCGCGCCGGCTGGCGGCCAGTGCGTGCTGGAAGGCAAGTTCCGGTTCGTCGTCGATGAGGCGGCCGGCCATCACGAGGTGACGGGCAACCCACTCCGCGCTCTTCGGCTCAAGGGTCTTGATTTGGTGCTGCGTGGCGCGGTCAAGCTCCTTGCCCGTGACGTCCTCATCGATTTCGGGCGAGCGTTCCCGGTCCGGGCGGTTGGCACTGCGCAGGTCACGTGCGTTGGGGACGCGTGCCGGCCGGTCCTCCTGGCGGTCACGCCCGAAACTGCGGGGACCGGAGTCGCCCTGGCGCGCATCACCACGGCCGGGGCCGCGGTCGAAGCTGCGGGGCGCGCGGTCCTGCCGGTCACCGAACGGCTTCCGGTTGTCACGGTCACCGAAGCTGCGGCGCTCACCGTCTTCCCGGCGCGGGCGGTCTCCATAGGGCTTGTTTTCGCGGTCGCCGTACGGCTTCCGGTCACGGTCGCCGAAGGGCTTGCGTTCTCCACCGCCGAAACCACGGCGGTCGCCATCGCCCTCGCGGCGCGGCCGGTCACCGAACGGCTTACGGTCACGGTCACCGAAGCTGCGGCGCTCACCGTCACCCTCTCGGCGCGGCCTGTCCCCGAAGGAACGGTTGTCACGATCACCGTAAGGCTTGCGTTCTCCACCGCCACCGCCGCCGAAACCCCGGCGGTCGCCGTCACCTTCACGGCGCGGTCGGTCACCAAAGGAACGGTTGTCCCGGTCACCGTAAGGCTTCCGCTCCCCACCACCGCCACCGAACCCGCGACGCTCCCCGTCACTTTCACGGCGGGGACGGTCCCCAAACGGCTTGCGGTCACGGTCCCCGAAAGGCTTCCGCTCTCCACCACCGAACCCGCGGCGGTCGCCTTCACCCTCAGAGCGGGGACGGTCACCGAAGGGCTTCCGCTCCCCGCTGCCGGATGCCCGCTTGGGGAAGTCGTTGTTGTCGCGGTTGCTGCGGGACCGGAACCCGCGGGGGTCCCCACCGGAGTTGTTGTTTCCCCGGAACGAACCGCGGTCGTTTCCGCGGTTACCGCCGTTGTGCTCGGCCATGATGGATTCCTCCTGTTGTGAGCCGACCACTGGCGCAACTGCAGCCGCTCGTATCCGTGTTTCGTTTCCTACACAACCCGAAATCAAGCGCTTCGAAGTCCGTACATCTTCATCAATTCTAGAGGAGGCACCTAATCCGCAGGGACAGAGCGAGGGCTGGGAGCCACATCGTGGGGATGTTCACACCAGCCGCCCCCGGCCTCCAACGCTCCATCACGTGCTGCGGGTTCCCGGGAGACGCTCGATCAGCTGTTGCGGGTTCCCTGGTGACGCTCTATCAGCTGTTGCGGGTTCCCGGGTGACGCCCTATCAGCTTCTGCAGGTTTGGGTAGGACGCTCTCTCAGCGGGTGAATTGTACGACGGTGGGACGGGGCCTGGGTGCCCCGGGGCGTGGCCGGGCGGGTTGCCCTGTCAGTTGTGGTTGTCATCCGGGGTTTTTGGGCGCGTTATCTGATAGAGCATCCCGGGGTTTTTGGGCGCGTTATCTGATAGGGCATCCCGGGGCGTTGGTGTGTTAAATGCGGGAGGCCCCAACCATTGCTGGTTGGGGCCTCGACCTTAATGGTTGTCCGGCGGTGACCTACTCTCCCACACCCTCCCGGGTGCAGTAC